>NZ_AP022570.1:2405402-2706077 GCF_010728325.1 Mycolicibacterium poriferae
GAGGCGGCGCTGGGCAAGGCCGGGCTCACGCTGGCCGATATGGACCTCATCGAGCTCAACGAGGCGTTCGCCGCCCAGGCGTTGGCCTGTCTGCGGGAATGGAAGTTCGGCGACGCCGATCTCGATCGCACCAACGTGCACGGCTCGGGCATTTCGCTGGGCCACCCCGTCGGTGCCACCGGTGGGCGGATGCTCGCGACGCTGGCGCGCGAACTGCACCGTCGCGGTGGCCGTTACGGCCTGGAAACGATGTGCATCGGCGGTGGCCAGGGGCTGGCCGCGGTATTCGAGTCCGTCACCGGAAAAGGAGTGCCGGCGTGACCAAGCTGGCCCAGACGCTCGGCCTCACCGAGTTCCAGACCGAGATCGTCACCACCGTGCGGCAGTTCGTCGACAAGGAAATCATCCCCAGCGCACAGGAACTCGAACACGCCGACCAGTACCCTCAGGGCATCGTCGACGCGATGAAGGAGATGGGCCTGTTCGGGTTGATGATTCCCGAGGAGTACGGCGGGCTGGGGGAGTCGCTGCTGACGTATGCGCTGTGTGTCGAGGAACTCGCCCGCGGCTGGATGAGCGTGTCCGGCGTGATCAACACCCACTTCATCGTCGCCTACATGATCCGTCAACACGGCACCGACGAGCAGAAGCGATACCACCTGCCAAAGATGGCCACCGGAGAGTCCCGCGGCGCGTTCTCGATGTCCGAACCCGAGCTCGGGTCCGATGTCGCGGCGATCCGTACCCGCGCGAGGAAGAACGGCGACGGGACGTACACGATCGACGGCCAGAAGATGTGGTTGACCAATGGTGGGAGTTCCACGTTGGTGGCGGCGCTGGTCCGCACCGACGAGGGCGCCGACAAGCCCCACCGCAACCTGACCGCGTTCCTGGTCGAAAAGCCCAGCGGCTTCGGTGAAGTGGCGCCGGGTTTGGTCATCCCCGGGAAGCTCGACAAACTGGGCTACAAGGGCATCGACACCACGGAGCTGATCTTCGACGGCTATCACGCCAACGCCACGGACATTCTCGGCGAGGCACCCGGTCAGGGGTTCTTCCAGATGATGGACGGCGTCGAGGTGGGTCGGGTGAACGTCTCTGCCCGTGCCTGCGGTGTGGGTATCCGGGCCTTCGAGCTCGCGGTGCGATACGCCCAGCAGCGCAGCACCTTCGGCAAGCCGATCGCCGAGCATCAGGCCATTGCGTTCCAGCTCGCCGAGATGGCGACCAAGGTCGAGGCAGCCCATCTGATGATGGTCAACGCGGCCCGCATGAAGGACTCCGGCGAACGCAACGACGTGGCGGCCGGTATGGCGAAGTACTTCGCCAGCGAGGTCTGTGCCGAGGTCACCCAGCAGAGCTTCCGGATCCACGGCGGATACGGTTATTCCAAGGAGTACGAGATCGAACGGCTCATGCGCGACGCGCCGTTTCTGCTGATCGGCGAGGGCACCAGCGAGATCCAGAAGAACATCATCAGCAAGCGGCTGCTCGCGGACTACCGGGTGTGACGGGATGAGCGTCCCCGATTTCGCTGCGCGTCCGCAGCTCGCCGAGGATGTTGCACGCTATGTCCGGCGGCGGATCTTCGACGGGTCCTACGCAGCCGGGGCCTACGTGCGTCTGGACCAGCTCGCCGCCGAATTGGGTGTCAGCGTCACCCCGGTGCGCGAGGCGCTGTTCGAGCTGAAGGCAGAGGGGTTGCTCGAGCAGCAACCCCGCCGCGGTTTCGTGGTGCGCCCGGTGACGCATCGCGATGTCACCGACGTGTCGAACGTGCAGGCCTACCTCGGCGCGGAACTGACGGCCAGGGCGGCGGTCGGTATCACCGAAACCCAGTTGCGCGAGCTCGAGCAGATCCAGAACGAGTTGGAGCGTGCTTACGCCGCCGACGACGGGGAACGCGCAGTACGGCTGAACCACGAGTTCCACCGGGCGATCAACGTGGCCGCCGATTCGCCGAAGCTGGCCCAGCTGATGTCACAAATCACCCGTTACGCACCGGAATCGCTGTTTCCCACCATCAGCGGGTGGCCCGAGAAGTCCAACGCACACCACCGCCACATCCTTGCCGCGCTCCGCGCTCGCGACGAGTCTGCGGCGCGCAGCGCGATGTCTGAGCATCTGGCCGCCGGCGCCGAACCGTTGATCGCCCACCTGACCCGCCGCGGAGTGATCGAGTGATGCCGGTGTCGCCGCCCACGCGCACGGTGTCGGCGCGATGACCGAGGAGGGGACAGCGTCGATGCGGGTGCTCGACGGCGTACGGGTACTGGATTTCGGCCGCTTCATCGCCGCGCCGTGGTGTTCGGCCCTGCTGGCCGACATGGGCGCCGACGTCATCCGCGTCGAGAAGCGGGACGGCGGGGAGGACCGGTGGGTGCAAGCGGTCACCGAGACCGGCGAAGGCGCAACCTTCCTGCAGTGCAACCGCAACAAGCGCTCGCTGACGCTGGACACCACGACCGACGAGGGCCGAGCGGTCACCCGTCGGCTGGTGACCGGCGCCGACATCGTGGTCGCCAACATGCCTGCCGCCGGCATGCGGGCCAATGGACTGGATTACGAATCGCTGCGGGCGGTCAAGCCGGACATCATCCTGGCCAGCGCCACCGCGTACGGCGAGGGTGGCCCCTACAGCGACCGCATCGGCTTCGACGGGGCAGGACAGGTCATGTCGGGCGCGACCTACCGTCAGGGCCTACCGGATCAACCCATTCGCACAGTGGTCCCGTACGCCGACTTCGGCACGGCGCTGACGCTGACCATCGGTGTGATGATGGCGCTGTATCACCGCGACCGCACCGGGGTGGGCCAGCATGTCGAAGGAGCATTGCTACCGACCGCGCTGATGTTGTCCAACGCCTTCCTGATCGAACGCGACCTGCTGAGCGCCGACAAGCCCCGGATGGCCAACCAGGGCACGTCCGTGGCGCCCTGCGATCTGTACCGCACCCGCGACGGTGGCTGGGTGCTGCTCCAGGTCGCCGGGCAACCGATGTTCAAGCGGTGGTGCCGGCTGATCGGGCGCCCCGAACTCTACGACGACCCCAGATTCGCCGACGACGACCTGCGCTGGCGCCACGGCGACGAACTCAACGACATCATGAGTCGGTGGTGCGCAGAGAAGACCAAGGCTGAGGTTCTGGGGCTGCTCGAGTCGGCGAAACTCCCGGCCGCGCCGATGCACTCGACTCAGGAGGTCCTCGACGACGCCCACATCAACGAGATGGGTTACCTGCAGAGGGTGGCGTTCCCCGGCGCCGCGCACCACGTCCCGATCATCGAGACACCGTTCCGGCTCTCGGAGACTCCCGGTGAAATCCGCAGGCGTGCACCCCTGCTGGGGGAGCACTCCGACGAGGTACTGCGTGAGGCGGGCTATTCCGACGCCGACATCGACGGCCTGCGCGCCCGCCTGGTCATCTGAGCAAGAGCATGGCCCGCAACCGGGCCGCATCGACCTTTCCGGTGGCCCCGCGGGGCACCGCGTCCTCGTCGTCGAGCAGCGCCCACACCGTGGGAACCTTGAAGGGGCTGAGCACCGCCCTGGCTGCGGCGCGCAGGTCCGCGACGGTCGTCGGTGCGTCGCACACGACGGCGGCGCCGACCCGCTCACCCGCCGGGCCCGCGACGTTGGTCACAAAGGCCGCCCGGACACCGGTCAGGCCGCGTAGCGCCCGCTCGACTTCGCTCGGATACACCGTGGCTCCGCTGACCTTGAACATGTCGTCGGCCCGGCCGTCGAAGAACAGGAATTTGTCGGCGTCGAGGTGCCCGAGATCGCCGGTGGGGTAGTACCGGTCGGCGGTGAAGACCTCTTCTCTGCTGCGCCGGCAGATGCCCTGCATCACGTGAGGTCCCCGGATCTGGATCATGCCGGCCTCACCCGTGGACACCGGTGTGCCGGTGTCGGGATCGACCACCCGCACCGTCATCCCGTCGAACGGCTTTCCGCAGCTGCCCCAGGCGGATTCGGGCATGTCGGTGTCGGCCGGGTAGCCGCAGTAGGGGCCGAACGACTCGGTCATGCCGAACAGCCGGGCCCTGGACCCCGGCCGGGATCTCTCGCCTTCGGGGAGCAGCGCCTCGAGGCTGCCGGGCTTCAGCGCGCTGAGGTCGGCCGGCGCCGCGCCGGCCTGGTCGCGGTGGCGGGCCAGCGCGTCGGCCTGGTCCGGCCAGCCGCGGAACAGCGTCACCCCCTCGGCGGTCAGCAGCCGCAACGTCGAATCCGGTTCGGGCACCGCCTCGGTCACCAGGGTGGCGCCGGCGACCAGTGCCGACATCAAGCCGCCGGCGAATCCGCCGACCCAGAAGAACGGCATCGGCAGGTACAGCCGGGTGTCGGCGTCCACGCGGCGGGCCGCCAGCCCGGACCGTACGGCGTCGATGGCGTTGCCGTGGGAGTGCCGGACACCCTTGGGGGCGCCGCTGCTGCCCGAGGTGAACAGGATGGCCAGCGGGTCGGCCGGGCGCACGGTCCGCGCCAGCACGTCGGCGACCCGGTGTGCCGCCCCACCGCCTTCGGCGGGCAGCGCCGCGGTCCGGTGCACAGTCCGCAGCGCGGGCAGGTCACCGGCCGGCGGCAGGTCATCCAGATAGCGCCGCCCCCGGAACTCGTCGACCGCTATCAGGTGCTGCACGGCTGCGGTCCGCAGCGCCGCGCTCAACTCCGGCGGGGTGAACAGGGTGCTCAGCGGAACCAGCACGGCGCCGACCCTGGTCAGCGCGAACGCGATTCGAGCCCACTGCACGCCGTTGGGCATGAGCAAGCCGACCCGGCAGCCCTTGTTGATGCCGGCGTCGAGGAACGCGGCGGCCAACTCGAGGGTCTGGATGTCGAGCTCGCGGTAGGTGAGTCGTGTCCCGGGCTCCACGACGGCGTCCTTGGTGGCGTGCCGATGGGCCGCATCGCGCAGCAGGGCGTCGATCGTGTCAGCCATCGAAGAGCTCTGTCAGTGCGGCGAGATCCACCTTGCCGCTGGAGCGCAGCGGGAGGTCGGCGCGCCGGATGGCGGCGAACCGGCGCGGGATCTTGTAGCTGGACAGCCGGGTGCGCAGCCCGTCGCGCAACCGCTGGTCGTCGACGGGGTCGCCGCCGTCGGTGGCGATGACCGCGGCGACGACCTGACCACGTTGCGGATGGGCAAGGCCGAGAACGTGGACGGTGGCATCGACGCCGAGGGCCTCGCACACCTCGGCGAGCGCGTTCTCCACTTCCGGGGGAGCGACGTTGGCGCCCGCGGTCTTGATCATCGAGCCTGCCCGCCCGAGGAAGTAGAACAAGCCGTCGTCGTCGCGGCGCACCAGATCGCCGGTGTGGAACCAGCCGTCTTCATCGAAGCAGTCCTCCCGGCGCCTGCCGTAGTAGCCCTGCATCAGGTGCGGGCCGCGCACCAGCAGCTCGCCGGTGCCTGCCTCGGCGCCGGTGCCGGGGTCGATCACGCGGGTCTGGAAACCTGGTGCCGGATGGCCGTAGGAGCCCCGGCGGGACTCGGGTTGATCGGATTCGTCGCCGCTGATCAGTATCACGCTGCCGGTCTCGGTCATGCCCAGCATGTTGTGCCGCAGCTGCGGGTCCGCAGGCCGGACCTCGGATGCCATGATCGGGTACAGGTTGCCGCGCCGCATCGAGCTCAGATCCCGGGCGCCAAAGCTCGGGTGGCGGACCAGGTGAGCGATGCCGGCGGCGAATCCGTTGGTGATGGTGGGCTTTTCGGCCTCGAGCAGATCGAGCGTGGCGGCCGGGTCGGTGGCGTTGGAGCAGATCAGGGTGGCTCCGGCCACCGCGGTGGCCAGCAGGCCGAAGGCGAAGCCGCCGATCCAGAAGAACGGCGAGTTGCAGAACAGCCGGTCGTCGCGGCCGAGCCGACGGATCGCGTTGAGGTTGTGCTGATGGGTGAGCAGCCCCTGGTGGGTGTGTACCACTCCCTTGGGCGTGCTGGTGGATCCGGAGGTGTAGATGACGGCCAGAACGTCGCACCCGTCGACATCGTCCTCGAGCGCCGTCACGGTGACGTGGCGCGGGTCGATCGCCGCAAGCTCGTCGGTGAACAGCACGTGGCGCAGCACCGGCACCGCCGCGCACATGATCGGGCCGGACGCCGGCAGCGCCTCGCCGAGCGCCTCGGTCAGCCGCTGCACGTAGTCGTGCGAACGATGGGACCGCGTCGCCAGCAGCACCGCCACATCGCTGTCGACGAGTTGGCCGAGCAGCTCCGGAGCGGTGCTGAACGTCGAGAACGGCACCACCACCGCGCCGATACGGGCGGCCGCGAAGAGCCCGACGACGAAGTCCGCACCGTTGGGGTACAGCAGCCCGATGTGCGAACCCCTGCCCACACCGAGGGCTACCAGCCGAGCCGCGACTTCCGCGGAGCGGGCGGCGGCCTGGGCGTAGCTCAGACGCTCGTCGTCACAGATCAGCAGGGCCTTGTCGCCCAGAGTAGACCGGGCGCGCAGCAGTGCCGGTACGGTGTCGTGCGCGCCGCTCATACCCGGACGAAGTGGGATCGGACAGCGGTCAGGTCGGGCTTGCCCGACGGGGTCCGGGGAATCGCGTCGACGATGACGATCTCGCTGGGCATCTCGTAGCGGGCCAGCCGCGTGTTCAGGAAATCCAGCAGGTCGTCCGCGGTGGCCGAGGCGCCCGCGCGCAGCTCGACCAGCGCGACCGGGGTGTCCCCGAGCCGGGGGTCGGGCAGACCGACCACCGACGCGCCCTGCACCGCCGGATGGTGTTCCAGCGCGGCGCGCACGTCGTCGGGCATCACCTTGAAACCGCCTCGGATGATGGCCTGATCGGCGCGTCCGAGGATCCACAGGAATCCGTCGGCGTCGATGCGGGCGATGTCGGTGGTGCGCAGCCACTCCGCGTCGGGGCCGAGCTGAGCCGGTTTCACCTCGAGCAGGCCGGGCTGGTCGGCCGGCAGTGGCTTCCCGGAGTCCGCGTCCACGACGCGAAGCCGCGCGCCGGGGTTGGCCCGCCCGACACTGCCTCGTTTGGCCTGCCAGTGTTCCCGGTGATCGGCCAGCGTCCAGCCGGCCACGCCGCCACCGAATTCCGTTGCCGCGTAGGAGGTCAGCACGGGGATGCCGAACTTCTCGGTGAACGCGTCCGCGTCGTCGGCCGACAATGGCGCGGTCCCGGAGGTGACCGCGCTGACCCCTGCGAGGTCGGCGCGGGTCAGATCCGAGTGCAATACCATCCGCAGTGCGGCGGGGACCAGCGACACCGCGCGGGGCCGGTACTCGCGCACCGCGCGCGCCCACAGGTCCAGGTCGAACCGGCGCAGCAGCACGAACGGTCGCGCTTCGGCGATGCACAGCAGTACCCGGAACACCCCGCCGACGTGGACCAGCGGAGAGTTGACGATGGCGATGCCGCTTCGCACCCGCGTCGGTGCGGCGGCCTGCTCGGGATCGGCGCCGATGACGCTGCGGGCCAACATGTCGTAGGTCAGGTCGACCCGTTTGGGCGGCCCGGTGGTTCCGCTGGTCAGCATCCGCACCGCGACGCCGGGCCGGCCGGGGTCGTCGGACGCGGTGCCTTCGCTGACCGAGGGTGGGGTCCGCAGATCGCTGATCGCAATCCTGGTCGCGTCGGACTCGCCGGCCAGCGCGGTCAGGTCGCCGGCCAGACCGACGAGCACCGGCAGCCGCAACGCCTCGATGTCCGCGCGGGTCCGGTCGTCGCCGCGACCCGGGTTGATCACCACCACGGTGCCTCCCGCAGAGAGCACCCCGAGCAGGGCTGCGACGTGGGCGGGCTCGTTGCGCAGCATGATCCCGACCCGGGCCCGGCCGGCCAGCGCCGCCACCCTGCGGGCCAGGGTGGCCACCTCGGCGAAGGTGTGCCAGGTGCCGTCGAACTCGAGCGCCCGCGCGGCGGGGTCGAGGTCGAGCACCGCGTCGATACGTCGCGACAGGGGGTGGCTCATCAGCGGATCCGGGGTTTCGTCTTCGGGACGGGCCGCTCGGCGAGTTCGGCCTTGGCGATCGGATTGCCCAGCCGGGTGTAGATCAAGCCCTGGTCCATCGCCGCCCGGTAGGGCTTGTCGAGAGATTCCCAGATCGCCTTGACGGTGCCCTGGGTGGCGGTCGGCGGCTTGGCGGCGATGCACGCCGCGATGTCGTGGGCACGGTCCCAGAGTTGTTGTTCGCCGACCACTTCGGTGACCAGCCCGATGCGCAGCGCGGTCTGTGCGCCGACCCGCTCGTCGTTGCCCATCAACGCCATCCGCAGCGTGTCGCCCAGCCCGACGCGGCGCATCAGCCCGACCGGCTCCAGCGCCGAGACCAGGCCGGCGCTGACGTGGGAGTCGAAGAACGTCGCCCCGTCGGAGCAGATCACCACGTCGGCCTCGTTGACGAAATACAGCGCGCCCGCGGTACACATGCCCTGCACCGCGCAAACCACCGGCTTCCACATCTTCTGCCACTTCGGACTGAGCAGCTCACCAGGATCCTCGTGGTTCCAGACGATGTCGGGCTGCCCGTAACTGGACTTGACATCCAGGCCCGCCGAGAACGCGCGCTCGCCCGCGGCGCGCAGCACCACCGCGTTGATCGCCTCGTCGTCTTTGATCAGGTGCCAGACCTGCCGCATCTCCTCGCACATCCGGCGGTTGAACGAGTTCAGCGCCTCCGGGCGGTTCAGGGTGACCGTCGCGACCCGGTCTCGATGGTCCAGGTCGAGCAGAACGGTTTCGAAGTCCTCCATCGGTGAACCCTTACCGGCACTGCCAGTTCGGGGTGCGCTTCTCCACGAACGCCAGTGGCCCCTCCTGGGCGTCCTCGGTGCGCACCACCCGTTCGCGGAATGTCTCGGCGAGAATCTCGCCCTCCAGCAGCGGCAGGTCCAGCGTCTTGTGGATGGCCAGCCGGGTGCCGCGCACGGCCAGGGGGGCGTTCGAGTTGACGATGTCGGCGATCTCGTGGGCCCGCTCGAGCAGCCGCTCGTGTTCGACCACCTCGGTGACCATCCCGAGCTCGTAGGCACGCTGCGCACTCATCCGCTCGTGCTTGCCCGTCAGCGCCATCCGCAGCGCCACCGAGCGGGGCAGCGCCCGCGCCAGCCGCACCATCTCCCGGGCGGCCACCAACCCGATGCTGACGTGGGGGTCGAAGAACGTCGCCTTGTCCGACGCGATCACGATGTCACCGGTGGTCACCCAGTCCAGTCCGGCGCCGCAGCAGATGCCGTTGATCGCCGCCAGCACCGGTTTGGCCATCCGGCGAAACGGGGGAGTGCCCTCCTGTGGGGCCTCCCACTGGTCGTAGGTGGACAGATAGGGCCGCTCGTAGATGACCCTGCCGTCCTCGGGGATCTCCGTGACGTCGGCTCCGGTGCAGAACGCGCGGCCGTTGCCGGTGACGATCATCAACCAGACGTCGTCGTCGTTCTCGGCCTCGTCGTAGGCGGCCCGCAGTTCGGTAATCATTTTCGGCGACAACGCGTTGAGCGCCTCCGGGCGATTCAGCGTGATGGTCGCGGTGTGACCCGTCACCTCGTAGGTGATGGTGTCGCGGTTGCCGGGTGTGCCCACGTGGTGTCCTTCGCTCATCTGCCGTGGAAGTCCGGCGTGCGCCGGTCTCGGAAAGCGGCCAGACCCTCTTTGAAATCAGCGGTCCGACAAGATAGTTCGAGGCTGGCCAATTCATGGGCCATCGACTGGCCCAGCGTGGCGTGCAGGCCGTAGTTGATGGCCTGCTTGGCCAGCCCGATCGCCACCGTGGGTCCCGAGGCCAGCCGCTCGAGCAGCTCGTCGGTGGCGGTGTCGAGCTCGTCGTCGGCGACGGCGTCGTGGATCAGTCCCCACTGCGCCGCCTCGGATCCGGTGACCTTCTCGCCCAGCAGCAGCATGCGTTTGGCCCGGCTCACCCCGGCCAGCCGCGGAAGCAGCCAGGTCGCCCCGGAGTCCGGGCTGAAGCCGCGGTCGACGAAGGGTTCCCACAACGTGGCATCGGCGTCGGCCACGGTGAAGTCGGCGGCCAGGGCCAGGTTGGCGCCCAGGCCGACCGCCCAGCCGCGCAGCCTGCACACCACCGGAAGCTGAATGGTCGCGACGAGCTCGACGAGTCGGTTGGCGGTGTGCGGGATACGGCGGGTGAGGTCGCCGGTCCTGGGGCGGCGTCCCTCGCTGTTGGTGGCCACCCAGTCGGCGCCGGCGCAGAAGTCGCCGCCGGCCCCGGTCAGGCACACCGCGCGCAACGAGTCGTCGGTGGCGGCGGCGGTCATGATGGCGACAAGGTCGTCGATCATGTTGTGGCTCAGCGAGTTACGTCTCGTCGGTCGGTCCAGGGTGATCCGCAGGACCGAACCGTTGCGGCTCTGGCGCACCGCGCCCGCGTCGGCGTCGTCACGCACCGGCTGCCGTCCTCTCCGCGCCCGGCGGCCTATACAGATAGCCATACCGTTGGTAGTTCGATTACTATCCTGTACAACTTAGCAAGGAAAGGCCGTCTGCGGAACAGTGTCAGTGCAGCGCATTCGCCAGCCCCGGGTGGCAGAACTCGTGGCTTCTCGGCTGCGCGACGACATCCTGACCGGCCGGCTGGCCGAGGGTGACGTCCTGCCGTCGCAGGAGGCCCTGTTCGCCGAGTTCGGCGTCAGCCCTCCGGCGGTGCGCGAAGCCATCCACATCCTGGAGTCCGACGGGCTGATCTCGGTCCGGCGCGGCAACGTCGGTGGGGCGGTGGTGCATCTGCCGTCGGCCGAGCGCACCGCCCAGATGATCAGCATGGTGCTGCAGACCCGCGCGGCGACGCCCGGCGACGTCAGCGAGGCGCTGCTGCATCTGGAGCCGATCTGCGCCGGTTTGTGCGCGGCCCGCGCCGACCGCATGACCGAGGTGGTGCCGTATCTGCGGGCGGCCATCGACGCGCAGTCCGAGCAGTTCGACACCCTGGCGCGCTACGTCCCCAATGCCCGCCGGTTTCACGAAGAGCTCGTCTCACGGTGCGGCAACGAGCCGATGATCCTGCTCATCGGCGCGCTGGAGCTGATCTGGTCGGCGCACGAATCGGCCGTGTGGAGCGACGAACACCATCCCGACGACCCGATGAACCCCACGACGATGCGCGCCGCATTGCGCGATCACCACCGGTTGCTCGACGCGATCGCCGACGGCAACACCGCCCGCGCCCAGCGGCTGGCCGCCGCGCACCTGGCCGCCGCCCGGCGCAACACGCTGGCGGCCGGTGCGGACAAGACCATCGAAGCCAAGTTGATCTCGAACCGCGACTGAACAGAGGATCCGATGACCACCACCGCCGACGACCGCGTGCTCTTCGAGGCCGACCGCGACACCCGCATCGCGACGATCACGCTGAACAACCCCGCGCAACGCAACTCCTACGACGCGTCCATGCGCGAGTTGCTGGCCCGCTACCTCGACGAGGTGGCCGACGACGACGACCTCACCGTCGTGCTGCTGCGCGGCGCGGAGGGGGTGTTCAGCACCGGCGCCGACATGAACAACGCCTACGGCTGGTACGGCTCCACGAGCGCCGACACACCCGCCGAGGCCCGCAGGTCGCGTCCCAGCCAGCGGCGCCGGCTCACCGTCGACCGCCGGTCGTTCGGCTTCTATCACAACCTGATGGGCTTTCCGAAGGTGACGGTCGGCGAGATCAACGGCTACGCGCTGGGCGGCGGCTTCGAGATGGCGCTGATGACCGACATCTCGGTGATCGGACGCGCCACCCGGATCGGCATGCCGGCCACCCGCTTCCTCGGCCCGGCGCTGGGCAGCCTGCACATGTTCTTCCATCGCCTGGGTCCGGTGCTGGCCCGCCGCCTGCTGCTCACCGGCGACATCATCACTGCCGGCGAGGTCGAGCACCTGGGGGTCTTCACCGAGACCTGCGATCCGGGCGCGGTGCAGGCGCGGGCGCGGTACTGGGCCGAGAAGGCGGCGAAGATGCCGGCCGACGGGGTCGTCATCGCCAAGGAGGCGTTCCGGCTTGTCGAGCAGAGCCAGGCCTACCAGGGCGAAGAGGTGGCCAGCTACCTGTTCCACGCCTACGGCACGAACCTGCAGTTCGCGCCGGGGGAGTTCAACTTCGTCAAGACCCGTGCCGAGCACGGCACCAAGGAGGCGTTCCGGCTGCGCGACGAGCACTTTTTCGTCCCCGAACCGGACCCGGAACCAGTCCAGACAGCCGAGTGAGCGGTTACACCCTACTGCCCGCGCTACAGTATCTGTTAGTTTTGTAACGTTCGCTTCCGCTGAAACCGAGGTCGAGATATGCCTACACCCGTCATCGTCGGTGCTGCCAGGACGGCCATCGGCCGGTCTTTCAAGGGCGCGCTGGTCAACACTGCGCCGGAGACCCTGATCACCACAGTGCTGCCCGAGGTGGTGCGCCGCTCGGGAGTGGACCCAGCCGAGATCGATGACATCATCTTCGCCGAATCCCATTACGGCGGTGGAGATCTGGCGCGCTACGCGGCCGACGCCACCGGCCTGACGGATATTCCCGGCCAGTCGGTCAACCGGCACTGCGCCGGCAGCCTGACCGCGATCGGCAACGCCTCGGCCCAGATCGGCTCCGGCATGGAGCGGGTGCTGATCGCCGGCGGAGTGCAGTCGTTGTCGATGACCCCGCTGACCAACTGGCGCATCCCCGGTCCCGAGCTGAAGTTCGAGGAGCGGTGGATGCCGCCCACCCACGTCGAAACCCCCGACGCCCCCGCCAAGGACATGTCGATCACGGTGGGCTGGAACACCGCCCAGTCCTACGGCATCACCCGCGAAGAGATGGACGCCTGGGCGGTGCGCTCGCACCACCGCGCCATCGCGGCGATGGATGCGGGCAAGTTCGCCGACGAGATCGTGCCTCTGAAGATCACCCAGTTCGACGGATCGGTCGTCGACTTCAGCGTCGACGAGCAACCGCGCCGCGACACCACAGTGGAGAAGCTGGCCGGGCTCAAGGTGCTGCATCCCGAGATCGAGGGCTTCTCGATCACCGCGGGCAACGCCAGCGGGACCAACGACGCAGCGGCCGGCGTCGCAGTCGTCGAGCGCGACTACGCGGCCGCCAACGGGCTGAACGTGATGGCCACCGTCCGGGCCTGGGGTGCGGCCGGGGTACCTCCCCGCGACACCGGGCTGGGTGCGGTGAAGGTCATCGGCAAGGTGCTCGATCGGGCCGGGCTCACGCCGTCGGACATCGCGCTGTGGGAGATCAACGAAGCGTTCGCCTCGGTGCCGATCGCGGCCTGCAAGGAGTACGGCCTCGACGAGGAGCTGGTGAACTTCTCCGGCAGCGGCTGCAGTCTCGGCCACCCGATCGCCGCCTCCGGGGCCCGGATGGTCACCACGCTGGTCTACGAGCTGCAGCGTCGCGGCGGCGGAATCGGCATGGCGGCCATGTGCGCCGGCGGCGGGCAGGGCGGCGCCGTCATCGTCGAGGTCTGAGGGCCGGCCGACAGCGTTTGGCGAGACGGCATTCCGGCGCCGAAAGTCCGAGAGCGGACCTGCTGGAATGGCATTTCGGTGTGGGGGTCGCTAGCTACGGGTGGTGGCCTTGCCGCGGGCCGGGGCAGGCTTGGCGGCCTTGCGAGCCGGCTTGGTGTTCGCCTCGAGCAGTCGGCCGGCGTGATCGAGAATGCATTCGAGCCCGAACTCGAAATTGCGGTCGTCGGAGGCGCTGAGATGATGTCCGGTCCGGATGATGGTCGCCAGCAACGGTGTGGCGTTCGGGTCGACCGAGTCGTCGAGCTCACCCGCGCTGTCGTCGGCCGCGAGGTTCTTCTCGCGCAGCCGCTGCAGCACCACCGACCCCCGGACGTGCGCCGACATCGCCGAGTAGGTGTCGAAGGCCTGCTCGGGTGAGAGTCCGGCCTCGACGAGGCTGTTGATCGCCTTCTCCACTTCCTGCACACCCACCTCGGCGGCCCGGGGGCTCAGCGCCGAACGGATCAGGATCAGATCGCACAGGATCGGGTTGCCGTTGAAGGTCTCGCGCATCGAGCGCGCGTGGTTGGCCAGCGTTTCGCGCCAGTCCTTGGCCTCGACGTACGGGGTGGCGAAGGCATACCGACGCAATGCGCGGTCGGTCATGGCGTTGAGCAGATCGTCCTTCTTGCGGAAGTACCAATAGATGCTGGTGACGCCGACACCGAGATGCTTGCCCAGCAAGGGCATGCTCACGTTGTCGATGCCGACCTGCTCAGCGAGTTCGAATGCGCCCTTGATGATGTCGTCGGGATTGATGGAGCCGCGCTCGCGCCGCTGGCGTTTCTGCGCGGTCGCCTGCTTTGCCACTGGGCACCTCCGTCACTTCGTTGCTGCGCGCGCGAGATCAATGAGGCAGCGTTGGGATGGTTGTCGAGAGTGAGTCAACAGCGAGTACCCTGAACTGCGCCTTTGCGTTCACGTTGCTACGCCGCCGTATCCGCGACCTTACCGGCAGGCATCGGGACGGGAACGACCACCTGTGATCCACCCTTTTACTGTAAGTCCTATAGTAAGCTTTTCCAGCGATACCGGGCGATATCCTGCCCGCCCAGTGTGGCGCAGGCGAAAGGGGCATTCGTGTCAGACGAGGTTCTGCTCGAGCGTCAAGGACGGACGCTGATCATCACGATCAACCGGCCGGAAGCCCGCAACGCCTTCAATCTTGCAGTGGCGCAAGGCTTGGCCGATGCGGTGGACGAGCTCGACGACACGCCCGAACTGTCGGTGGCGATCATCACCGGCGCAGGCGGCAACTTCTGCGCGGGGATGGACCTCAAGGCGTTCATGGCCGGCGAGGTCCCCGCGATCGAGGGACGTGGAATCGGCTTCACCGAGCGTCCGCCGCGCAAACCGCTGATCGCCGCCGTGGAGGGATACGCGCTGGCCGGCGGCACCGAGATCGTGCTGGCCACCGACCTCATCGTGGCGGCCAAGAACGCGAAGTTCGGCATTCCCGAGGTCAAGCGCGGTCTGGTCGCCGCCGGCGGCGGCCTGCTGCGGTTGCAGAAGCGCATCCCGTATCAGAAGGCGCTCGAGCTCGCGCTGACCGGTGACAGCTTCACCGCCGAAGAGGCTTCGGCGTGGGGCTTCGTCAACGTGCTGACCGAACCCGGTGAGGCGCTGGCCGGCGCGCTGGCCCTGGCCGAGCGCATCACCGCCAACGGGCCGCTGGCGGTCGCGGTGACCAAGGAGGTCATGACCAAGTCGGCGGACTGGACCGAAGCCGAGATGTGGAAGAAGCAGGGCGAACTGGTCTTCCCGGTGTTCTCGTCCAAGGATGCGATGGAAGGGGCCACTGCGTTCGCGGAGAAGCGCAAGCCGAACTGGACGGGCACCTGACGGGGCCGGACGGACCGCAATGGACCTCGGTTTCGCCGATGCGACCGCCGTCGTCGTGGGCGGCGGCCGCGGTATGGGGTTGGCCACCGCGCGCTGCCTCGCCGAGGACGGCGCACGCATAGCCGTCATCGGCCGGTCGGCCGATGTGCTGACCGAGGCCGCCGACGCGCTCACCGAGTGCGGTAGTCCCGACGCTGTCGGGCTGGTCGCCGACATCGCCGACCAGGCGCAGGTGGATGCGCTGTTCGCCGGGATCGGTGAGCGGTGGGGCGGGCAGCTCAACGTTCTTGTCAACACCGTCGGGCCAGGTGCCGCGGGCACGTTCGAGCAGCTCACCGACGATCAGTGGCTGGCCGCGGTCGACGACGGCGCGATGGGCATGGTGCGCTGCGTGCGTGCGGCTCTGCCCCTGCTGCGCAACGCGGATTGGGCCCGGATCGTGAACTTCTCGGCCCATTCGACGCAGCGGCAGAGCGTGATGCTGCCCGCGTATACCGCGGCGAAATCCATGGTCAACAGCATTTCGAAGAACCTGTCGCTACTGCTGGCCGCCGACGAGATCATGGTGAACGTGGTCTCGCCGGGCAGCATCGCCTCCGAGGCGCTGCTGAGCTGGGCTGAGACCGTCGGGGTGGACGGCGCCGACCCCTATGCGCTGATGTCGGCGATCGACGAACACTTCGGTCACCCCGCGCATCTGCCGCGGGCCGGTCTGCCCGACGAGATCGGGCCGGTGGCGGCTTTCCTGGCCTCGCGGCGCAATTCGTACATGACCGGCGCCAACGTCAACGTCGACGGCGGTAGCGACTTCACCTGATAGCGAGGAGCGGCGGATGGCCACAGCTGCACAGGCCCGGGACTGGGCACGGGTCGCGCTGCGCGGAATCGGCGACTCGCTCTACACGCCGTTCTGCGGGCCGGACGGCGACGACATCGACTGGGCCGCCTACCGGCATCTGGTCCGCTACTGCGTCGGCGATCTGGGCCACGAAATGCTCTGGTGTACAAGCGGTATCGCCGAGTTCTGGTCGTTGACCATCGAGGAGCGCAAGCGTCTGCTCGAGGTGGCGATCGAGGAGGCGCGCGCGATCAACCCCGAGGTGGTGGTGCAGTCCTGCACCGCCGCGACGGCGGCCAAGGACTGCCTCGAGCTGACCCGCCACGCCGAGGCGGCCGGCGCCGACATTGTCTACCTGCAAACGCCGATGATGGAGACCCACGGCGGTGAGGGTGTGCTGAACTTCTTCCGCTACATCGCCGATCGGACCGACATCGCGCTGGGCATGTTCAATTCACCGTCGTCGGGATACGTTCTGACCGCGGCCGAGAGTGCCCGCATCGCCGCCGAGATCCCGGCGGTCTGCGCATCCAAGGAGGGTGCCTTCCGGCCCGCCAACAGCCGGCGGTTGCACGAACTGGCCCCAGATCTGCTGATCTGGGAGTGCGACACCACCGTCTACCGGGCGGGCTGGCTGCGTGAGGGCATCGTCTGCGCCGCACAACTGGGTACCGCCGGATACCTGATGGAGACGCCGCAGCGGCGGGTCTTCACCGAGTACTGGAGCCTGATCTGGGACGGCAAGCTGATCGAGGCCATGGACTACGCGCGGGTCAGCGGCATGGACCGGTTCGAGGCGGACCGGGGATCCTGGTACACCTGCCATCCGGGTCGGCCCGACTACTTCACCCACTGGGGTGGCGCGTTCAAATACGCCGCGTCGGTGCTGGGGCTGCCGATCGGCTCCTACCCGGAATCGCGTCCGCCGCAGGCGGTTCTGCCTGAGTCCGCCAAAACGCAGATCCGGCAGGCCTACCGGCGTTTCGGCCTGGTCGAGGGATGACCTGGGGGCCCGAAGCCGCCTTGCGGAGGGCAGTACCGATAGGTGTACAGTATGAGCAAATACCAAGGCTGAAGTGCGAGGAGCTGACCAGTCGATGAGGCAGTCGCGGTGACCGTTCCCGACACGGCGGCCCCGGTCTTGTTCGAGCAGCGCGACAGCGGCGTGGCCGTGGTGACGCTCAACCGTCCGGAGCGGATGAACGCCTGGGGCGGCGGGCTGGCCGGCGCGTTCTACCGCTGCATGGATCGCGCCGAGGCCGATCCCGAGGTGCGGGTGATCGTCGTGACCGGTAACGGACGGGCGTTCTGCGCGGGAGCCGACATGGGCGACCTCGACGCCATCGGCGGGGCGAGTGAGTCGGCGGGAGACACCGACGTCACGCAGTTGGTCGGCGAGCGGCATCCGTATTTCGTCACCGGGGTGAACAAGCCGATCATCGCGGCGATCAACGGCGCGTGCGCCGGGATCGGGCTGACCCAGGCGCTGATGTGTGACATCCGCTTCGCCGCGGCGGGGGCCAAGTTCACCACGGCGTTCGCCCGCCGCGGGCTGATCGCCGAATACGGCATCTCCTGGATCCTGCCCCGTCTGGTCGGCTGGGGTGCCGCACTGGATCTGCTGCTGACAGGCCGCACCTTCTACGCCGAGGAGGCACTCGAACTGGGCCTGGTCAAGGAGGTCGTGGCCCCCGACGAGCTGCTGGCGCGGGTGCTGTCCTATGCCGACGACATGGCGCGCAACTGTGCACCCAGCGCGCTGGCGGTCATCAAACGCCAGGTCTACGACGACGCGCTGCGCGACATGGTCGCCACCAGCGCGCAGGCCGAGAAGCTCATGCACGAATCGATGCAGCGCCCCGACTTCATCGAGGGCATCACCGCATTCTTCGAGAAGCGACCGCCGAACTTCCCGCCGTTGGAGGAGGACAAGCCATGACGACAGCTCAGGTACAGCCATTGGACTACCGCGCGATCGACGTGGACAACCACTACTACGAACCCATCGACGCACTGACCCGGCATCTGCCCAAGGAAATGAAGCGCCGTGGTGTGCAGATGCTCACCGAGGGCAAGCGCACCTTCGCCGTGATGGGTGGGGTCGTCAACCACTTCATCCCCAACCCGACGTTCGATCCGATCATCGAACCGGGATGTCTGGATCTGCTCTTCCGTGGCGAGATTCCCGAAGGCGTCGATCCGGCATCGCTGATGAAGGTCGACCGCCTCTCCGATCATCCCGAATACCAGAACCGCGACGCCCGGGTGAAGATCCTCGACAACCAGAACCTCGAGACGGTGTTCATGTTGCCGACGTTCGCGTGCGGGGTGGAAGAGGCGCTGAAGCACGACATCGAGGCGACCATGGCCTCGGTGCACGCGTTCAACCTGTGGCTCGACGAGGACTGGGGCTTCGACCGTCCCGACCACCGCTTCCTGTCGGCGCCGATCATCTCGCTGGCCGACCCCGACAAAGCCGTCGACGAGGTCGAGTTCGTGCTCAGCCGCGGCGCCAAGATCGTCTGTGTGCGCCCCGCGCCGGTTCCCGGTGTGGTCAAGCCGCGCTCACTGGGCGACCCGGTGCACGATCCGGTGTGGGCCAGGCTCGCCGAGGCCGGCGTGCCGGTGGTCTTCCACCTCTCCGACAGCGGCTACCTGGCCATCGCGGCGCTGTGGGGCGGCAAGGCCACCTTCGAGGGGTTCGGCAAGAAGGACCCGCTCGATCAGGTCCTGCTCGACGACCGTGCCATCCACGACAGCATGGCCTCGATGATCGTCCACCAGGTGTTCACCCGGCATCCGAAGCTGAAGGTGGCCAGCATCGAGAACGGGTCCTACTTCGTCTACCGCCTGATCAAGCGGCTGAAGAAGTCCGCCAACACCGCGCCCCATCACTACAAGGAGGACCCGGTCGAGCAGCTGCGCAACAACGTGTGGATCGCGCCGTACTACGAGGACGACGTGAAGCTGCTCGCCGAGACGATCGGGGTGGACAAGATCCTGTTCGGCTCCGACTGGCCGCACGGTGAGGGCCTGGCCGACCCGATGACGTTCACCGCCGATATTCCGCAGTTCCCCGAGTTCAGCGCCGAGGACACCCGGAAGGTGATGCGCGACAACGCGCTGACGCTGCTGGGCAAAGACGCTCTGGTCACCACATAGCAGTCATCGGAGCTGGCCCGCACACGTGAGGAGCGAATAATCATGGGGGAGTGGACTATCGGTGACGTCGTCGACACCATCGCCGAGGTCGTCGGAGACCGGCCCATGACGGTGTGCGGCGAGCGCACGACCACCTACGCCGAGATGGCAGAGCGTACCCGCCGCTTCGCGAATTTCCTGGCGGAGCGCGATTTCGGCGTTCACTGCGATCGTGACCAGCTCGACGGCTGGCAGTGCGGCCAGGATCGGGTCGCGTTGATCATGTACAACGATCGCTACCCGGAGATGGTGATCGGGGCCCTGAAAGCCCGCTGCGTGCCGGTCAATGTCAACCACCACTACACCCCGCGTGAGGTGGCAGAACTCCTCGACTACGTGAAGCCGCGGGCGGTGGTCTATCACCGCGCGCTGGGCGCCAAGTTCGCCGAGGTGCTGCCCCCGGCCGGCGTGGACCTGATGATCGCCGTCGAAGACGGCAGCGACCACCCGGCCCTACCCGGTTCGGTGGATCTCGACGACGCGATCGCCGCGGGCGACCCGGACAGCCGGATCGCGGGGTCGCCCGACGACCTGATGATGTACTGCACCGGCGGCACCACCGGCCGGCCCAAAGGGGTGCTGTGGCGACAGAGCGACACCTACGTGTCCTCCATGGTCGGCGCCGATCACGCGTGCGCCGGCGAGATCCACGACAAGGTGCGCAACAACCTGGGCCCGGCCTGGTTCGCGGTGTCCCCGCTGATGCACGCCGCCGGGCTGTGGACGGTGTTCTCCGGGGCGTTGGCGGGTCTGTCGGTGGTGATCTACGACGACCGCTCGAAATTCGACCCGAAGGCAGTGTTGCGGACCGCTGAACGGGAGAAAGTCGGGCTGATGACCATGGTCGGCGACGCCTATGCTGCTCCGTTGATCGAGGAGCTGCACCGCGCGAGCTACGATCTTTCCACGCTCTATGCCATCGGAACCGGCGGCGCCGCAACGAATCCCAAACACGTTCAGGCGTTGTTGGAGAAGCTTCCGCAGGTGACGATCATCAACGGTTACGGGTCGTCGGAAACCGGCAACATGGGGTTCGGGCACAACCAGAAGGGGTCCAGCCGCGAGACGTTCGATCTGCGCGAAGGTGGGACCGTGGTGTCGGCGGATCTGACCAGATTCGTCGAGCCGGGCGACCCGGAGATCGGCTGGGTGGTGCGCCAGGGGCGAATTCCGCTGGGCTACTTCGACGACCCCGATGCGACCCGCGCGACGTTTCCGGTGGTTCAGGGGCAGCGGGTGGTGGTGTCCGGCGACCGGGCCAGCTTGGAGGCCGACGGGACGCTGCGGTTGTACGGCAGGGACTCGTTGGTGGTCAACACCGGCGGCGAGAAGGTGTTCGTCGAGGAGGTCGAGGCTGTGCTGCGCGCCCACCCCGGCGTGGCCGATGCCGTGGTCGTCGGACGCGACAGCGACCGCTGGGGCCAGGAGATCGTGGCGCTGGTCGCGACCCGACCCGGTATCACGGTGTCGGGTGATGACCTGCACGCTGCCTGCACCGCGGTCTTGGCGCGGTTCAAGACGCCCAAGGAGTTCATCGTCGTCGACGAGGTACGCAGGCTCGGCAATGGTAAGGCAGATTATCGATGGGCGAAATCCCTTGCCGCCGAAGCGAACACGGTGGCGGCGCCGTGACCGGACAGGCACCCCCGAGGGTCAGCCCGAAAGTGATCGACTGCCTGGTCAACGTCCACTTCGGCGAGACCGCCAAGCAACCCGAGTTCATGCTCAAGGTGCGCGACGACTACTTCAAGGGGCCCCAGTCACTCTACGAGCAGGTCGAGCTGCCCGCCCTGCTCGACGAGATGGACGAAAACGGCGTGACCAAGGCGATCCTGATGGACAACCTGGTCAAGCCGTCGGTGACCGCGCGCAAGTTCGCCGAGGAGCGTCCCGACCGGTTCGCGCTCGCCATCGGTGGGGTCAACCTGCTGCGCCCGGTGCCGGCGCTGGCCGAACTGGCAGCGGTGCGCAGGGATCTGCCCGTCGCCTACGCCGCGGTCGGGCCGAGCTTCTGGGGCGACGGCATGTATCCGCCCAGTGACGCGGTCTACTACCCGCTCTACGCCAAATGTGCCGAGCTCGGGCTGCCGCTGTGCGTCAACACCGGGATCCCCGGGCCGCCGATCCCCGGAGAGGTGCAGAACCCGATCCACCTGGACCGCGTGTGTGTGCGCTTTCCCGAGCTCAAGTTGTGCATGATCCACGGGGCCGATCCCTGGTGGGACATCGCGATCCGGTTGCTGATCAAGTACGCCAACCTGCGCATCATGACCTCCGCATGGTCACCCAAGCGGCTGCCGGAAAGCCTGTTGCACTACATGCGCACCCGCGGCAAGACCAAGGTGATCTTCGCCTCCGACTGGCCGGTGTTGCGGCAGAGCCGCGTCGTACCCGAGGCGCTCGCACTCGAGCTGCCGCCCGACGTCCTGGACAACTATCTGTTCAACAACGCCGAGAGTTTCTTCTTCGGACAGGAGACCGATTGAGTATGGACCGCTACGAACTCCGCAGGCTCGACTACAGCCTGTCCGAAGACCATCAGGCACTGCAGGCGGCCTACAAGGATTTCTTCGCCACCCGGTGCCCGATCGAGACCGTGCGTGCGGCCGAGGAATCGGGCTTCGACAAGAATCTGTGGGAGCGGCTGTGCGCCATGGGCGCAACGACCATGGCGGTGCCGGAGTCGGCCGGGGGCGATGGTGCGACGCTGGTGGATCTGACGTTGGTGGCCGAGGAGATCGGGCGATCGCTGGCCCCGGTGCCCTGGATCGACCACGTCTGCGCCGAACGGCTGCTGGCCCGGCTCGGCGCCGTGGAGGCCGACGTGGTCGACGGCACGAAACTGGTTGCCCTGGACCCGCAGCAGGACGCCGCGACGGGCAGGCGGCTGATCCCCGCCGGTTCGGTCGCTGAACAGGTGCTCGTCCGAGACGGGACCGAGATCGTCGCCCTGAGCTTCGCCTCTCGGCCGGCCCACGTGGACAACATCGGCAAGCTTCCGATGGGGTGGGTCGACCCGGCCACCGCCGACAGTCGTACCGTGCTGGCCGGCGGACCCGAAGCGCTCGCCGAATATCAGCGCGCGCTGGACGAATGGCGATTGCTCACCGGTGCGGCGCTGGTCGGGCTGGTCGAGGAGACGATGACCATCGCCGCGGAGTTCGCCAAGACGCGCTACACCCTGGGCGTGCCGATCTCGTCGCTGCAAGCCATCTCGCATCCGTTGGCCAACATCGCGATCACGGTGCAGGGCGGGCGAAACCTCGCCCGGCGCGCAGCCTGGTTCCTGGACAACGAGCCCGAGGAGCGCCGCGAGTTGGCGCCGTCGACATTCGTGTTCATGGCCGAGGAGGCGGCCAAGGCGGCGACCATGGCCGTGCACGTGCAGGGCGGACTGGGGGTGTCCGCCGAGGCCGCTGCAACGGCCTACCTGGTGCGCGCCCGGGGCTGGGCTGTCGCCGGCGGCGATCCCGCGGCCACCGCGAAGTACATCGCCACGATCGTCGCCGAGCGGGAAGGACGGAGCTGAGCAATGGATTTCTCCCGAGTGCAATTGTCCGACGACGACCGCAAGTTCCAGGACGACGTCCGCGCGTTTCTGAGCGAGATCGTCACCGAGGACGTCATTCGGCGCGACCGCGAGACCGGTGACAACTTCGACGAGGGCGTGCATCTGGCGCTCGGTGCGGCCGGCTATCTGGAACGGGAATGGAAGCCGGACTCGGACAGGGCGTTCACCAGGGTGCAGCGCCGGATCTGGGAGCTGGAGAAGCGCCGCGCCCACGTGCCGTGGGTGACCTCCGGCACGACGGCGATGATCGCCCGGTCTGTGGAGAAGTTCGCCTCGCCAGAGCTCAGGGCGGAAGTGCTGCCCCGGGTCTACAGCGGGCACGTCAGGATGTGCCTGGGCTACACCGAACCCGAGGGCGGCTCGGACGTCGCCACCTGCAAGACCCGCGCGGTGCGCGACGGTGACGGCTGGATCATCAATGGCTCGAAGATGTTCACCACCGGCGCGCACAACTGTCAATACGTCTTCCTGATCACCAACACCGACCCGGACGCCCCGAAACACAAGAGCCTGACCATGTTCCTGGTCCCGCTCGACTCGCCGGGCGTGGAGATCCAGGGCATCCGCACCGTGGACGGAGACCGCACCAACATCGTCTATTACAGCGACGTGCGGGTCGACGATCGCTACCGGCTGGGCGCGGTCAACGACGGCTGGACCGTGGTGCGCGAGCCGCTCAACGCCGAGCACGGCGATGTCGACGCGGCCGACGACGGGTTGGCGGATGTGTCGATCATGATGCATCAGGCGATGTTCATGGCCGCCGCGGTGGACAAGGCCGCGCAACGGTGCGCGGTCGACGACGGCGCGGTGGCCTACCGATTGGGTCGCAGCGTCGCCCGGATGGAGGCGGCGCTGTCCGCGCCGAGCATCTTCGGCCGGGTCGCCCTCGCACAGACGATGCGCGACATCTCTCCAGATCTGATGGACCTGCTGGGCGCCGCCTCGGCGCTTCCCGACGGTGCGGACGGAGCCGCCGATGACGGAGCGGCCGAGTACGTCTACCGGTTCGCACCGCTGGTCGGCATCTACGGCGGCACGCTCGAGGTGTTCCGGAACATGATCGCCCAGTACGTGCTGGGCCTCGGCAAGCCTGCCTACGCCGCGCCGGCGGCCAAGAAAGCGTCCTGAGGATCCCGCCGCGCACGGGCAGTCCGGTACGGCGCTTGGTCAATGTCACCAGTTCGAGCGCCGAGTGGCCAACAGCGGTCGCTTCGTCATCGTCACCAGTTCGAGCGCCGAGTGGCCAACAGCGGTCGCTTGGTCAATGTCACCAGTTCGAGCGCCGAGTGTGAACTGACGGCGAAAAGTCATGCGTGTTTTCGCACTCAGCTCACGCTCGGCGTGAGGAACTGGGCCGCTTGTTGGGCGTGGGGAACTGCGCCGCTGGCTCGGCGCGAATACCTGGGCTGCTATGTGCTCAGGATGGTCGCGCCCGCCGTGCCGGGTGCGCCATAGAGCTGGGCGAAACCGACCTTGGGCTCGCCGGGAATCTGGCGGTCGCCGGCCTGTCCGCGCAGTTGCCGGACGATCTCGTGGACCTGGCGCAGTCCGGAGGCGCCGATCGGTTCCCCGTTGGCCAGCAGCCCGCCGTCGGTATTGACGGGCATCGACCCGCCGATCTCCGTGGCGCCGTCGGCGAGCAATTTCTCCTGGTCGCCGTCGGCGCAGAACCCGGCTTCGGCCATGTGGATGATCTCAGCGCCGGCATCGGTGTCCTGTAACTGGATCACGTCGACGTCAGAGGGTTCGATTCCGGCCTTCTCGAACGCTGCGCGGGCGGCGTACACGGTGGGCGCCACGTCTTCGTCCACCGGGGCGAACGTCGTGTTGACCTCGTACGCACCGTATTTGCGGGTACGGACCTCGACGGCGCGCACGAAGACGGGTTTGTCGGTGTAGCGGTGAGCGATGTCGGCCCGGCACATGATGACTGCGGCCGCCCCTTCATCAGGTGAGCAGAACATGTACTGGGTCAACGGATAGTTCAACATCGGTGAGTTCAGCACCGCCTCTTCGGTCATCGGCTTGCGCCGGAAGGCGTTGGGGTTGCGCTCCCCGTTGCGCAGGTTCTTGGTGACCACCTTGGCCAGCGTCTGATGGCTGATGCCGTGTTGGTGCAGGTAGCGGTTCGCCTTCATCCCGAAGAACTGGGTGGTCAGGTACTGGCCGTTCTCGGCGTACCAACTCGGCATGCCGACCAGCGACGGATCCTCGGTGAATGCGCCGCGGGGGTGTTTGTCCATGCCGACTGCGATGCCGATGTCGTAGTCGCCCAGCCGTATTCCGTCCGCACAGGCCTTGGTGGCGCTGGCTGCGGTCGCGCATGCGTTGAAGACGTTGGTGAACGGGATGCCGGACAATCCGACCATGCCGACGATGGCGTCCGGATTGGCCACCGTCCAACTGCCGCCCACCCCGAACTGGATGTCGTTCCAGGTGATCCCCGCGTCTGACACTGCGGCGCTGATCGCGTCGACCCCCATGTCCATCGCGGATTTGCCCTCGAACCGGCCGAACGGGTGCAGGCCGACACCGATGATCGCGACATCATGCATCGTGGTGGGTCCTTTCGGGGCGGCGGATCGGTGGAACCGGTCATCGGAGATCATGCAACGGTAAATCTTACGGTAACGCTCCCGGGATGAGAACGCGCGGAGGCGACCCACGGACTGGGCGTGCTGGATGGCGACCCACGGACTGGGCGTGCCGGATGGCGACGCCCACAACTGGGCTCCACCCGCGTGTGGTCCGGTGTTGCGCGCGTGCGGGGCCACCAGCAGGATAGGCTTTATCGAAAGCGCAACCGGATGGCTTACAGGAGGTGGGTGCATGGTCGCCGACACCGAGCAGGAGGCCGTGGTATTCGACCCGTTCTCCGCGGATTTCTACCGGGATCCGCACGCGTTCTATCCCCGGCTGCGGGCGCAGGCGCCGGTGTTCTACAACGCCGAGTACGACTTCTACGCGCTGAGCCGCCATGCCGATGTGGCGGCCGGGTTGAAGGACTTCACCACCTACTCGTCGGCGTACGGCGTCGATCTGGGGATGGTGCGAACCGGACAGAAGGCTCCGGCCAAGATGATCATCTCGATCGACCCGCCCGAACACCGGGTCATGCGCAGCCTGGTGAACAAGGTGTTCACGCCGCGCGCGATCAGCGCGTGGCACGACATGGTGTCCGACACCGTGGACAGATTCCTCGCGGCAGCGTCCGCCGGGCCCAGTTTCGATGTGGTGTCCGACTTCTCGGTGTACTTCCCGGTGGAGGTGATCACCCAGATGCTGGGGGTTCCAGAGGAGCGACGCCAGCAGGTCAGGCTCTGGATCGACGAATCGTTGCACCGCGAACCCGGTCAGATCGACATCTCGGAGTCCGGCAAGCAGGCGATGGCCGAGATGTGGCTGATGTACTACCAACTCATCCAGGAGCGCCGCGAAGCTCCGCGCGAAGACATGATCAGCGCCCTGATCGCCGCCGAAGTGACCCGCGACGACGGTGCAGCCGACCGGCTGCGGGACTCCGAGATCGCCGGCTTCGCGACGCTGCTCGGCGGTGCCGGCGCCGAGACGGTGACCAAACTGGTGGGCGGGGCCATCGCCACCTTCGCCCGCCATCCCGAGCAGTGGCAACAGCTGCTCGACGACCGCTCCCTGATCCCCGCGGCGGTCGACGAACTGCTGCGCTACGACGCCCCAGTGCAGTACAACGTCCGCCGGTCGACCCGCGAGGTCACGCTGCACGGGGTCACCATCCCGGCCGGTGCCCCGGTGTTCCTGCTGGGCGCCTCGGCCAACCGCGACCCCGACGCGTGGACCGCACCGGACACCTTCGACATCAACCGCGATCGCACCGAGGCGCAGAACCTGGGATTCGGCTACGGCATCCACAGCTGCCTGGGTGCCGCGCTGGCCCGGATGGAAGCCCTGATCGCGCTGGACAAGCTGCTCGATCTGATGCCGCGCTACGACGTGCAGTGGGAGAGCTGCCGTCGCGTCAGCATGCAGAACGTCGCAGGCTACTCGCATGTCCCGGTGCGGATCCTGGCGTGAGGGTCATCGCGGGTCGATGATGTCACGCAGCCGTTCGGCGGGGAACACGGTGGCTCCCGCCGAACGTACCCGTTCGGCCAGGCCGCGGTCGGAGGTGGCGACCCGCAGCGAGGCTGGATGTGCATCGGCGACGACGAGCCGGACGATCTCGTCGTCGGCCGAATTCGGCGCGGCCGCCGCAGCGTGGGTGACGGTGAGGGCCTGTGACTCGATGGGCGGCGAAGGGGGACGTTCGAAGACGACCGTCACGTCGGCGTTCTCGCGCACTGCCCACTGTTCGAGGCATTCCACCAGTGCGCCCATCGCGGCGCGGCGGTCGCGCCACCAACCGTCAGGACGGCAGCCGACCACGTTCATCCCGTCGACAATCCAGCGCACCGATTCGACACTATCCCCAACCGGTGCGTGCAAAGGTGGATGACATGGCCGACACCACCACCAACATCGAACACAAGGTGACGTTCTGCCGCATCTGTGAGCCGCTGTGCGGCATGGTCGCCACCGTCGAAGACGGTCGGCTCGTCGCGTTGCGACCCGACAGGGACCACCCGTTGTCCACCGGATTCGCTTGCCAGAAAGGCATCGCCTTCACCGAGGTGGTCAACGATGCCGACCGGGTGACCATGCCGCTGCGGCGCACTCCCGCCGGTTTCGAGCAGGTCGGCTGGAACGAAGCGCTGACCGATATCGCTGAACGGCTCTCGCGCATCGTAGGCGAGCACGGGCCGGGCGCGGTCGGCTGGTACATGGGCAATCCGGGGGCGTTCAGCTACGCCCACGTGATGTCGATCCTGGCGTTCATCAAGGGCCTGGGCCGCGGCACCCACTTCTATACGGCCTCCTCCCAGGACACCAACAGCCGGCTGATGGCCAGTCAGCTGCTCTACGGCACCCCGATCTCGGTACCGATACCGGACCTGAACCGCACCGGCCTTCTGGTCGTGATCGGCGCGAATCCGGTTGTGTCTCACGGCAGTTTCCTGACCGCGCCGCGGATCAAGGACCGGATGAACGACGTCGTCAAACGCGGCGGGCGGGTGGTGGTGGTCGATCCACGCCGAACCGAGACGGCGGCGGCGTTCGAATGGTGCGGGATCGTGCCGGACACCGACGCCTACCTGCTGCTGTCGCTGCTGCAGGTGATGTTCGACGAGAACCTCGTCGACGCGCGGCGGATCGGCGCGCAGGCTGACGGGCTGGGCTGGCTGCGCGCGCTGGTGGCGTCCTTTGCGCCCGAGACGACGCAGCGGCACACCGGTATCGATCCCGACGTCGTGCGCGCGCTGGCGCGAGACCTCGCCGCGACGCCGCGCGCGGCGATCTACGGGCGACTGGGCACCTGCGTCGGGCGCCACGGCACCCTGACCTCGTATCTGATCGACGTGGTCAACCTCGTGGCCGGCAACCTCGACGTACCCGGCGGCTCGGTGTTCGGCAGCCTCGGACTGCCCGGTCAGCGGCTACTGAACCTCGTGATGGGTGCCGTGCTGCGCCGCACCTACCGGCGCAGGCGTTCGCGCATCGGCGGTTTCCGCTCGGTGATCGGTTCCGAACCGGCGGCGCTGATGGCCAAGGAGATGCTCACCCCGGGGCAGCGCCAGATCCGGGCGATGTTCATCAGCGCCGGCAACCCGGTGTTGTCGGTGCCCAACGGCCCCGAGTTGGAATCAGCACTGGAGTCGGTCGAGTTGTCGGTGGCGCTGGATTTCTACCTCACCGAGACCACCGCGCACTGCGACTACGTCCTGCCGGTCACCACGATGTACGAACGCGACGATTTCCCGCTGACCTTCCAGATGTTCCAGGCCACGCCGTTCCGTCAGGCCACCGAGGCCGTCGTCGACCCGCCCGGGCAGGCGCGCCAGGAGTGGCAGATCGTCGCCGACCTGATCGGGCGCCTGACCGGACAGTCGACGGTGTTCGCGATGTTCGGCACGGCCAACCGGTTGCTGCGCCGGGCCGGCATCGAGTTCACGCCTCGCAGGTTCGCCGACGGCATCATCCGGGTCTGCGCGGGCGGCGACCGTTTCGGATTGCGACGCAGCGGGCTGACGTTCGACCGGCTCACCGGTGAATACGCCCACGGCAAGGTCATCGACGCAAACCTGGCCACCGGTGTCCTCGGTTCGGTGATCGGCTATCCGAAGCGCCGGATCCGGCTCGCACACGACGACATCGCCGCCGAGATCGCCGGGATGACCAGCCGCACAGAACCCGAGGGCTTTCCGCTGCGGATGATCGGCATGCGCGAAACCCGTTCGGAGAACTCGTGGATGCACAACGCGCCGTTGCTGATGCGCGGTGATCGCGGCCAGCACGGGCTGATCAACGCCGACGACGCTGCCGAACTGGACATCAGCGACGGTGACGAGGTCACGGTCAGTTCGCCGTACGGCCGGATCAGCGTCCCGGTGTGCGTGACCAAGGACATCGTGCCCGGCGTCATCGCGGTGCCCCACGGCTGGGGTCACAAGGGGACCGGCGGGTGGCGGTTGGCCAACCGCGCAGGCGGCTCCAACGTCAACCAGCTGACCTCCAGCGACCCCGACGACGTGGAGGCGTTGTCCGGGATGGCCTGGTTGACCGGGGTGCCGGTGCGCCTCGACAAAGTGGATCCAGCCCTGGCAGTCCCCGAAAAGCTCTGACGCGCAGCGCGTCAGGCGATGGCGCCGTTGTCCTTGAGCGCCTCGATCCGGTCCCAGTCCAAGCCGAGCTCCATCAGCACGAGTTCGGTGTGCTCGGAAGCCTGCGGGGCGCGGGTGGTCTCCAGCGGCTCGTGGTTGAACTGCACCGGTCCCCGAACCACTTTGAACGGCTTGCCGCCGTCGCCGGCCTCGACCTCGACGATCATGTCGTTGGCGATGGCCTGCTCGTCGCTGGCCAGATCGACCAGACTCTGGAACGGCGCCCACTGACCCTTCATGGACTTGAGGTGCTGGCGCCAGTATTCGAACGGCTTGGCGGCGATCGCCTCCGCGATGAGTTGCACACCGGCCTCGGCGTTCTCGATGAGCGGAAGCACGTCGCAGAAGCGCGGGTCGTCGGCCAGTTCGGGCAGGCCGAGGTGTTCGAACGTGTCGCGGATATAGCCGGTCGGGCTGACGATGCACAGGTTGATGGTGCCGCCGTCGGAGGTCTGGTAATTGGCCATGAACGGGTTCACCGACGCGGTGGCGCCGGGCATCGTCGAACGCATCGTCTCGCCGGTCTCCATGCCCTGTGTCACGCTGGCGCCCGCGGCCCACCACGCGGTGCTCAGCAGCGACACGTCGACCTCGACGGCCTCGCCGGTGCGCTCGCGGTGGAACAGCGCCGCGGAGATCCCGCCGGCGATGTTCATCCCGCCGATCGAATCGCCGAAGGCCGGAATGCCCTGCGGCAGCGCCCCTCCCAGCTCCTCAGGGGTCAGCGCGTGCCCGACGCCACTGCGGGTCCAGAACGCGGTGCCGTCGAAGCCGCCGACCAGCCGTTCGTCGCCCTTGTCGCCGTAGGCGCTGCCACGTGCGTAGATGATGTTCGGGTTGACCGCGCGGATGTGCTCGACGTCGAACTTGTTCTTCTGCCGCGCCTGGGGCATGTAGTTGGTCAGGAAAACATCGGCGGTCTTGGCGATCTCGTAGAGCACCTCCTGCCCCTCGGGAGTGGACACGTCGATGCCGACGCTGCGCTTGCCACGGTTGGGGTGCTCAATGAGGGGATGACGGTTGGGGTCGAGCTGGAAGCCGCCCATGTTGACGAAGCCACGTTGGGTGTCACCGCGTACCGGGTGTTCGACCTTGATGACGTCGGCGCCCCAATCCGCGAGGATCGCGCCTGCTGCGGGCACGAAGGTGAACTGTGCGACCTCGAGGACCCGGACGCCCTCCATCACCTTGATCACGAGACTTCCCTTCCAGACGGCGGCGTCGAGCGATGTCAGCGCGAGTTTAGCGGAACGAAGATACTGTAATGTTTACCGTTGTCATTCCAAGAAGATGGTGTGGGGGTGCCAGGTGGGCGACGTGAGGTCGGAACGTCCAGAAACCGGGACCAGCATGGAATTGGGACGGCGGGTGGCGCTGCGGGCCGAGCACCGCATGCTGATCGACGGATCGCTCGTGACGGCTTCCGATGGGGCGGAAATCGACAACGTCAGCCCCGCTACCGGGGCCGTGCTGGGCGCCGTCGCGGCGGCCGGCGGGCAGGACATGGATGCCGCGATCGGTGCCGCGCGGCGGGCATTCGACGCGGGGGACTGGTCGACCAACCGCGCGCTGCGCAAGCGCTGCCTCGAACAGTTGCAGAGTGCGCTGGAGGCCGAAAAAGAACTGCTGCGCGAAGAACTCGTCGCCGAGGTGGGCTGTCCGGTGATGACGACCCAGTCGGCACAGTTGGATTGGCCGCTGACCGAGTCGTTGCGCTATCCCTCGCACCTGATCGACGACTTCACCTGGGAGCGGGTGCTCGACGGCGGTGGGTTGTTCGGCGAGCGCAACGTCAGGATGGTCGTCAAGGAACCGGCGGGCGTCGTCGCCGCCATCACACCGTCGAACTTCCCGATCGAGGTGATCCTCAACAAGCTCGGCCCCGCCCTGGCCGCCGGCAACACCGTGGTGCTCAAACCGGATCCGCACACACCCTGGAACGCCACCCGGCTGGGCCGGCTCGTCGCCGAACACACCGACATCCCGCCCGGGGTGGTCAACGTGATCACCACCGGATCGAACGAGGTCGCGGCGCAACTGGGTATTGACCCCCGGATCGATCTGGTGTCGTTCACCGGTTCGACCGCGGTCGGTAAGGCGCTGATGCGCACCGGCGCCGAGACGATGAAACGGATGTTCCTCGAGCTCGGCGGCAAGTCGGTGGCGATCGTGCTCGACGACGCCAACCCTGCGGCCATCGTGCCGACCGCGGTCGGGGTGTGCGTGCACGCCGGGCAGGCGTGCGCGGCCACCAGCCGGATGCTGGTGCACCGCTCGCTCTACGATCAGGCGGTGTCCGACATCACCGAGGCCTATCAGTATGTGCCGGTGGGGGATCCGGTCGATCCCGGCACCCTGGTCGGCCCGGTGATCAGCGCCGCCCAGCAGGACCGGGTGCTGACCGCGATCGAAGGTGCGCGCCGCGACGGGGCCGAGATCACCACCGGCGGCGGACCGGCCCAGGGGTTGCCCGCGCACCTGGCCGGCGGACACTTCGTCGCCCCGACCGTGGTGGTGGGGATCGACAACAGCGCTGACATCGCCCAGCACGAAGTGTTCGGCCCGGTGCTGGTGGTGCTGCCGTTCGACGACGACGACGAGGCCGTCCGCATCGCCAACGACAGCGCATTCGGGCTCGCCGGCGCGGTGATGTCCCGCTCGGCCGAGCGCGGCATGGCGATCGCGAGGAGGGTGCGCACCGGTTCCTTCGGCGTCAACGGCGGAATGTTCTACGGCGCCGATGCACCGTTCGGTGGGTACAAGAGCAGCGGCATCGGAAGGCAGTGTGGAATAGAGGGTTTCGAGCAGTATCTGGAGACCAAGACGATCGCCCGGCGGGAACGCCGGCGGGGTTGAGTCTGCCGCGAGTGAGAAGCCAGGGCTGTGAATCTGCCGGGCCGACCCACAGCCAGGAATTCTATTCCGCGGGTTGGGCGGAGGTGGGCCGGAACGTCACCGGCAGCGCCGTCGGTGACCGGAACGGCTGGCCGTGGATGTGCGGGTCGTTGTCGGTCGTCAAGCGGATGTCGTCGAGCCGCGTGAGCAGGCATTCGACGGCGACCCTGGTCTCCATCCTGGCCAGGTGCAGCCCCATGCAGGTGTGCTCGCCGGCGGCGAAAGAGATGTGCGGGGTCCGTGTGCGGAAGATGTCGAACTCCTCGGAGCGTTCCCAGCGGCGCTCGTCACGGTTGGCCGACCCGATGCAGACGTCGATCACCGAGCCCGCCTCGATCGGAACGCCATCGATCTCGGTGTCCTCGCGCGCGAAGCGCTGCACCGTGGTCAGCGGCGTCTCGAAGCGCAGCGCCTCCTCGATCGCCGATCCGATCAGGTCATGATCGGCCGTGACGGCGTCGAACTGGTCGCGATGGGTCAGCAGCAGGTACAACAGGTTGCCCGAGGATCGGTAGGTGGTCTCCAGCCCGGCGGGCAGCAGCAGTCGCAGGAACGAGAAGATGGCCTCGTCGGTGAGCCGTTCGCCGTCGATCTCGGCCGAGACCAGGTCGCCGATGATGTCCTCGGTCGGCGCTGACCGGCGTTGGTCGATCAGGGCCAGGAAGTAGTCCTTCAACTCCGCGGAGGCCTCGAAGGCGCGCTGGTAGTCGACCGCATAGCTGATCAACGCCACTGCCCTTTTGCGAAACCACGGCAGGTCCTCGTCCGGTAGGCCCAGCAGCTTCGAGATCACCCGGGTGGGGAATTCGAAGGTGAAGTCCCGCACCAGGTCCGCCTCGCCGATGTCGACGAACTCGTCGATCAGCGAGTTGACCACCGGCCGGACGATCTCGGGTTCCCAGCGCGCCAACGAGCGCGACTTGAACGCCGCGGAGACCAGATTGCGGTGTGCCCAGTGCGCCTTTCCCTCCATCGCCAGAATGGTCGGGCCGATGAACAGGCCGATGGTGGAGTCGTAGATCGCCGAGTTGAACGCCTTGCCGTCGCGGAACACCCGGTTGACCGCCTCGAACGACACCGCCGCGTAGACGTTCTGCGGAGTCATCGAGGCCGGGGTCTTGGACCAGTCCATCACCGAGCCGCGAAACACGCCGCCTTCACGTCGTCGCCGGGCGAACATCGGATAGGGGTCGCGCAGGTCGATGGGTTCGTCCATCGCGGTGTCTCGTACCGGCGATTGCACAGCTGGGCCTCCCATCGGTCTGCGCATCTGTCTGCAAAGTCGTACTGTAATAGTTACAGTAAACGGTGTCGAGGACGTGCTTGCGCACCCCGGCGCCGGGGCCGTTCGGGTGGAGGAGTGAGATGGTGACGCTGCTCGATGCGACAGCCCGCCGGCAGGAACCGATGCCGGAGATCCTGGAGCGGCAACGCGCGTCGTTCGGCGCGGACGGGCCGCCCGGGCCGGCGTTGCGGCGCAACCGGATCGACCGACTGCTCGCCCTGGTCCTGGACAACTGCGACGACTTCGTCGACGCGATGGCCGCCGACTTCGGAACCCGGCCCCGAGCAGGGTCGCTGTTCACCGAGATCATGGGAATGATCTCGGTGATCGAGCACACCAGGTCGCATGTCCGGCAATGGATGCGATCCACGAAGCTGATGCGCGGGGCGCGCCTGGTGGGATTGCGCGCCGAGGTCGAACCGTCCCCGCTGGGCGTCGTCGGCATCATCGGCCCGTGGAACTTCCCACTGAACCTCGTGGTGCTGCCCGCCAGTGCGGCGTTCGCCGCGGGGAATCGTGTCATGATCAAGATGTCGGAGGTGACGCCGCGCACCGCAACGCTGATGGCCGCCCTGGCTCCGGCCTACTTCGACACCACCGAACTGCACGTCGTCACCGGCGACGTCGACACCGCCGCGGCCTTCGCGGCCCTGCCCTTCGACCACCTCTTCTTCACCGGGTCGCCGGCGGTCGGTGCGCTGGTCCAGCGCGCCGCCTCGGCGAACCTGGTCCCGGTGACCCTCGAGCTCGGCGGCAAGAACCCGGTGGTGGTGGCGCCGGATGCGGACCTCGCCCGCTCGGCGTCGCGCATCGCATCGGCTCGGATGATCAACGGTGGCCAGGTGTGCGTCTGCCCGGACTACGTGTTCGTGCCCTCGCACCGTGTCGACGAATTCGTCGGCATCGTCCGCGACACTCTGCACGCGATGTTTCCGTCCATCGTGGCCAACCAGGACTACTGCTCCGCAGTCAATAAGGCGAACTTCGAGCGCGTGGTGGGTCTGGTCGAGGACGCGCGCGCCAAGGGCGCGCGAGTCGACGCCGTGGCGCCGCCCGGTGAGGTGCTGCCCGATCCGGTGACCCGCAAGATCGCGCCGACCATCGTGCGTGGTGTCGACGACTCGATGCGGCTGGCCGACGAGGAGACGTTCGGGCCGGTGCTGACCGTGCACACCTATGACCGGCTCGACGACGTCGTCGACTACGTCAACGCGCGTCCCGCACCGCTGGTGGCGTACTGGTTCGGCCCCGACGGTCCCGACTTCCGGTCCTTCGTGGAGCGCACTCGCAGCGGCGGCGTGGCACGCAACGACTTTGCCGCCCAGATGATTCCGTCGGCAGCACCGTTCGGGGGAGTGGGCCGCAGCGGCATGGGCGCCTACCACGGGAAAGCCGGGTTCGACGCATTCAGCCACCACCGCACCGTGGTGGGCAGCGATCTGCCGTTCACGATCACCGGCCGGGCGGCACCGCCGTTCGGAGTGTCGACGCGGGTGACCACGGCGTTGACGTTGCGAGTGGCGCGCAACCGCACCCGGCGCCGCCTTGGCGGCTAGTCAGCGCCGGTGCGCTGCGTCGTCTCCGTCCCATCCGTCGCGTTGTGTTTCGGTAGCGCCGCGCTGCCGGCGGGCGGGGGTAGGCGCCAGCTGTCGAAGGCCATCGCCAGCATGGCGTATGTGCCGACCACGAAGATGAGTTCCATCGCCTGATGGGTTCCGAGTGTGTCGGTGAGCTGACGCCACGTCGACGGTTCGGCGCGGCCGTGGTTCAGGAGCTCATCGGTCGCTCGGAGAACGACCAGATCGGCCCCGTCGAAACCGGCGTTGCCGGCTGCCAACCGCTCGATGTCACCGGCCGACACGCCACCGTCGCCGGCCACCTTGACGTGTTCACCCCAGAAGAACGCGGAGCGGCGGCTGTGCGCGACACGCAGGATCGCCAGCTCGCGAAGTCGCAGTGGAAGTTCGCCCCGCTGGAGTAACCAGCCCTTGTAGGACAGGAATCGTTGGGCCATCTTCGGGTGGCGGGCGAGCAGGCCGATGACGTCGAACTTCAGCGGGTCGGCGGCATGACCGGACCCGGCGCGGGGAACCGCCCGGCAGGCCCATGAGCGCACCGAACGCGGCGTACTCGTCGTCACCCCATTCCTCGGCTGTCAGCGGTGCCAGCAACGGGCCGCCCGTCGTCGCATCTGTCATGTTCGCCGTCCCCCGTTCACGCCGTTGACCTGTCCTGCCGCATAGGATGATTCGTCCTGGCAGAGGACGATCGCGTCGTCGGCGATGTCCTCGGGGCGGCCCGCACGCCGTGCCGGGGTGATCTTGGCACGAGATCGAAGATCGCGACTTCGCAACCGCGGTCGGCGAGGGCCTCGGCGACCGCCGGGCCGAGGTCTTGGGCTTCGCCGGTCACGATGGCGGTGGTGTTTTCGAAAGGCAATACGCTCACGGGGTGTCCTCGGCGGTACCGAAGTTCGGCAACATGGCCGGGTCGGGCAGTTGCATCTGCAGGTAGACGGCGATGTAGCGGATCTTGTTCTCGGTGCTGAACTCGTAGACCGAGGCGGTGTTCACCACACTGCGGAAGTCACCGATTTCGCTGTACTCCTCGAGTTCGAGTAACACCAGCTCGGCGGCTTCGGTCAGGCGCTGGTAGGAGCAGTCCCAACTCGAGGACCTGGCCCAGTTGGTCAGGAACTCGGCGTACTCAGCCCAGTTCATCACTTCCTTGAACGGCCCGATCCGGACGAAGTTCTCGGTGTCGATCAACTCGGCCAGCGGCGCCCAGCTCTCGACGGTGAAGTCGGGCTCTTTGGCACGTTCTACGAGTGTCTTCATCGTTCGGCTGTACTCCAGTACCGCCCGCGAACGACCGGTGGTCTCGTCGATGACGTCCTCGATCGTGGTCACACCGTCACCCCGGCGGCTGCGAGGGTGCGCTCCAGGGCGTCGAGGTATTCCCCGGTGCCGTGGAACGGGCCGTGCACACCGAGCGCGACATCGAGGAAGGCGTTGTACTCGTCGTTGACGTGGGTCTCCCAGCGGGTCAACTCACCGGCCTCGTTGGTCGTGATGAAGCTGTAGGAGTAGAAGCCCATCTTCACGCCGGCTGCGGTGTGCCCTTCCCAGCGTGTCTTCATCACCAAGCCGTTGTCGGCCGGCCAGTAGTCGAAGCTTGCCGGCTTCCAGTCCGGGAAGCTCAACGAATACGCCTTGGCCTCCATGGTGGAGGCCCTGGCGGTGTCTTCGGGGAACTCGCTGAACTTGAACACCTGATCACCGGTGAAGTACGGAGACACATACACCCCGTCCTCGGCGAATTTCCATGCGTCAGCGAAGGCCTCACCGTCCTGCACACCTTGCCGCAGGTAGGCGTCGCGGTAGGCCTCGGCCATCCGGACATGGTGGGCGATGCGTTCTTCGAGAATCAACGTGTCCTTCTTTCGAGATGAGTCGGAGTGCTGGTCGGGGTCAGCGGGAAGTGGTCTGGGCCATGTAACGGTCGACGACCGAATGGAAGTGCGCGATGACGACCTCCTCTTTGACGAGGGACATATGGTCCAGCCGGTCGTTGCGCAAGCCCTTCTGCTGGCGTGGCATCTGCTCGTAGTCCTGCTGCAATGCCTCGAAGTACTTGTAGCTTCCGGGCGTATCCACCACGATCGGCTCGGCTCTGACCGCATCCCGAAATTCCTCGGGCACATACATGTAGCTGGCGACATGCCAGATGCACCGGTTCGGGTCGCCATCGGGGTGCGGGGCGGCCATGATGACGTGGCATTCACCCGCTCGCACCGTCATGAAGTAGTTGGGGAACAGCACCCAACCCTGGTTGTCGACCATCTGATCGTCGGTCAGCGCGCTGACGTCGAGCCCCATACCGGTGAGCACTTCACGGGTGGCCTGTTGCAGCAGGGCGCGAGGGGTGACGTCGTCGGGGAACTGCACCTTTCCGTTCTCGTCCTGGTAGGGCGCGAGCAGTTCCTGGAACCGCGGGATCACCGCGACGGTGCCGGGGAAGGTCTCGGGCAGCGCCAGCATTCCCTCGACCTGCTCCTGCGCACTCGCACCGGCGACCTCGAAGGGAGCCACCGCCACGCTGTGGTTCTCTAAGAACCGGTAGCGGGCGGTTCTCGGGTTGATATGCAGCACCTGCAGTAGCTGGGGATGGATGCCGTTGATGTGGTAGCCCTCCTCGAAGGCGTCCATGACGACCTTCCAATTGCACTCGATCGGCTCGCTGACATCCATCACGGTGATGAACTCGTCGATGTTGTAGGGCTCGAGCAGGTCGACCACCTCGGCGCCCAGGTATTCCCGCAGCGGCGGGGCGCCGGGATCGGGGTTCAGGAAGATGAAGCCGGCGAAGGTGTTCACCGCCACTGGCAACAGCGAGTTCTGTTCCTTGTCGATCGGCCCGGCAAGGTTCTCGCGCAGCATTCCCTTCAACCTGCCATCCAGGTCGTAGGACCAGAGGTGGTACTGGCACAGGAAGCCGCGCTTGGCATTTCCGGTGTCAGTGATGCACAGAGCATTGCCGCGATGCCGACACGCATTGACGAAACCGCGTAATTCCTGGTCTTTTCCACGGACGACGATGAACGACTGATCAACGATCTGGTATTTCTTCCAGTCGCCGGGTTTCGGCACATCCTCGACCCGTCCGACGATCTGCCAAGCCTTCTTCCAGATCGTTTCCCGCTCGCGCGCAGCGTATTCCGGGCTGGTGTAGCGGTCGGTGGAGATGGACATGGTGAAGGTCCCGGGCAGCACGTCATCAAGGTTCGTGCCGATGCCCGATGCGGGATCGAGCCATTCGCCGGGGCGTGTCGGTGGCATCAGGGGTCTCCTTTGTCGAGGGCTGGTCACGGACCGGGTCACACGTACCGGAAATGTGTGATCGGAGTCACGATATACAAGAATGTATGGATGATACAAGGATGTATATAGTGGCCGGTGTCACACTGCGACGCGCGCGAAGGGCCGATCAGACCATGGGCTATCGATTGGATGTCATCACCGACAACGTGCCCGAGGCGGTTCGCCGGGCCGGCGGGCTGATGTTCGACTATGGCCGAGCCGGGTGGCAGGTTGTCTTGATCACCGACGACGACATGCACTCACGAGCGCTGACCATCCTGGGTGCCCGCGTCGAGGCACCTCGTGACGACATTGAGACCGAGTGCGACAACGCGCGGCGAGAATCCCGGGCTGTGGTCGCACCGCTCGGTGCGCTCCGGCAGCATCCAGAACTGAGCGCCGGATACGGGTCGCGCGTGCTGCTCTGGGGAGAGCACCTCGACCAGGAGCCGGCCGCGGGCTTGTGCACGTTCTGGTACCAACTCAGCTCGGCGGCGCGCAGTTTCAAAGCCTGTGCGCTGGGGTCTGTGGGCGGTGCCCCCGCCGCTGAGCGCGGTGAGCAGTTCTGGATGACGCACAAGGCCGGTGCCCTCAGCGGCCCATGTGACGAACCGACGCGCCTGTGCTCGCACCTGGAGCGCCGCGATGGAGGTCGTGGACGGTGGCCGACCGCGATGGAAGAATTCGTCCGTGGCTGAGCGATGGACCAAAGAGCGCCGTATCGAGCACACCCGGCAGATCTTGCTGGATGCGGCCGAAGAGGTCTTCGCCCGGAAAGGACTGACCGGTGCGGCGTTGGAGGAGATAGCCGACGCCGCTGGTTTCACCCGCGGCGCGATCTATTCACAGTTCGGCGCGAAGGAGAAGTTGTTCCTGGCGGTCGTGGATCGGCAGCGTCAGCGCTTCCTCGACGGCTTCGCCGAGGTGATGATGTCTTTCCACCGTCTCGCTGATGTCGACATCGATGAATTGGCCGCGCGGTGGCGTCAACTGAGCAGCGGAACCGACCGTGCCGCTCTGGGCTACGAGCTGACTCTCTTCCTGCTGCGCAACCCGGACGCTCGGCAACGTGTGGCAGCGCAACGCCTCGAAACGGTCCGCGCGCTCGGTGAATTCATCAGCAAGAACGTCGCACGCATCGGGGGCGTGCTCACCATCGAGCCTGAGACACTGGCCCGAGTCGTGTTGGCCGCCAACGACGGAATCACCCTCGACAGCCATCTCGACGGCCACGATCTTTACGCTCCCTACCTGCAGCTCGTCATATCCAGCATCCGAACTCCGCAGTAGCAGACCCGCGGCCGGCGGAGCCGGCGCGACGAGGCGATTCAGGAACCGCTGATGGCCTGCTCTCGGGCCCACCGGTAGTCCGCCTTACCCGCAGGGCTGCGCTCGATGGCCGAGCGGAACACCACCGCTTTGGGCAGCTTGTAGCGGGCGAGGACCGCCGCGGCGTGCTCGACGATCTCTTGTTCGGTGGCCTCGGCGCCGTCGGCCAATGCCACGACGGCCACCACCTCCTGACCCCAGCGGTCGCTGGGCCGGCCCGCGACCACGACGTCGGCCACGGCGGGGTGAGACAGGATCGCCGACTCCACTTCTTCGGCGAAGATCTTCTCGCCGCCGGAGTTGATCGTGACCGAGTCGCGGCCGAGCAGCTCGATCGCGCCGTCGGCGAGGTGCCGGGCTCGGTCCCCGGGGACCGAGTAGCGCACCCCGTCGATCACCGGGAACGTCGCGGCGGTCTTGGCGGCGTCACCCTTGTAGCCCAGCGGGACATAGCCGCGCTGCGCGAGCCAGCCCATGTCGTCGTGACCCGGCGCTAGGATCGATCCGAGATCCTCGGCGGCGACGAAGGTGTCCGGCCCCGCGGTGAACGTCCCGGTCGACACCGCGCCAGGCGCCGACATGTGCGTCATCTGGGCGCCGGTCTCGCTGGAGCCGACGCCGTCGACCACCATCAGGTTGGGTTTGGCGTCGATGAGACGCTGTTTGGCCGTCGGGGTCAGTTGCGCACCTCCGTTGGCCACCACGGCCAGTGAGGACAGATCGGCTGTGGTGCGCTCGAACGCATCGGCCAGCGGCCGGGCCATCGCATCACCGACGACCGTGACGGCCAGCACCTTCTCGCGCTCGATCGTGGCGACCACGTCGTCGACGTCGAGGTGGCTGGTCACCGGCGAGAACACCACGGACTGGCCGGTGTTCATCGCCGTGAAGACCGCCCACTGTGCGGCGCCGTGCATCAGCGGCGGCAACACCATCAGCGTGGTTCCCGGCGAGTCAGTGCATCGCGCGGCGATCTCCTCGTAGGTGGTGGCCAGCTCGCCGGTGTAGAGGCTGCGCCCGCCGAAGGACGCCACGAAGATGTCGTGCTGGCGCCACAGCACGCCCTTGGGCATACCGGTCGTCCCACCGGTGTAGAGGACGTAGAGGTCATCCGGTGACGGTTGCACCGGCGGCGCCGTCGCCGGCCCCTCGGCCACGATCGACTCGTAGTCGACGGCGCCGGGCAGCAATTCGTTGCCGGACTCGTCGGCGATCTGGATCAGGACTTCGAGCCCGGGCAGGTCGGCCAGTACCTCGGCCAACCGTGGCGCGAACGCGGCGTGGTAGAGCAGCGCCGACGCCCCTGCGTCGGACAACAGATACTGCAGCTCACTCTTGACGTAGCGGTAGTTGACGTTGAACGGGGCGACCCGTGCACGCCAGGCGCCCAGCATGCCTTCGACGTACTCGGGTCCGTTGTGGGCATAGATGCCGAGCAGATCCTGCCCGACCTCGTGGCCGGCAAGCTGGTGTCGTTCGGTATGGCAACCCAGGCCGCGGGAATGCAGATAGGCGGCCAGCCGGTTCGAACGCTCGACGATCTGCGCGTAGGTGAATCGGCGGTCACCCTGGATGATGAACTCGCGATCGCCGATCACGGCGGCGACGGCGTCGGCGGCGGCGGGCACGGTGAACTGGATCGGGTCGGTCATGACAGGAACTGTAAACGTCGGCGATCAGCGGGTGGACACTTGTCCGAAAGTTGTATGGTCGGACTCATGGCGTCCACACCCCGATGAGGTCGTCGGTGGTGGTCAGGGTGTGGGGGATCGGTCACGGTGCCGGGTGGGCAGGAATCTCGTAGAACTGCTGGGCCCACTTGCGCAGCGCCATGTAGGGCTTGGCGTCGACCGCCGCCAAGGGCGGATTCTCGATGTAGCGCTGGTGGCGCCAGATGTCACAGTCCTCCCACACCGTCTTGAGGAACTGACGTTCGACCTTGGCGCGTACCTCATCGGGAGGAATGTCGGACGTCTCCCCGGCCACCTTGGGCCACCAGATCGAATAGAACATGTCCGAGACCTCGTCGTCGACGGGAGTGCAGGCGAAAATCAGGCGGTGGTTCGATGAGCCCTCGAATGCGCTCACCGCAAAGCCCAAACCGGAGAAGTGGCTGTGGATCCGCAACGCCATCTGGTTCGGGTCGTCACTGATGACGTCCGGCCAGCCGGTGAGGAACCGCCACTCCTCGTCGACGTGCTCCCAGTGCAGACACACCGGTGTCACGGTCGCACCGTGCACATAGCGGAAATGTGAGCTGTCCGGACCGTTCTCGGCGACGATCTGCGGGTGCACGGGGATCGCGTCGGCGCGGCTGGAGAACTCCGGATACGGCCGGTAGTAGGCGTTCTCATCGGTCTCGAACTGGGGGAACTTGTGGAAGAGGTCGGGCAGTTCCCACTGCGGCTCCCTGCCCTGCGGCTGATACCACATGAACACGCAGCCGTACTGCTCCTGAACCGGGTACGACCGCAACCGCAGCGCGCGGTTGGGCCGGTCGGGCTGATAGGGGATGTAGCGGTTGGTGCCGTCCGGGCCCCAGCGCCAGCCGTGAAACGGGCATTCGACGCATTCGCCCACGACCTTGCCGCCATGGCCGATGTGCGCACCCAGATGCCGGCAGTGCGCTTCGAGAACGTGCAAGGCTCCCGACTCGTCGCGGTAGGCGACCAGATCCTCACCGAAAAAGCGCAGCGGACGCACCGACCGGTCCCCGAACTCCGCCGACCAACCGATCATGAACCATCCGGTGACCTTCCACGTGAACGGAACCTTCACGATGCCTCCCTGCTGCTTTGACGCAGAATCCCGCCGATCCGCCGCACAGCCGCTATGGGCGACGATACTGTAAGAGTCACAGTAGCCTGGCCGAAGCCACCCGATCCAGGTCGGAGGAACAATGACGATCGACGGTGACATCGCACGCTTCGACGTGATCGTTGTCGGCGCCGGGTTTTCCGGTCTCTATGCGCTGCATCATCTGCGCGAACTCGGTCTGCGGGTCCGCGTGCTGGAGAAGGCACACACGGTCGGCGGCACCTGGCTGGTCAACCGCTACCCCGGGGCCCGGTGTGACATCGAGAGCATCGAGTACTCCTACTCGTTTTCCGAAGAGATCCAGCAGGAGTGGGTGTGGACGGAGACCATGTCCGCCCAGCCTGAGATCGAGGCCTATCTCAACTTCGTGGCCGACCGGCTCGACCTGCGTCGGGACATCGACTTCGAGACCACCGTCGTGGCCATGTCCTACAGCGACGAGGCGGCCGAGTGGACCGTGCGCACCGAGGACGGTGCCACGGTGGCCGCGCCGTTCGTCGTCGCGGCGACGGGGATCCTCTCGGTGCCGCTGGAACCCTCGATCCCCGGGATGGACCGTTTCACGGGCACTTCGCTGCACACCGGCAGGTGGCCTGATGGTGTGGTCGACCTGTCCGGAAAACGGGTCGGAGTGGTCGGCACCGGGTCGACCGGCGTCCAGCTCATCCCGGTGGTGGCCCGGGAAGCCGAGCACCTCACCGTGTTTCAGCGCTCGCCCGCGTACACGCTGCCCTGGCGTGTCCGCACGTTCGAGCCGGGCGAGCTCGACGAGCTCAAGGCGAGCTATCCGCAGATCCGCGCAGCGCAGCGCGAACACCCGGTCGGGGCGGCGCGGCTGAGCGCGTTCTCGGTGCTGCTCGAGATGCTGGCCAAGCCGCCGCTGAAGACGGCGTCGGCCGAGGAGCGGACGAAAGCGGTCGAGACCGACGGCATCATGGGAGCGCTGAACTGGGGTGATCTGTTCTTCGACATCGAGGCCAACCAGATGGCCGCCGAGTTGTACGGTCAAGCCGTCGCGCGCATCGTCGACGACCCCGCGACAGCGCGGGCGCTGACGCCGAGCCACCCCTTCGCCTGCAAACGGCCGATCATCGACCAGGGCTACTACGAGACCTTCAACCGGGACAACGTCACCCTGGTCGACCTGCGGGCCGACCCGATCGAGTCGGTGTGCCCGAACGGAATCCAGACCGCGGCGGGCCTGCACGAACTCGATGTGATCATCTATGCCACGGGATTCGACGCGATGACCGGTGCGCTGAACAGCATCGATGTCCGGGGTCGGGGCGGCGCGTCCCTGCGTGAATTCTGGACCGAGGAGGGGCCGTTGAGCTACCTGGGTCTGGCGGTGGCCGGCTTCCCGAATCTGTTCACCATCCAGGGTCCCGGAAGTCCCTCGGCAGCAGCCAATTTCGTAGCGGCCATGGAGCAGAACGTGGAGTGGATCGGTGCCTGCGTGTCGTATCTGCGCGAACACGGCTTCCGCACGATCGAGGCGCTGCCCGAGGCGCAACAGGAGTGGGTCGATCAGGCCACCGCACTCGTCGCGGCCACCGTCTTGGTACACCCGAGCTGCAGCTCGTGGTACAACGGCGGCAACGTTCCCGGCAAGAAGCGCATGTACATGGGCTATACGGCCGGAATCCCGGAGTACCGGCGTCGGTGCGACGAGATCGCCGATGCGGGCTACGCGGGATTCAAGCTCGCGTGAGGCCGCGGAGTGCACTCGGCTTCCGAGGCGTGGCTGCGCGATATCAGTGCGGCGGTGACCCGTAATCGCGGATGAACCGGTCACGCACATAACGCAGTTCGCGATCCAGGTCGTAGCTCTGGCCGCCCACGGTCCACAGGTAGGCCGAACCGAAGATCGCGGCGCTGAGATCGGCTGTTGCCCTGTCGATGTCGGTGTCGGCACGCACCGAGCCGTCTCGGACCCCACGGCGCAGGCCCGCCTCCACCTTGTCGATGCCGCGCTTCAGCCATGCCTGCACCCGGGGCCGCAACGGGGAGGTGCTCTTGACCGCCTCGAACGTGGCCACGAACATCGCCCGCAGGAACTCGCCGTCCTCGGCGAACAGATGACGCACCCGGTCGAAATGGCCAACCGCCTCGGCGAGCCCTGTCGCGGTCGGGTCGGGTTCCGGGCTGAGGTCCCGGACGTACTCGTGGAGAAAAAACGCGTCCAGAATGGCGTCTTTGCTGCCGTACCGGGCGTGCACCATCGCTCTGCTGTACCCGGCGCGCCGCCCGATCTCGGCGGCAGTGGTTGCCTCCCAACCCTTTTCGACGATCAGTGCAGCAGCCGCCTCGACCAGGCGGCGACTGGACATCTCGACGCGCTCGGGCTGGGAGAGGCCTCGGGCGGGGGAAGGCATCCTTGCATATTAGACGCTCGACAACTAACTTAGTTGCGCAGCAGCAAATAATTCGGGAGGTCGGCGGTGACTTCGAGCGGGGTGGCCGAAGGGACACCCGACACTGTGCCGCGCGGGATCGATGACCTGACGCCGGAGTGGCTCACCGAGGTTCTTCGCGCTGATCCCGGTCTCGACGCACCCGCGGTCGAATCTGTGCGGGCCGAGCGCATCGCCCAGGAATCGGGGTTCTCGTCGCTGCTCTATCGCTTGCACCTGACCGGTCGCGGCGTGCCCGCCTCCGTCATCGCCAAACTGCCCGCAGACTCCGCGGCACGCGGGGCGATGGAACTACTCGGCGGGTACCGCAGAGAACTGGCGTTCTATCGCGATGTCGCGGGGCATGCCCCGGTGGGCACGGCGCATGTCTACACCGCGCGGCAAGCCGACGACAGCAGCGACTTCGTTCTGCTGCTCGAAGATCTGCGGGACTGGGACAACGCCGACCACCTGGCCGGACTGAGCATCGAGCAAGCCGATCTGGTCATCGCCAATCTGGCCGCACTGCAGGCCTGGTCCATCGAGCCGGCCAACGGGACGGTGCTGGAGCAGTTTCCGAGTGTCTCGACTCATGCGGTCCGGGAGCTGCTCATCCCGGCTTTCGGTCCGGGCTGGCAGGTCTATCGGGACAAGTCCGGGGCAACGGTTCCGCGGCCGGTGGCGCGGTTCGCCCAACGGTTCGACGAACTCGCACCGCAGGCGCTGGCGGCGTTGACCGAGCACTCCGTGTTGCTGCACGGCGACATCCGCGCCGACAACATGTTCTTCGACGGCGCACGTCTGAAGGTGGTGGATTTCCAGTTCGCGTCCGTGGGTTGCGGCGCCGCCGACATCGCCTACCTCGTCAGCCAGGGGCTACCCACCGTGGTGCGCCGTGGACACGACGAGTCGCTGGTGCGGGGTTACCTCGACCGTCTGAACCTCGACTCCTACGCATTCGACGCTGCCTGGCGCCACTACCGATTCGCTGCGGCGTACCTGATGGTGTTGCCGGTCGTCACGCTGGTGGGCTGGCAGGACCTGCCGGAGCGGTCCCGGTCGCTGTGTCTGGAGCTGATCGCTCGCGCGATCGCGACGATCGACGACATCGATGCGCTCGAGGTGTTCGAATGACGCGGTCGGCGCGCGAGGTCGTCGAGCAGTACAACCTCGTGGTCTGGAACCGGCGAGATTTCGGCCTCGCCGACGAACTTCTCGGCGACACGGTGATCCGCCACGACGTGGGAGAGTCGACGACGCTGACCCATGAGCAGGCCGTCGCCCGTGTGGTCGGGCACTGGGAGATGTTCGAGAGCATCCGCTTCGATCTCAACCTCGTCGTCGCCGGCGACGATGGCGAGCATGTCGCGGTGGTCTATCAGTCACCGATGACACTCAAGGACGGCACCGAGACGACCATCGGCAGCATGGAGATCTTCCGTGTGGTCGACGGCAGGATCACCGAAGTCTGGAATTGCGGCTACAAGCAGGGAGTGTGGGCATGAGCGGAGTGAATCGCCGATGACAGCGCGGGTCTTGGACGAACTCGGGTACTACCTGCTGGCCGGCGCCGGCGGAGAGGGCCCGGCCACGCTGATGGACGAGGCCCGCCGGGGTGAACAACTCGGCTTCGGCACCGCGTTCATCTCCGAGCGGTGGAACGTCAAGGAGGCGTCGTCGCTGACCGGCGCTGCGCTCGCGGTGACCGACCGGATGCGAATCGCCACGGCGGCAACCAACCACAACACCCGTCACCCGCTGATCACGGGTTCGTGGGCCACCACCATGCACCGGCTCTCCGGTGGCCGGTTCACGCTCGGGCTGGGACGCGGGATCGCCGCGATGTACCACGCATTCGGTGTCCCGGCGGTCACCACCGCCCAGATGGAGGACTTCGCTCAGGTCATGCGCAAGCTCTGGCACGGCGAGATGATCTTCAACCACGACGGGCCGATCGGCAAGTACCAGATCCTGTTCCTCGACCCCGATTTCGACGAGGACATCAGGCTGGCGTTGGTCGCGTTCGGCCCCAAGACCCTGGCGCTGGGCGGGCGGGAGTTCGACGACGTCATCCTGCACACCTACTTCACCCCCGAGACCCTGCAGCGCGCGGTGAAAACCGTCAAGGACGCCGCGGACCAGGCCGGTCGGGACCCGGCCAGCGTGCGGGTGTGGTCCTGCTTCGCCACGGTGGGCGATCATCTGCCCGAGGAGTTGCGGCTGAAGAAGACCGTCGCCCGGCTGGCCACCTATCTGCAGGGTTACGGGGACCTGCTGGTCAGCACCAACGGCTGGGATCCGGCGGTGCTGCAACGATTCCGTGACGACGCGGTGGTGCAGTCGATTCCCGGCGGTATCGACCACAAGGCCAGCGCCGAGCAGATCGAGCACATCGCCACGCTGATCCCCGAGGAGTGGCTGGAACCGTCGGCGACCGGGTCGCCTCAGCAGTGTGTGGACCGCGTCCGCAAGGAGTTCGACTACGGCGCCGACGCGGTGATCATGCACGGCGCCACACCCGACGAACTCGAACCCATCGTCACGGCCTACCGCGCGTCCGAGTGAACCCGGCGTGGTTGTCGATGCTCGTCGAAGGCGACAACCACGCCGAAATCGCGGTGATCAGGGGGCGGCCGTGTGCCGGCGGCGGAGTGACCCCAGTACCAGCCGGTCGCTGGCCAGCTCGTAGGACTGTTGTTGCGAGAGCGACTCGACGGAGTTGAGCATGGCTTTGATCTCGGTATGGACCCGAGGTTGTCCGGCCGACAACATCGCGATCGTCCGCTCGACCGCAGTGTCGAGTGCATCTGAATCGTCGACGACGTCGTTGAGCAGTCCGATTCGAACAGCTTCTGCTCCGCCGACCTGAGCCCCACTGGCAGTCAGCCAGAAGGCCGCGCGTCTGCCGACCATTCGCGGTAGCCACGCCAACACCAGCGCCGGCGCCAGATCGATGCGGACCTCGGGAAAGCCGAGCTGTGCTGCCCGGGTGGCCAGTGCCACGTCGCACAAAGCGGCGAGCCCGACACCGAAGCCGGCCGCGTCCCCGTGCACTCTCGCCACGGTGACCAGACGTGTCGCCGTCAGCGCTTCGTTGACAGCGACAAGTCGGCGAACTTCTGCGGGCAGGTCTTCGGGAGTGGCGGCGGTGCGCTCCCTACCCATGCAGAATTGGTCTCCGGCGCCTGTGATGAGCATGATGTGTGCGGAATCCGGGGGAGCGGAGAGCACCTCGACCAGTGCGTCGCACATGTCCATGGTCATCAGGTTTCCCTCGGGACTGTCCAGCCGGACGGTCAGTACCGGGCCGTCCTGTGCGAACGAGAGGCCCTGCACAGCGGGGAGCGAGTCACCGCTCAACAGATGCGCGGTCATGTCAGTTCAGCCTTTCCACAGCGATGCCGCCGTACCAGTCCACGTCGTCGGGCGCGGTGCGCACCGTGACGGCGCGGACATGGGTGAAGTCGTTGAATGATTCCCAGCCGCCTTCCCGGCCGTGTCCGCTGTCTCGAACCCCACCCCACGGCGAACACGGGTCGAGCCGGTGATGATCGTTGACCCAGACGATGCCCTGCTCGAGCTTGGAGGCGACTCGATGTGCACGGGCGACGTCTCGCGTCCAGATGGACGAGCCCAGACCGTACGGCGAGTCGTTGGCGATGCCGACCGCATCCTCCTCGTCACTGAACGGGATCACCACCAGAACCGGGCCGAAGATCTCTTCCCGCGCGACCCGCATCTGGTTGGAGACGTTCGACAGTACGGTCGGGGCGACGAAGTATCCGTCCAGGCCCGCCACGCTCGGAATGACTCCACCGGTTTCCAGCTTCGCACCCTCCGAAACCCCGATCTCCACATAGTTGAGGATGCGTTGTCTGGCCCGCTCCGAGATCACCGGACCGAGTTGGGTTTCGGCGTGGCTCGGGTCGCCGATTCTGATCCGCTCGGCCTGATCGACGAGGGCGGCGACGAAATCGTCATAGACGCTGTCCTGCACCAGGATTCTGGTGCCGGCGATACAGGTCTGGCCAGCTCCGACAAAGCCGCCGAAAGCCGCGCCGCGCGCGGACACCTCGACAGGGACGTCATCGAACACCAGAACCGGTGTCTTGCCGCCGAGTTCGACCGTCGACTTGGCGAACCGCGCGGCGGTGGCTACCGAGATGCTGCGCCCCACCTCGGTGCCGCCGGTGAACACGACCTTGTTCACCAACGGATGTTCGGCCAGCCCGGCGCCGGTGACAGGGCCGAGCCCGGGAACGACGTTGAAGACACCCGGGGGCACACCGGCTTCCAGGGCGAGTTCTCCGATGAGCAGCGCGGTCAGCGGTGTCTGCTCCGAGGGTTTGAGAACGACGCTGTTGCCTGTGGCGAGAGCGGGCGCGACACTCTTGGACGCGATCATCAGCGGATGGTTGAACGACGACAACGTCGCGACCACCCCGATCGGGAATCGGGACGTATACGAATGGTACTGACCCGACATGGGTACCACCGCATCCCGGCTTGCCAACAACAGCGCGGCGTTGTAGCGATACCACTCGGGGAGCCGGGTGATCTGGGCCTTGGTCTCGGTGATCGGCCGCCCGTTGTTGACCGTTTCCAGTCGGTAGAGCTTGTCCATGTCACGTTCGAGCAGATCCCCGAAGCGGTTGAGGATCCGGGCACGCTCGTGGACCGGTAGCCGCGACCACACGCCGGAGTCGAAGGCCGTGCGCGCCGAGACCACGGCGTCGTCCGTGTCCTCCCGGCTGGCGCTGTGGCACCGCGCGAAAACAGCTGTCGTCGCAGGGTTGATCAGTTCGAGGATGTCGCCGCCACCGGGTCGCAGCTCGCCGTCGATCAGAAGACCGTGGATGTGCTCGCCGTTTCGCGAGGTGGCAGACGCGGCAGAAGCCACCGAAGAGTCAGTCATGGGGTTCCTTGTCAGTCAGGTCGTCAGGCGCTGGTGGCGACGCTGGGTTGGCGGGAGCTGGCCTCGAGTTCCTCGAACCGGCGCAGAATCGACGACTCCAGCACGGCGACCTCGGTGTTGGAGGCTTTGCGCGGGCGAGCGAGGTCGACGGGGATGTCCTCATGGATGGTGCCGCCGGGCGCCAGCATGAGGATTCGGTCGGACAGTTCCGCGGCTTCGCTCACGTCATGGGTGACGAAGACCACCGTCTTCCGGGTCTGCGCCCACAGCTCCTGGAGGTGTTCGCGCAGACCGCGCGCTGTGATCGCGTCGAGGTGGCTGAACGGTTCGTCCATGAGCAACACGTCGGGCTCGATGGACAGGGCCCGGGCGATCCCGACGCGCTGCTGCTGTCCGCCGGAGAGCTGTCCGGGCCACTTGCGTTCGGCGTGGCCCAACCCGACGCGCGTGAGCGCCTGATGGACGCGTTCCTTGGCGGCTTCGTCGCGCACCTTCTGGACGTACATCAGGTTGTCGAAGATCGACCGCCAGGGCAGCAGTCGCGGCTCCTGGAAGACATAGGCGAGTTTGGCCTGCTGGCCTGCGGCACCCACGCTCACCGTTCCGGACGTGGCCGACTCGATGCCGGCGATGATGTTGAGCAGAGTGGTCTTTCCGCAGCCGGACGGGCCGACCAGAGAAACGAACGAACGGTCCGCGATCTCGAAGTTGATTCGATTGATGACAGTCTGCGGACCTGTCGGAGTGTTGAACACTTTGAGCAGGTCGGTGACAGTGACGTTGGCCATGCCGGTCTCCTTGATGTCGGTTTGCTAGGCGGCAGCTGCCGCGGATGGTTTGTCGGGCGTGGATTCACCGTCACGCCACCGGAACGCTCGCCGGGAAAGTCGCTCGAGCACAACACGATCGGTCAACACCATGAAGACGATGAAGAATGCGATCCAGGCCACGAACCCCGGGAGTTGATTGGCGTCGTACCAGTACCGGGCGCGGTGACCGACGCCGTCAGCAGAGCCGAACCACTCGGACAACAGCAATCCGTTCCAGCCCGACATCACACCGAACCGGATGCCGGCTACCACGTATCCGGTCACTGCGGGAAGGACCGCGTGTCGTAGTCGGCGTATCCGCGGCACGTCGTAGGACTGTGACATGTCCAGCAGATCGGGTGGTACCGACCTGGCGCCGGCTGCGACATTGACTACGACGAAGGGAACAGCCGACAGGATCACCGTGACGATCGGGGCTGTGTCGGCGAACCCGAACCACATGGTGCACAGCAGTGCCCAGATCACCGCCGGTATCGCCAGCCCAACCAGATTGACGTCGCCGAACAGGTTGTCGAAGATGCGTGAGGAACCGATCGCGATGCCGAGGGCCACGCCCACGATGATCGACAGTGCCATTCCGATCGCGAAGCGCTGCATGCTGATCGCGAAGTTGTAGAAGAACTCGCCGCGTTCGATCTCGCTGATCGCCGCATTAACCACCGGGATGGGCCCGGGGATGCGCTCCCCGAATGTCCCGGCGAACTGCCACGCCACGAGAAATACCAGCGCTGCTGCCAGACTGGCCCCGAACGGACCGGTCAGCCAGTTCTGCCGCGGGGTCACTCGGCCGTCGGCCGACTGCCCGGGGCTGATCGCAGGTGCGCTCATCTCACCGTCCACCTCTCCACGCGAAGAACCGTCGTTCCAGGCCGGCCAGGAAGACTCGTTCGATCAACAGGATGAAGATCACGAAGAAGCCGGTCCAGGCCAGCACACCGGCTACGGAAAACTCCTGATAGGACTGACGAATCATGAACCCGATACCGCTGCGACCACCGAACACCTCGGTCAGCGCTTCCACTTTCCAGGCCATCGCGAACCCGTATCGCAGTGCGGCGAACAGGAACGGCATGACAGACGGCAGGAACACCGACTTGACGATCTCCGCCCGTCCGATGCCGTACACCGCGCTCATGTCGATCAGCTTGGCGTCCACTTCTTCGACACCCTGGGCGACGTTGAGCGCGACATAGGGAAGAGCGACGAAAGCCACCACCACGACCGGGCCGATGGCGCCGATGCCGAACAAGATGAGGGCGAATACCGCGAAGGCCAAGCCAGGTACGTTGCCCAGGACCAGAAGAGGCTGCTGCCAGAAGTACTTCTGGTAGCGCACGCGGCCCATCAGCAAGCCGAGCGGAACCCCGAACGCGGTGCCGATCGCGAACCCGAGGGCGATCTTGACGATGCTGGAACCGAACTGGACGAATGCGGTGCCGTCAGCGGCCAGATGCCACATCTCGGCGGCGACTGTCCACGGCGCCGGGAGCACGTACTCGGTGAAGACCACCAGCGAGCACATCGACCAGATTGCCAACAGCGTGGCGTAGCCGGCCAATTGGAGCCCGAAGCGGCGGGCCATCGCCGCCCCCGGGCGGGCGGCGGGGGCGGCGTCCTCATCGGGGGCCGCGCCCGCACCGCTCGCGGGCTTGCTCTGGGTGACTGTCACGAAGCGCCGCCTTGTTCAGACGGCCGGAACTTCGGCAGTGCCTGGTCCTGCTCCATGAACCCGGTCTCCTTGAGCAACGGGAACACCTGGGACTCGTTGTCGGCCCACGCCTGGTCGAATCGCACGTCGCGGACGAACCAGTCGTGGTCACCGACGTACTCCTGGACGAACGTGATGTCTTCCGGCGCCTCGACCGCGAAGTGCTGAGGATAGGTTTCGATGATCGCGGACTGGTTGGCCTCCCACTCCTCCAGGCCGCGCTGCCAGACGTCGAGGAAGAATTCCACCTTCTCCGGATTCTCTTCTGCCCACTCGGCACCGGCGAGGAACACGTTGATCATCGGGCCCTCATGGCCCTGCACCACGAGCTCCGAGTACATGTCGGATGAGGCTTTGCCGTCGTAGAGCACCTTCAGCTCGCCGCTGCGCAGCCCCGGGGTAGCGAACTCGGGCAGGCACACGCATGCGGCTACCTCGCCCTTTTCCACGAGCTCGGCTTGCTGCTGCGGGTCCGAGACGATGATGTTGTAGTCGCCGCCCCCGGAACGGAAGTCGACGTTGTGGAGCTTCTTGGCGTAGGCACCCCAGACCAGCGTGGCCGATACGGCGGTGAAGGCCGAGATGTCCTCACCCTTCAGGTCGGCCAGCGTGGTGGCCGGATTGTCGGCGCGCGCGATGATGACGCTGCGGTCCATGTTGTACTTGCCGATGACCACGGTGTCGCGCCCGGTCTCCTGTTCGATGACGGGCACCTCGTAAGAGGCTGACGACACGATGTCGGCGTGGCCGCCCGCGAATACGCCGAACTCGTCCCATGTCGAGGACGCGTCAATGGTGAAGCCGGACTGTTCCTCCATCTCCGCCAGGATTCCCTGGTCGGTGATGTAGTCCCAGACGGGATCCGGCGCGAACGTGAAGCGGATGACGCCCCCTTCGCCGCCGCCGGCTTCCGATCCCGGCCGGGAAACGCACCCGGACATGGTGATGGCGGTGGTCGCGGCGAGCAGAGCAGCTGCGAGCCGTTGTCCCAATCCGTTCACGATTGAGTTCCCTTCACTTGGGCGCCCCTCGGCTTCTTCGCCGTGGGTGCGGGTTCTTGGTTGCCGCGGTCGTGGTAGTTCACGACGTCGTCGCCCCCGGCTGCACCGGGATGCTCGAGCAGATAGGAGAGGATGTAGTCATGCGAGGTCGCCAGATGTTCACGGGTGAGCCTCGCCGCGAGCGCCGCGTCTCCGCCTTCCACCGCGCGCAGGATTCCCACGTGCTCGGCGTGCAGGTGTTCGGTGTGCCCGATGACCTCCAGGTGCATGTAGAGGTACCGATCGGTGAGCCGCCGCAATTGTTCGACTAGTTCGATCATGCGGGGCCGACTCGCCCGTTTGTAGACGCACGCGTGAAACTCGGCGTTGGCCGCCAACCAGATCGGCGCTTCGTTGCTCGACTCCATCAGCTCCATGTGCTTGCGCATCGACAGGATGTCGGCGCGCCCGACGCTGGGCACCGCAATCTGGGTCGCGAGCGGTTCGACCGCTTCGCGCAGTTCGTAGAGCTCCTGCAGTTCGGGGACCGACATGCCGGTGACGATCGCGGTCGCCTTCGATGTCGGGTGCAGCAGTCCCTCGCCGGCGAGCAGCTGGATCGCGTCCCGCACTGGTATGCGGCTCACTCCGAAGCGCTCCGCGATGCTCAGTTGCGACAGGCGCGAACCGGGCGCCACCTCTCCGTGCAGGATCTCGTTCCGCAACTGGCTCGCAATCCGACTCGCGGCGCTTTCGTATGCCATTTGGCCTCCATGTCTACTAACTGACTAAAATGTATACATCGAAGGCGTGTGCTGTCAATCACGTCGACTCCGCTCAGGAGGTGCGCGTCACAGCGCGCAAGGTCGCCAACCGTGATTGCGCGACGCGGATCACGCCCTGCTCGGGCGGAAAGGTCCGATCAGGGGGTGATCGTGGTGCGCGCGACCGGTTCAGCAGCCGCCTGACGGCGGTGGAGACCGCGAGACAGGCCGTCGAGAAGGGCGTCGCGGGTCTCCTCGGGGTGGATCAGATCGTCGAAGCCGAGGTGCCCGGCCGAGCGGAACGACGCGTCCACTTCCGCCTGGCGCAGTCGCGTCTCCACGTCTTCGGCCGCGTGCGACGCGCGGCTCAGCGCGGCGGCGCTCATCGCACCCATCGTGGCGCCCGGGTAGGCGTAGGTCGCGCTCTGATTGTCGAAGCCCAGCAGCGACATCACCATCGACCCGAATCCGTAGGCCTTGCGCAGCGTCACGTGCAGCTTGATCGTCGTCGCCGTGGTCTGGGCGGCGAACATGCGTGCCCCACTGCGCAGTACACCGCTCTTCTCGCTGCGGCTGCCCGGCAGCATCCCAGGATTGTCGGCGAGGAAGACGATCGGGAGATGGAACGAGTCGGCCACGGTGATGAAATGTGCTGCCTTGTCCGCCGCATCGGCGTCGATAGAGCCGGCCAGCACGCGCGGCTGGTTGGCCACCACGGCGACGGGATGCCCGCCCAGATGCGCCAGCGCGCAGATGATCGCCGGCCCGAACTTGGGTTGGACCTCGAACCAATCCGGGCGGTCGAACACCGCGTCGAGCACCGCACGCATGTCGTAGACCCGGCGGTTGCCCCGCGGCACGATCTCGAGCAGTTCGGGCGTGGGTCGTGGTCCGGTCGTCGCGTCGGCGCCACGCGACGCCGGGTACGACCAGGCGCTCGACGGAAAGTAGGACAGGTAGCGGCGAATGTCGTCGAGCACCGCGGCATCGTCACTGCCCAGGTTGTGGATGACGCCACTGCTCAGCGCCACGTCTGGTCCGCCGAGATCCTCCTTCGAGATGTCCTCGCCGGTGGACTCTTTGACCACCGGCGGGCCGGCGGTGAAGATGGCGCCCTGGCTGGTCATGATCGTCCAGTCGCACACCGGCGCAACCAGGGCGCCGTGTCCGGCGGACGGTCCGAACAGCCCGCTGATGGTGGGCACCTGCCCCGAGCACCGGGCCTGCGCCAGCAGATCTGTCGGGGTGCGTCCGTAGTGCTCGCCGCTGGGACGAAAACCCGCGCCCTCCAACAGCATCACCAACGGGATGCGATCCGACAGCGCCAGTTCGGCCAGCCGGTAACGCTTGGCGTTTCCGCCGGGGCCGATGCTGCCCGCCAGGGTGGTGAAGTCCTCCGCACCCACCATCACGGGTCGGCCGTCGATCAACCCGGCCCCGGCGACGATTCCGTCGGCGGCGATGTCGCCGCCGACCAGGCCGCCGAACTCGCGGAACGAACCCTTGTCCAGGAGGTGGCCGATGCGGCCGCGGGCATCCAACTTGCCCTTGCCGTGATGCTTGGCCAGGCGCTCGTCACCACCCATCGCACGGGAATGAGCCCGGCGACGGGCGAGCTCGCCGAGAGTTTCCTGCCAGTCCCCGGTCCCGGCCATCGGTATCTCCTGTCTTCGGTGGCGACGCGGCCTGCAGCGTTGACCATACTGAATTGCTTACTGTAGCGTCGCTCAGCATGGGTGCTGGAGGCGGCCTGAAGGTGGATGCGGCCGTCGTCAGTCCGCTCGCCACCGCCGCGGACGCGGCGGTCCGCCTGCAGGGTCTGGGTTACGACGGCTGCTGGACAGCCGAGATCAACCACGACCCGTTCCTGCCGCTGGCGCTGGCTGCTGAACACACCACCAGCATCGACCTGGGTACCAGCATCGCGGTCGCGTTCGCCCGGAATCCGATGTCACTGGCCCAGATCGGCTGGGATCTCCAGGACTACTCCCGAGGCCGGCTCATCCTGGGACTCGGCTCTCAAATCAAGCCGCACATCGAGAAGCGCTTCGGTATGCCGTGGGGCAAGCCCGTGGCCCGGATGCGGGAGTTCGTGCTTGCGATGCGCGAGATCTGGTCGTGCTGGCGCAACGACACCCCACTGGATTTCCGCGGCGACTTCTACACCCATACGTTGATGACGCCGATGTTCGTCCCGTCCGCACACAGCTTCGGGGTCCCCAAGGTCTTCGTCGCCGCGGTCGGGGATCGGATGACCGAGATGGTCGGCGAGGTCGCCGACGGGCTGCTCGCCCACGCGTTCACGACGCAGCGTTACCTCCGGGAGGTTACGGTGCCGACGCTGTCACGGGGCCTGCAGCGCGCAGGGCGGGCCCGCGCCGACGTCCAACTCGCGTGCCCGGTGTTCGTCGTGACCGGCCGCGACGACAACGAAGTCGCCACAGCTGCGACAGGCACCCGCAAGCAGATCGCGTTCTATGCGTCCACCCCGGCCTACCGCAGCGTGCTGGAACTCCACGGCTGGGGGGAGCTGCAGACCGACCTGCACCGCCTGTCGCGTGCGGGGCGCTGGGATGAGATGGGCGCCTTGATCGACGACACGATCCTCGACGAGTTCGCGGTGGTCGCGCCGGTGCAGGACGTGGTGACGAAGATCAGGTCGCGCTGCGCCGGCCTGATCGACCGTGTGCTGGTGGGCTTTCCGTCGTCGATCGACGAGTCCACCATCGCCGAGTTGGTGACCGATCTGCGCGGTGGGACGAAGGAGACGAGATGAGCGTTCGGATCGCCGACGAAGCGGCCAGGGTGTTCGCCGACCCGAGTGCCTACGCCGACGAAGCGCGCCTGCATGCGGCGATGACACATCTGCGGGCCCACGCCCCGGTGTCGTGGGTGGATGTCGAGGGCTACCGCCCCTTCTGGGCGATCACCAAACACGCCGATATCATGGCGATCGAACGCGACAACGCGGTGTTCACCAACTCGCCCCGTCCGGTGCTCACCACCGCCGAAGGCGACGCCCAGCAGGCCGCGATGGGTGTCAGCACGTTGATCCACATGGACGATCCGCAGCACCGCAAGATCCGATCGATCGGCGCGGACTGGTTCCGCCCGAAAGCGATGCGCGCGTTGAAGGTCCGCGTCGACGAGCTGGCCAGAGACTTCGTCGACCAGATGTTCCGCCGCGGCGGGGAGTGTGACTTCGTCCAGGAGGTCGCCGTGAACTTCCCGCTCTACGTCATCATGTCGCTACTCGGCATCCCCGAGTCCGACTTTGCCCGCATGCTCACCTACACCCAGGAGCTGTTCGGCAGCGATGACACCGAGCTGCAGCGCGGCGCGACCATGGAGGAGCGCGGGCTCGCGTTGTTCGACATGTTCACCTATTTCAACGAGATCACCGCTGCACGGCGGGCTCAACCGACCGAGGACCTCGCCTCCGCGATCGCCAACGCCCGCATCGACGGGGAGCCGCTGTCTGACATCGACACGGTGTCGTATTACCTGATCGTCGCCACCGCCGGGCACGACACCACCAGCGCCACCATCTCGGGTGGCCTGCACGCCCTGATCGAACATCCCGACCAGTTGCACCGGCTCCAGCGCGAGCCCGCGCTGTTGCCGCTCGCCGTCGAGGAGATGATCCGTTGGGTCACGCCGGTCAAGGAGTTCATGCGGACCGCCCAACGGGACACCGTCGTCCGCGGCGTGCCGATCGCGGCGGGGGAGTCGGTGCTGCTGTCCTACCCGTCGGGCAACCGTGACGAGGACGTCTTCACCGATCCGTTCACCTTCGACGTCGGTCGCGACCCCAACAAGCACGTCGCGTTCGGCTACGGGGTGCACTTCTGTCTGGGAGCGGCGTTGGCCCGCATGGAGATCAACAGCTTCTACGCCGAATTGCTGCCACGGCTCACCTCGGTGGAACTGGCCGGGACGGCCGAGCACACGGCCACCATCTTCGTGGGCGGGCTCAAGCACCTACCCATCCGCTACGCGCTGACTGGCTGATCGCCCGAGTTGCCGCGGGCGGCCGCGTGCAACGCCTCACCGCGCGAGCCCTTCTCATGGTGTGACAGGGCCTGGATGGACACGTCGTGTCCTTCGGCGGCCTTGCGCAGAGCGCCGACGGTGGCCTGGTCTCTGGCGATGTGGCTGAACGGGTCGAAGTGGTACCAGCGCATCGCGTTCTCGAACGTCATCTTGTTGATCTCGTCGTCGGGCACGGCGTTGGCCTTGAGGACCTCGTCGAGTTGTTCGGGGGCCTCGGGCCACATCGAGTCGCTGTGCGGATAGTCGGCTTCCCAGCAGATGTTGTCGATGCCGATCTGGTTCCGCAGCGCCACCCCGACCGGGTCGGAGATGAAGCAGGTCAGGAAGTGCTCCCGGAACACCTCGCTGGGCAGCTTGCCGCCGAAGTCCTGACCCGTCCACGTGGAGTGCATCTCGTAGGTGCGATCGGCTCGCTCCAGGAAGTACGGGATCCACCCGGTGCCGCCCTCACTCAGCGCGATCTTCAGATCCGGATACTTCTTGATCGGCGCGGACCACAGCAGGTCGGCGGCGGCCTGGACGATGTTCATCGGCTGCAGCGTGATCATCACGTCCATCGGCGCATCCGGGGCGGTGATCGCCAACTTGCCCGACGAGCCGATGTGCACGTTCATCACGGTGTCGGTGTCCACCAACGCCTTCCACACCGGGTCCCAGTATCCGTCGTGAAAGCTCGGATAGCCCATGGCTGCGGGATTCTCGGAAAACGTCAGCGCATGCACCCCCCGTTCGGCGTTGCGCCGGATCTCGGCGGCGCAGGCCTCGGCGTCCCAGATCACCGGCAGGGTCATCGGGATGAACCGCGCGGGGTACGCGCCGCACCACTCCTCGACGTGCCAGTCGTTGTAGGCCTGCAGCAGCGCCAGGCTGAACTCCGGATCCTCGGTGGCGAACAACCGTCCCGCGAAACCGGGGAACGACGGGAAGCACACGGACCCGAGGATGCCGCCGGCGTTCATGTCCTTGACCCGCTCGTCGACCTTCCAGCAGCCCGGCCGGATCTCGTCGAGACCCTGTGGTTCCAGCCCGTATTCCTCCTTGGGCCGGCCCGCCACGGCGTTGAGCGCCACGTTGGGGATCACCACGTCGCGGAACTGCCAGGTGTCGGAGCCGTCCTCGTTGTGCACCAGCCGTGGTGCCTCGTCCAGGTACTTCTTGGGCAGGTGGTTCTTGAACATGTCCGGCGGCTCCACCACGTGGTCGTCCACGCTGATCAGGATCATGTCGTCTTTGTTCATGGCCGCCGTCCTGTATTCGCTTACCGTATGGACGACAGTTTAGCGCGCCAGATCTACCCGGTCGGCGGAGTCCAGTGACGCGTCCCGGGTCTCGCGCATCACCAGAATTGCGACGAAGGTCAGCGACGCCGCGATGAACAGGTACAGCCCCACCCATGCGACACCGAAACTGGTAGCCAGCCAGGTGGCGATGAACGGAGCCACCGCGGCACCGAGAATGCTCGAGACGTTGTACGAGATCCCCGACCCGGTGTAGCGGACGTTCGTCGGGAACAGTTCCGGCAGCACCGCGCTCATCGGACCGAAGGTCAAGCCCATCAACGTCATTCCGATGATCAGGAACAGCAGCATGGTGCCCGCCGAGGTGTTGCCGGAGCCGAGCATCGGGGCGAACAGCGCGCCGTACACCATGATCCCGGCGGTCACCACCAACAACGTCCGTCGCCGCCCGAACCGATCGGCGAGCAGACCGGCGACCGGCAGGGTGGCCGCGAAGAACAGCACCGCGATCAGCTGCAATTCCAGGAAGTCGACATAGGCGAAGCCGAGCCCCGCACCGTCGGGCGGCAGCTTGGCGGTGCCGAAGCTCAGCGCCCACGTCGTCACGATGTAGAACAAGGTGTACGTCGCAAGCATCACGAACGTGCCGATGATCAGCTGCCGCCAACTGGTGCGGAACACCTCGGCCAGCGGCGTTTTGACCTTCTCGCCGCGAGCGACGGCCCGGCTGAACACCGGGGTCTCCAGGATGCGCAGCCGGACATAGAGTCCGATGGCGACCATCACCGCGCTCAACAGGAACGGCACCCGCCATCCCCAGGTGAGGAACGCGCCGTCCGGGTCGGGGTCGACGTTGCTGTGGCCCAGCATCAGGATCAGCCCCACGAACAGGCTGTTGGCCAGCAGGAAGCCCAGTGGCGCCCCCAGCTGCGGCCACATCGCGGCCCACCCGCGCTTGCCGGGGGCCGCGGTCTCGGTGGCCAACAGTGCCGCGCCACTCCACTCACCGCCGAGCGCCAGGCCCTGCGCGAACCGCATCACCGCGAGCAGCGCCGGCGCGACAAGGCCCACCTGGGAGTAGGTCGGCAACAGCCCGATCGCGAACGTCGCGACACCCATCAGCAACAACGAGGCGACCAGCGTGGTCTTGCGCCCCGCCCGGTCGCCGAAATGGCCGAACAGGATGGAGCCCACCGGACGGGCGACGAACGCGAGCCCGAAGGTGGCCAGCGAGGCCAGCAGCGCCGTGGTCGGGTCGCCCTTCGGAAAGAACAGGTGGGGGAACACCGAGACCGCCGCGGTGGCGTAGATGTAGAAGTCGTAGAACTCGATGGTGGTGCCGACCATCGAGGCGAGCACGATCCGGCGGCGGGGGACCCCGTCGATCGTGTTGCCGTCCGAACCGTGACTGCTCTTCACCGCACCTCCAGGTGGTCGGGCAAAGCCACATCATGCCAGCGCGGCGACGGATCAGTTGGCGCGTTCCCAGATGGCGCGCACCGTGTCGATGGTGTCGGCCTCGGTGGGGGGTTTGTCGTCGCGGTAGCGCAGCACCCGGGCGAACCGCAGGGCCATCCCCCCGGGGTAGCGCGACGACGTCTGGATGCCGTCGAACGCGATCTCGACCACCTGCTCGGGACGCACCGAGACGACGTAGCCGTCGGTGGGGACGTCGGCCAGGCTCAGGAAGCGCTCGGTCTGCCAGGCCAGAATCTCGTCGGTCATCCCCTTGAAGGTCTTGCCGAGCATGACGAAGCCACCGGTTGCCGGGTCCAGCGCGCCGAGGTGGATGTTGGACAACTTGCCGGTGCGCCGGCCCGAGCCCCATTCGACCGCCAGAACGACGAGATCGAGCGTGTGCACCGGTTTGACTTTCAGCCAGCCCGCGCCCCGCCGGCCGGCCTCGTATGGTGCGGTGGGCGACTTGGCCATGACACCTTCGTGGCCGGCCGCGAGGGTGGCATCCAAAAACTCCTGGGCCGCAACGGTATCCGAGGTCGTCAACCGGTCGACGCGCTGCCGTGCGGGCACCACGGCGTCGAGCAACGCGATCCGCTCACCCGCAGGTAGGTCGAGCACGTCGCGGCCGTCGATGTGCAACACGTCGAAGAAGAACACCGACAGTTGCTGGGCGCCGGCCGCCGCGACCCCGCCGCGCCGGCCGAACCGCGAAGCGGTGACCTGAAAGCGGTGGGGTCGGCCGTCGGGCCGCAACGCGATCGCCTCGGCGTCGGCGATCAACGTGCTGACCGGCAGGGCCAAAGTGGCGGCCTCGATTTCGGGCAGCCGAGCGGTGACGTCGTCGAGGCTGCGGGTGTAGATCGCCACGGCCTGGCCGTCGCGGTGGATCTGCACCCGGGCACCGTCGAGCTTGGCTTCGAAGACGGCGGTGCCGCCCAGTCGCTCGAGGGCGTCCCCGACACCGGTCGCGGTCTGCGCGAGCATGGGCCCGACGGGTGTGCCCACCTGCAGCGTGAACCGCTCGAGCGCCGCCGCACCGTCGGTCATCGCCGCGGCGGCCACCGCGGGCAGGTCACCGCTGAGCATCGCCGCGCGGCGCACCGCCGCGCCCTGCAGGTCGGCGGCCCGGGCGACCGCGTCGGCCATCACCCCGACCAGGGCGCCCTGGCGCAGTTCGCCGGTGAGCAGGCGGCGCAGGAACGTCTGTTCCACATCGGTGGCCGCACCGAACAGTTCGGCCAGCAGTTCGGCGCGGCGGGCCTGGGAGCCCTTCCCGGCGGTCGCACCGATCGTGCCGAACCGCTCGTCGACGTCGAGCACATCCAGCACCGGCTCCGTCGCGGGTTCCGGGACGGAGCGCAGAGCGGCCCAGCCGACACCGATCTGGCGTTGGGTCAACTCACCGGACAACCACGACACGATGACGGCGACCTCGCGGGGCTCGGGCCCGGCGAGCCGCAGCAGATCGGCGATGCGCGCGACCTTGGCCAGCCGAGCCGACGTCCCGGCGACGTCCGCGGAAGCGCGGGCAACCTCTACCAGCAACACGGCGTCAGCCTGACATGCCGCACCGACAGCGTCACGTCACGGCGAAATCGACGGAATGCCAGCCCGTTGCGCCGTCGGGAACCGGATCGGCCCGTTCGGAGGTCTGCGTGTAACCGGTGTTGTCGGTGGCGCGCACGGTGATCGTGTGCGGTCCCGGCTGCCGCGCCTCCCAGTCGAGACTCCACAGCCGCCACGTCTCGTCGGAGTAGGCGGCACCGAGCGTGGCCTGCTGCCATCGGCCCTCGCCGTCCGGGCCGTCGACGCGGACCTCGACGGCGCGCACCCCGCGGTCCTGCGCCCACGCGACACCGCCGAACGTCACCGGTCCCGCGGGTACGTCCTGGCCGCTGCGGGGGACGTCGACGCGGGATTCGGTCTTGATCGGACCACGGGCCGACCAGCCCAGACGCGTCCAGTACGCCTCGGCGCGGTCGAAACGGGTGACCTCCATGTCGATCACCCACTTGGTGGCCGACACGTAGCCGTAGAGGCCGGGCACGACGAGGCGGGCCGGGTAGCCGTGCTCGACGGGAAGCGGCTCGCCGTTCATCGCGACGGCGAGCATCGCCTTCTCACCGGTGAGGGCGTCGACCGGGGTGCCGGCGGTCCAACCGTCGATCGAGCGGGACAGCACCATGTCGGCGTCGCCACGGACGCCGGCTTCGGCAAGCAGATCGCGCACCCGGTATCCCGTCCACACCGCAGTCGAAATCAGTTCGCCGCCGACCGGATTGGAGACGCAGGTCAGCGTGACGGGCTGCTCGACGGCTTCGAAGCGATCGAGGTCGCCCCAGCGGAAGGTCACCTCACGATCGACCATGCCGTGGATTCTGAGTTCCCACTGCTCGCGGCTGAGCTGAGGCACCGTCAGCGCGGTGTCGATGCGGTAGAAGTCGGGGTTGGCGGTGACGAACGACGGCAGGTCGACGTTCTTCGGTTGCACCGTCGGCGGAATCGGGGGAGCGGGCACGTCCACCTCGGGCAGCGCGAACTGCTGTCGATCACCGGCCACCGACGAGGTCAGCCGGGTGATGACGGCCCCGGCCACGCCGCTGGCGACCCCGGCGCCGATCAGGCCCAGCGTGAGCAGCGAACGGCGTTTGGCGCGGTCGGGAGGCCCGGCCTCGCCGGCTTCACCACTTTCACCGGCTGCACCACTCTCACTGGCTCCGCCGGCTTCACCACTCTCACCGGCTCCGCCGGCTGGGCTGGTCTCACCGGCTCCGCCGGTGGTGGCGAACCGGTCCGATATCAGCAGCCGCAGAGTTCCGATACCGCATACGGCGCCGACGATGGTCGGGATGACGTCCACCGCGGAGCCCTGCGCGCGGCTGAGCACCGCGGCGCAGCCGACCACACCGGCGATAGCGATCATCGCGCTGCCGATCGGGCGGCGCTTGCGTTCCAGGAGTCCGGCGACAGCCGCGAGCAGCGCGATCACCACCAGCACGGCCACCGACAAGAACAGCTTGTCGGCCGTGCCGAACAGCTGGATCGCCCACTCCTTGACCGGGCCGGGGGTCAGCTCGATGACCGCAGAGCCGACCGCGGTACGCACATCGGCCTCGGGGCCGAACGCGGCACCGAGCAGTTGCGCGACACCGACGGCGACAGCGGCCGCGGCGATGCCGCCCGCCACGCGTAGGCCTTGAGCGCTCATGCCGCCAAGTTACCGCCGGGACGTACCCGAAAGCCTTACCGAACTATGTCATCCGCTAGGTTGCTTTACAGTTCGTCCACAGTTTGGAAAGTCCTAGAGAGCGCTGGCAGTGTCACGGAAAGGGAGCTAGATGGAGATCGAGGGCAAGAAGGCCGTCGTCGTCGGGGGCGCGTCCGGGTTCGGGCGAGCGACCGCGGAGGCGCTGGCCAAGCGTGGCGCGGCCGTGGCCGTGCTGGACCGTCCCCAGTCGAACGGCAAGGAGGTCGCAGCCGAAATCGGTGGCACGTTCCACGAGGTCGACGTCACCGACTTCGAGGGCACCGAGGCCGTGCTCAACGCAGCCGTCGACACCCTCGGCGGACTACACATCGCGGTCACCACGGCCGGCGGCGGGATCGCCGAGCGCACCGTGAAGAAGGACGGCCCGCACAGTCTCGATTCCTTCCGCAAGAGCATCGACCTCAATTTGATCGGCACCTTCAACGTGAGCCGGCTTGCTGCATGGCACATGTCGAAGAACGATCCCGTCGATGACGAGGCCGAGGAGCGCGGCGTCATCATCAACACCGCGTCCATCGCGGCGTTCGAGGGTCAGATCGGGCAGGTCGCCTACACCGCCTCGAAGGCGGCGATCGCCGGGATGTGCCTGACCATGGCCCGCGACATGGGCAGCCTGGGTATCCGCGCTCTGGCGATCGCGCCGAGCCTGTTCGCCACCGGGCTGACCGAAGGCATCCCCGACGAATTCGCCTCGGTGCTGACGAAGGATGCGGCGTTCCCCAAACGGCTCGGCAAGCCCGAGGAGTACGCCAAGCTTGCCCTGGCGATCGTGGAGAACCCGATGCTCAACGGGCAGTGCCTGCGACTGGACGCGGGACAGCGCTTCGCCCCCAAGTAAGGGGTGATCCGGCCTGGGTGTCGCCGCCGAGGACGTTCTCTGTTCGGGGACGTCCCCGCCGAAGTCGCTGGCAGGATGACGGCATGCCCGTCGACGTGATGCTCACCGAGACTGATCACGATGCGCTGCAACGCTGGGCTCAACGGACCGGGATCGGCACCTCGGTCACCGACGTCGAACCGCTCACCGGTGGCTCGCAGAACATTGTCGTGCGACTCCGGATCGACGGCCAGCCGATGGTCCTGCGCCGCCCGCCCGAGCATCCGCGCCCGACCAGCGACAACACGATGCGCCGCGAGATCGCGGTACTCAGCAACTTGGCCGGCTCCGATGTGCCGCATCCGGAGCTGATCGCCGGCTGCGAGGACCTCGACGTGCTCGGAGTGGTGTTCTACCTGATGGAGGCCGTCGACGGGTTCAACCCCGGCACCGACGTCGACGATGCGTACGTGCGGGACGCCGGCATGCGACATCGCGTCGGTTTGTCCTACGCGGCCAGTTTGGCCCGGCTGGGCCGGGCGGCGTGGCAGGACCGTCCCCTCGCCGCGCTCAAACGCCCGGGATCCTTTCTGGCGCGCCAGGTTCCGCAGTTCATGCGACTGTTGGAGAGCTACCGCCACCAGCGCTACGAACCCGAGTCGTTCCCATCGGTGCACCAGCTGGCCGGGTGGCTGGAGGCCAACCGGCCCCCGGACGCGGAGCCCGGCATCATGCACGGAGACGCTCATCTGAACAACGTGCTGCTGCGCCGTGAGGTCCCCGAGCTCGCGGCGTTCATCGACTGGGAGATGTGCACGGTCGGGGATCCGCTGCTGGACCTGGGCTGGATCCTGATCTGCTGGCCGCAAGGCCCGAACCCGATCGACGCCGGCGCCGAACTGGGTGCGCTGGGCGGTTTGGCGACCCGCGCCGAGTTGCTCGAGGCCTACCGCGACGCGGGCGGGCGGCCGACCGATCGGCTGGACTGGTACCTGGCGATGGCGTGCTTCAAGCTGGCCATCGTCATCGAGGGCACGTGGTCGCGTTACCTCGCTGGCCAGGCCAGCTCCGAAGCCGGCGAGCGTCTGCACGCCTCGGCGGTCAACCTGATCGAGCTGGGCACCCGGGTGACACGGGACGACAATCCGTTCTTGTGACCCGGTTTTGCGACCGTCACCGGTAGGCGTCCCACCCCAACTTCACCGCCAGCGCGAGTCCGGCCAGGCCGATGGCGAACCGCATCGGCCGCACCGGTGCGTGACGCACGATGACCGGACCGAGGCGTGCACCGAGCAGACAGCCGAGGCCCAGCGCGGCCACCGCGCCCCACTGCACCGGCGCGATCACGGCGAAGATCAACGCGGCCACCCCGTTGGCGACGCCGAGGATGACGTTCTTGGCGGCGTTGGCGTGGGCCAGTCGCTCGTCGCCGACCCGGAGTAGCAAGGCCAGCAGCAGCACGCCCGCGGCGGCGCCGAAGTAGCCGCCATAGATACAGATCGCGAAGATCGCCACCGCCTGGGCCGCGACTTTCGCCGTGTGCCGGTTGTGGTTGGACACCCGCGAATATCGCGTGGGTCGTACTGGGATCAGGATCGCCACGGCGGCGAACCCCAGCAACAGCGGCACGAGCCGTTCGAAGCCCTCAGCCGGAGTGGACAGCAGCAGCGCCGCACCGGCGACACCGCCCAGCGCCGCCACCGGCAGCACACGACGCAAAGACGCGCCCTGACCCGCCAGTTCCGGTCGCGAGCCCACCACCGAACCGATCCCGTTGAACACCAGCGCCACGGTGTTGGTGACGTTGGCGGTGATCGGCGGCAGCCCGACAGCGAGCAGCGCAGGGTAGGTGGCCACCGACGCGAGACCGGCGATGCTTCCGGTCAATCCACCGAGAATTCCGGCCGCGAACAGCAGCACCGCTTGCGACCAGGACACCGGCACATTGTGACAACCCGATCCCGCGATCGGCCCACCGGCGATATGTGTTTGCGCTCACCGCTACCCAGGGGTGTAGCATCTCAGCCGTGCCGAGTCGACTCGTAGTAGCAACCCGCAGCGGGGTCTGATCCTGACCGACCCCTCGCTGTGGGTCGTCGCTACTTCGTCGGTCACTTCCTCTTCCGAAGGCCGGCACCGTGAATTCTCTGATCGCTTCTCCAGCCAGTGCGTCGCCACGCGCTGGGATGCCCTTCGCCACACATATCGACCATCTGATGCCGCGTGCGCTGCGGGAGCATGCCGCCAGCAAGACGTTCGACGAGTTCGTCGACGAATATGCACCGACGGCCGGACCGGTGCGACTGGGCCAGTGGTCCTGTGACGACGAGAAGCGGTCTGCCCGCCGGATCGGGCCGCAGGCGCGCACCTACCAGGCGACGTTGGCGCTGGGGGACTTCATCGACACCTCCCGGGCCGCGGCGACCGGCCCCGTCGCCGCGTTGACCGCGATGCTCTACGAGCGCGGGATCGCCGTCGAGTTGACCGCGTTTCACCAGCTCCCGGCCGGTGAGCACACTGCGACGTTCATCCGGGGGTGCGACGGCACCCGCAGCGAGTGGGCGATGGGCTGGTCAGCCGACCCCACCCAGTCTGCGCTGCGGGCGGTGATCGCCTGCGCCAACCGGCTGCTGGCGTCGGCCTGAGATCCGCGCCGCAGTGCCCAGGCCCCGGATAGCTCAGCGCAGCGGGCGCAGCACGATGGGCATGCCGTCGACCGGAACGGCCATCCCGCCGTAGTCGTAGCGCGGGGTATATCCCGGATGGGTGAGTTCGAGGCGGTACTTGCGCAGCAACCGGTGCATGACGGTCTTGATCTCCAGCTGACCGAACACCATGCCGATGCACTTGTGGGCTCCGCCGCCGAACGGAGCGAACGCGTAACGGTGCTTCTTGTGCTCGTTGCGCGGTTCGGCGAAGCGTTCGGGATCGAACTTCTCGGGGTCGGTCCACAACTCGGGGAGACGGTGGTTCAGCGCCGGCCACGTCATGATCGCGGTGCCCTCGGGGATGTAGTACCCCAGCAGGTCGGTGTCGCGCACGGCCTGGCGGAAGTTGAAGGGCAGCGGGGTCTGCATCCGCAGCGCCTCGTTGATCACCAGGTCGTAGGCCTCGAGCTTGTCGAGCGCCTCGATGTCCAGTGGGCCGTCCCCGATACGTTCGGACTCCTCGCGCAGCCTCTCCTGCCACAGTGGGTTGGCCGCGAGGTGATAGGCCATCGTGGTCAGCGTCGACGTCGAGGTGTCGTGTGCGGCCATCATCAGGAAGATCATGTGGCTGACGACATCGTCGTCGGTGAAGCTCTGACCGTCCTCGTCCTGCGCGTGGCACAGCACGCTGAACATGTCGGTGCTCTCCGAGCGCCGCTTCTCGCCGATACGCGCGTTGAAGTAATCCTCCAGCGTCTTGCGCGCCTTGATGCCGCGCCACCAGCTCAGCGGCGGCACCGGTTTGCGCACGATGGCGTTGCCCGCCCGCGTGGTCGTGGTGAATGCCTCATTGACCGTGGTGACAAGTTCCTTGTCGGTGCCGGCCTGATGCCCCATGAACACCACCGAGGCGATGTCGAGGGTCAGCTCCTTGACGTGGGGATAGAACAGGAAGCGGGGATCGTCGGCGACCCAGTCGTGGGCGATCACCGCCGAGGCCACCGAGTCGATGTGCTCGACGTATCCGGTCAGGCGGCTGCGGGTGAACGCTTCCTGCATTATCCGGCGGTGGTACATGTGATCGTCGAAGTCGCGCAGCATGAGCCCGCCCTCGAAGAACGGCCCGATCACCGGATCCCAGGCGCGTTGTGAGAAGTCCTTGTTGCGGTTGGAGAAGACGGCCTGCGTGGCGTCGGGTCCGAGCGCGCCCACCGCGGGCAGCACCTGTGAACCCGAGTAGTAGATCGGGCCCCACTTGCGGTACTGGTGCAGGATGAAGTCCGGCCCGCCGCGGAACATCTCGATCATGTGGGCGAGGATCGGCAGACCCTGGTCGCCCTTGACGGCCTTGAGGCCACTGCCGGCCGGCGGCTCGGCCAGCGTGATCTCCTTGAAATCGTGCGCCAGCAGGCGCTTCTCCACCGAGCCCATCCCCGGAATGGTCACCGGGGTCGGCTTCAGCCGTCGTTTGGCCTGGTCAATCCAGTAATCAGTGCTGCTGATCGTCGTCATCACACGCTCCTGAGCGGGCATACTGTGGTCGATGTCACCTGAGCTCATCCTGGTAGCCCGACTTGACGCATGTCAAGTTTGGCCGTGCGCGAGTCGTGGTGCGAAGGTCTAGGCCATGACTGCCGAACCCAACGACACCCGCCAGAGCCGCGGCGACCGGCAGCGTGAGGCGATTATCACCGCGGTCCGTGAGCTGCTGGAGGAGCGCTCGTTCGCGGAGCTGTCCGTCAGCACCATCAGCGAGCGGGCCGGTGTCGCGCGTTCGGGCTTCTACTTCTACTTCGAGTCCAAATACGCCGTGCTCGCGGTCATCGTCGCCGACGCGATGGAGGAACTCGACAAGCTCACCCACGACTTCGCCCCGAGAGAGCCGGACGAGTCCCCCTCGGAGTTCGCCGAACGCATGGTGGGTTACGCCGCGGCAGTGTTCGCGTCGAACGATCCGATCATGGCTGCGTGCAGTCTGGCTCGGGGCACTGATGCGCAGATCCGCGAGATCATGGACGACTTCCAGGACACCGTGGTCGACAAGATCGTCGGCCTGGTCAGTCAGGACACCGGCGCGCGGCCGGTGTCACCGGACCTCCGGGCGTTGGTGCGGACCCTGACCGCGGTGACGTCGATGACCCTGTCCCACGACAGCGCTTTCGTCGGTCGCGATCAGGACCCTTCGCACGCCGTGGAGATCGTCCAGCGGCTGTGGCAGTACGGCCTGTGGGGCCGTGACGACGTGACGAGCTGACGGTGGGTCGCCGGTAGGGTCGGCTGTCATGGCGCAGCAAAGCGGCTCGAAACCCGGATTCAGCACCGGATTTGCGGGGAAGCGCTGCTTCCTGACCGGCGCGGCGAGCGGGATCGGCCGTGCGACCGCGCTGAGGCTCGCTGTCGAGGGTGCGGAGCTCTACCTGACCGACCGCAACGCCGCGGGGTTGGCTGCGACGGTCGCCGACGCCCGCGCGCTGGGCGCGGTGGTGGCAGCTCACCGCGTGCTCGACATCTCCGACGTCGACGAGGTCGCCGCGTTCGCGGCGGACATCCACGCCAGCGGGCCCGCGATGGACGTGGTGATGAACATCGCCGGTGTGTCGGCCTGGGGCACGGTGGACAAGCTGACCCATCGGGACTGGAAGTCGATGATCGACATCAACCTGATGGGCCCGATCCACGTCATCGAGAACTTCGTGCCGCCCATGATCGAGGCGCGCCGCGGCGGGCACCTGGTGAACGTCTCGTCGGCGGCTGGGCTGGTCGCTCTGCCCTGGCATGCCGCCTACTCGGCGAGCAAGTACGGTCTGCGCGGTCTATCGGAGGTGCTGCGGTTCGATCTCGCCCGTCACCGCATCGGGGTGTCGGTCGTGGTGCCCGGGGCGGTGCAGACCCCGCTGGTGGACACCGTGCACATCGCCGGGGTCGACCGCGAGGATCCGCAGGTGCGCAAGTGGACCGGACGGTTCTCCGGTCACGCGGTGTCCCCGGAACACGCCGCCGAGAAGATCTTGCGGGGCGTCGCCAAGAACCGGTACCTGGTCTACACCTCGCCCGACATCCGCGCGCTGTACCTGTTCAAGCGAACGATGTGGTGGCCCTACAGCATCGCGATGAAGCAGGTGAACCTCGTGTTCACCCGGGTGTTGAAGCCGAAGAAGGCGAAGCCGCAACAGCGTTGACGCCAAAGCCGCAACGGTGCAGACGCCGAAGGCGCAATCGGCGAGGTTCACCGCGTGCCCCAGTCCCACGGCGGTGTGGTGAGCAGACCCTGCTCGGCGATCCGGGTCTCGCCCCAGTCCTTGTAGAGTTCGAGCTCCCATGCGTCGCTGTCCTCGGAGCCGAGCGGCGCGGCGCCCAGGCACTCGCGCAGCGTCGGCGAGTGCGTCACGACGATCAGCTGGGTGCGCGTGGCGGCCGACGCGATCAGTGCCGCCAGGGGCCGGACCAATTCGGGATGCAGAGAGGTCTCGGGCTCGTTGAGCACCATCAGCGAGGGTGGCTGCGGGCTCAACAGCGCAGCCGCCCACAGTAGGAAACGCAATGTGCCATCGGAGATCTCGGCGCTGCGCAACGGGCGCAGCATGCCCCGCTGGTGGAGCTGCAAATCGAACAGGCCATCGTTGACCGCGACCGACACCGTCGCACCATCGAACGCGTAGGCGACGGCGCGGGCGAGATCATCGGTACCGGTCTCGATGATCGTCTGCACGGCCGCGGCCAGGTCGGCGCCGTCATCGGCGAGCACCGGAGTCCGGGTGCCGACCTGGGGCCGTCGCGACGGCGCATGGGTGTCGGCCCGGAAGCCGTCGTAGAACCGCCAGTCGCGCAGTCGCTCCCGCACCATGACCAGCTCCGGGGCCGCGCCCGCCCAGTCGGCCAGGACGCTTCGATGCGCAGGCAGGTCACGGACGAGCTCGTCGAAGCCGTGCCCGGCATCGGCTGCGACCTCGACGTATCCGCGCGTCCTGCGTACCAGCGTCGTCGCGCGCCGGACGGCGGGCCCGGAGAAGATCACCTCACGTTTGACCTCGGGGTCGCGCCCGAACGCGGTCTCCTTGGCCTGCGGCAGGCCCAGATCCACCAGATAGCCGAAATCGTCGGAGGCGTAACCGAGTTCGATCGACACCGAACGCGTACGCGGACCGCCCTCGGCGGTGCCGGTCCGACGCGCACCACCGAGGTGTTCGGGGCCGGCCCACAACGCCGAAGCGACGCCGCCCTCACGGGCGAAGGACCCGATCACCTCGCCGCGCCCGCAATCGGCCAGCAGGCGCAGTGCCCGGTACAGCGATGACTTGCCGGTGCCGTTGGCGCCGGTGACGACGGTGAGCCGGCGTAGCGGCACCACCAACTCGCGCAACGACCGGTAGCCCCGGATCGCGACCGTCTGCAGCATGGTTGCGACGCTAGCGGTCCCCGGCGACATCACCGGCGGCCAGTCTGGGGGCCGGCATGGGGGCGGACGCGGGGGCGGGCATCGCCAACTCCAGTCGCACGCCGAGCAGGCGTACCGGCCTGTCCAAGTCGAACAGGTCGAGCAGCGCCAGAGCCGTGGTGACGACCGCGCCGGGGTCGGTGGTGGGCAGGTCGAGCTTGCGGATCCTGGTGCGGGTGAAGAACGAGGCGGTGCGGACGGTGACCGCGACGCGGGTGACGACGCGGTGCTGTTCCACGACCTCGGCCAGGGTCCGGTGGGCCAGGTCGGTGACCGCGTCAGCCATGTCGGCGCGGTCGGTGAGATCGTCGGCGAAGGTGACGACGTGGCTGCGTGATCGCGGCACCCACGGCTGCGCGCTGACCGTGTCGTCGCCGCCGCCCTTGGCCAGCAGCAGGATCCACAGCCCCGTCGTCGGGCCGAATGCCGACGTCAGGGTCGCCGCGTCGGTGCCGGCCAACTCGGCGACGGTGGTGATGCCCATGGCGCCGAGTTCCTTCGCGGTCTTCGGTCCGACGCCCCACAGCGCGTCGACAGCACGGTCGCCCATCGTGGCCATCCAGTTCTCGTCGGTCAGGGCGTGGATGCCCGCCGGCTTGCCGAATCCGGTGGCGACCTTCGCGCGCTGCTTGTTGTCGCTGATCCCCACCGAACAGGTCAGACCGGTCCCGGCGGTGACGAGGTCCTGGATGCGGCCGGCGAGGTCGACGGCCTCGCGCAGCTCGACGAGGTCACCGCCTACGTAGGCCTCGTCCCACCCCCACACCTCGACAGGATGGCCGAGGTCGCGCAGCAGGCCCATGACCTGCTCCGAGGCGGCGTCGTAGGCCGCGGGATCGGACGGCAGGAATGTCGCGTCGGGACAGCGGCGGGCGGCCCTGCGGAGCGGCATGCCGGCATGGACGCCGTAGGTACGTGCCCCGTAGGAGGCACACGTGACCACCTTGCGCGGCTCGGACGGGTCGCCGCTACCGCCGACGATGACCGGCAGGCCGGCCAGTTCGGGATGGCGCTGCAACTCGACCGAGGCGAGGAAAGCGTCGACGTCGACGTGCAGGATCCACGGTCCGCCCGCCGGGGTCATGTCCCGCAGAGTTTGCGCGCCACCGTGTCCCACGCGTCGCCCAGGTCGGCGAGGCTGCGTCCGCGGTCGGTGAGCTCGTGCCGCACGTAATCGGCGTCGAGCAGGTCGAGCAGTGCGGTGGCCTGGGTGTCGAGATCTCCGGATGTGCCCGCGCTCTCGAGCAACAGCCGGATATGGCTGTGATGCAAGGTCATCGGCGCGTTGAACCGCATCTGCGGATCGCGGTTGACGTCGGAGAGCAGGGCGTGGTGGGTGTCGACGAACTTCAGGCGCTCGCGACCGTAGGCGAGCAGGCGCTGCAGGGGAGGTGCGCCCGGCCCCAGGGGCGGAGGGCCGAACAGGATGGCCTGCTGCTGGGCCTTCTCGTCCTCGTCGAGCAGCACCACCATCAAGCCGGCGCGGCTGCCGAAGCGGCGAAACAGCGTGCCCTTGCCGACGCCGGCCGCCGCGGCGATGTCGTCGGTGGTGACGGCCTCGGCGCCGCGCTGGTCGACCAGGCGGCGTGCGGCCTGCAGCAGCAGCGCCCGGTTGCGCGCGGCGTCACCCCGCTCGGGCGGGCCGGCCTCGCTCACCGTCAGCGTCGGCAACCGGTCAGACACAGGCACCTGACAACTCTATCCCAGCCGGAATAATTCGGACTCAAGTCCGGTTAGTGGGGACGATGGCGAGCGAGCGGAGGGTGGACGTGACGGAGAACGGGAACGCGACGGTGCTGGTGCTGGTGGGAAGCCTGCGGGCTGCCTCGGTCAACCGTCAACTGGCGGAACTGGCCGCGGAATCGGCGCCGGCCGGCGTGCAGGTGACAATATTCGACCGGCTCGGTGAGGTTCCCTTCTACAACGAGGACATCGACGGGCCGACCGCACCGGAACCGGCGCAGGCGCTGCGCGAAGCCGGCGCGCACGCCGACGCCGTGCTGGTCGTCACTCCCGAATACAACGGCAGCGTGCCCGGGGTGCTGAAGAACGCGATCGATTGGTTGTCCCGGCCGTTCGGGGACGGAGCGATCAAGGGCAAGCCGCTCGCGGTCGTCGGCGCGGCGCACGGCCGCTACGGCGGCGTCTGGGCGCACGACGAGACCCGCAAGTCCTTCGGTCTCGCCGGCGCGCGGGTGGTGGAGGACCTGGAGCTGTCGTTGCCGACCGCCGAGCTGGGGGACCGGCATCCGCGGGAGAACGCCGAGGTCACCGCTCGTCTACGCGACATCGTCGGCAAACTGCTGGCCGAGACCGACTGACGCTCGTCGGTCCGGGGTGACGTTGCCGCCTCGGCCTTGTGGCCCCGGTGGGGCGCCACCGAGCGGCGCACGCAGGTGGCTGAGCGCGGCAAATGCTGTCGGCCTCTCACGGTCTGGTGTCGGGGAAGTGTTTGCTGTGAGGTTGCGGCGGCGGGATTTGGGGTCCGCGTCGTGTCGGTGGCTGGTGCTAGACATCTCTTGTGGCTTCCCGACACGCCGATGTGACGCGCGACACGCCGAACGCCGCGCTGCTCGCAGGCTTACGACCTGGGAATTTCAGAAATGTCATTCAGAACATCTTGTATCCCTTCGTAATGTCGGACACTAGGTGTAGTGTTTCGAACACCGACGGACCCCCAAGATCTGGTGGTCGGCCGGAGTCACCAGATCCGGCGGAGTCGGCCTACCGGCCCGGCGGAGCGTGGCCCGGACGGCCAGGAATTTCACGGGCCGACGGGCCGCTGAACCTCAGTGGGACGCACCATCCGACCAGTTGCCAGCACCAGCCGTTGACTCGCCTCATTCTCGACAGGAGCCGTAGCGCAGATGACTCAGCCCGCATCCGTCACCGTGTACACCAAGCCCGCCTGCGTGCAGTGCAACGCGACCTACAAGGCGCTCGAGAAGCAGGGCATCGCCTATGACGTCGTCGACATCAGCCTCGACGACGAGGCCCGCGACTACGTGATGGCGCTGGGCCACCTGCAGGCGCCCGTGGTGGTCGCGGGCGGCGAGCACTGGTCGGGCTTCCGTCCCGATCGGATCAAGGCGCTCGCCGGCGTCGCCGCAGCGTCTGCCTGATCCGTCCCACCTGTCGGCGGGCCCCGGAACCGACCTCGAGGAGTCATTGTGAGTCATCTCGTCTACTTCTCCAGCGTGTCCGAGAACACCCACCGCTTCGTCACGAAGCTGGGGCTGCCCGCCGAGCAGGTCACCAGGATCCCGCTGCACGAGCGCATCGAGGTCGATGAGCCCTACGTGCTGGTGGTGCCCACCTACGGCGGTGGGAAAGCCACACCCGACATCAACAGCGGTGGCTATGTGCCCAAGCAGGTCATCGCCTTTCTGAACAACGAGCACAACCGGTCGTTGCTCCGCGGCGTCATCGCCGCGGGGAACAACAATTTCGGCGCCGAGTTCGCCTATGCGGGCAACGTGATCTCCCGCAAATGTGCGGTGCCGTACCTCTATCGCTTCGAACTCATGGGAACCCCGGACGACGTGGATGCCGTCCGTGCCGGACTGGAAGATTTCTGGAAGGAACAGACGTGCCACCAACCGTCACAGCTGCAGAGCCTGTAACCACCGACGGCGCGCACGCGCTTCCGGGCGAAACGGATTACCACGCGCTCAACGCGATGCTGAACCTGTACGACGCCGAGGGCAGGATTCAGTTCGACAAGGACGTGCTCGCCGCCCGCGAGTTCTTCCTGCAGCACGTCAACCAGAACACCGTGTTCTTCCACAATCAGGACGAGAAGCTCGACTACCTGGTCCAGAAGAACTACTACGAGCGCGAGGTGCTCGACCAGTACTCCCGCAACTTCGTCAAGACGCTGCTGGATCGCGCGTACGCCAAGAAGTTCCGGTTCCCGACCTTTCTCGGCGCGTTCAAGTACTACACGTCCTACACGCTGAAGACCTTCGACGGGAAGCGCTACCTGGAGCGCTTCGAGGACCGCGTCGTCATGGTGGCCCTGTCGCTGGCGGCAGGCGACACCACGCTGGCCGAGAGGCTGGTCGACGAGATCATCGACGGCCGCTTCCAGCCCGCCACCCCGACGTTCCTCAACGCCGGCAAGAAGCAGCGCGGTGAGCCGGTGAGCTGCTTCCTGCTGCGCATCGAGGACAACATGGAGTCCATCGGGCGCTCCATCAACTCGGCGCTGCAGCTGTCCAAGCGTGGCGGCGGGGTTGCGTTGTTGCTGACCAACATTCGCGAGCACGGCGCACCGATCAAGAACATCGAGAACCAGAGCTCGGGTGTCATCCCGATCATGAAGCTGCTCGAGGATTCGTTCTCCTACGCCAACCAGCTCGGGGCCCGTCAGGGCGCCGGTGCGGTGTACCTGCACGCCCACCATCCCGACATCTACCGGTTCCTGGACACCAAGCGGGAGAACGCCGACGAGAAGATCCGGATCAAGACGCTGAGCCTCGGCGTGGTGATCCCGGACATCACGTTCGAGCTGGCCAAGAAGAACGAGGACATGTACCTGTTCTCGCCCTATGACGTCGAGCGGGTCTACGGCATCCCGTTCGCCGACGTCTCGGTCACCGAGAAGTACCACGAGATGGTCGACGACAGCCGCATCCGCAAGACCAAGATCAAGGCCCGCGAGTTCTTCCAGACGCTCGCCGAGCTGCAGTTCGAGTCGGGCTACCCGTACATCATGTACGAGGACACGGTGAACCGGGCCAACCCCGTCGACGGCAAGATCACCCACTCCAACCTGTGCTCGGAGATCCTGCAGGTCTCGACCCCCTCGGAGTTCAACGACGACCTGTCCTACGCCAAGGTGGGCAAGGACATCTCGTGCAACCTGGGGTCGCTGAACATCGCCAAGGCGATGGACTCACCGGACTTCGCGCAGACCATCGAGGTGGCCATCCGGGCGCTGACCGCGGTGAGCGACCAGACCCACATCACGTCGGTGCCGTCGATCGAACAGGGCAACAACGACTCTCACGCCATCGGCCTCGGGCAGATGAACCTGCACGGCTATCTGGCGCGCGAGCACATCTTCTACGGCTCCGAAGAAGGTGTGGACTTCACCAACATCTACTTCTACACCGTGCTCTACCACGCGCTGCGGGCGTCGAACCGCATCGCGATCGAGCGGGGCACCCACTTCAAGGGTTTCGAACGCTCGAAGTACGCCAGCGGCGAGTTCTTCGACAAGTACACCGCCCAGGTGTGGGAACCCAAGACCGACAAGGTGCGCGCGCTGTTCGCCGATGCCGGCATCCGCATCCCGACCCAGCAGGACTGGGAGCGGCTCAAGGAATCGGTGCAGGCCCACGGCATCTACAACCAGAACCTGCAGGCGGTCCCGCCGACCGGATCGATCAGCTACATCAACCACTCGACCAGCTCTATCCACCCGATCGCCAGCAAGGTCGAGATCCGCAAGGAAGGCAAGATCGGCCGCGTCTACTATCCAGCGCCGTACATGACCAACGAGAACCTGGAGTACTTCCAGGACGCCTACGAGATCGGCTACGAGAAGGTCATCGACACCTACGCCGCGGCGACCCAGCACGTCGACCAGGGGCTGAGCCTGACGCTGTTCTTCAAGGACACCGCCACCACTCGCGACGTGAACAAGGCGCAGATCTATGCGTGGCGCAAGGGCATCAAGACGCTGTACTACATCCGGCTGCGTCAGATGGCTTTGGAGGGAACCGAAGTCGAGGGTTGCGTGTCCTGCATGCTGTGACCGGGATGGTGCGGCCGCCATCGCGAACGTGTTGCCACGGTAGCGCCGAGACGTTGCTCGCTACCGTGGGTGCACGTTCGACGGCCGGTCGCTGCCGAACGAAGGGGTGCGTGTGAAACGGGCGACTCGGCTGCGGTGACCGATTACCCGCTGACACCGGTCCAGCAGCGCGCGTGGTTGAACTACATGCGCGTCTACCATCGGCTCGAGTACGAGATGAACCATCACCTGCGGGCCGAATGCGGACTCTCGCTCTACGACTACACGGTGCTCAACTCGCTGTCGCGCGCACCGGATCGCCGCCTACAGGTGACATCGCTGGCGACGGTGATCGGCTGGGAGCGCAGCCGGCTGTCGCACCACCTCGTGCGGATGGCGCGACGTGGCCTCGTCGACCGTTTGGCGTCGGAAACCGATGGTCGGGGCACGTTGATCGTCCTGTCGGCTCAGGGCTGGGAACTGCTCGTGCGCGCCGCTCCGGTGCATGCGGAGTGGGTGCGTCGTACCTTCTTCGACGACCTGGATCCCGAACGGGAGGAAACCCTCGCCGACATCCTCGCCACCGTGCACGAGGGATTGTTGCGCGAGGGTACCCTGCCGCGTCCGGACGTCTAGACCTGGTTGATGCCACCGTCGACGACAACCTCGGAACCGGTCATGAAACTGCTTGCGTCCGAAGCGAGAAACACGACCGCCGCGGCCAACTCCTCGGGGTCGCCGATGCGCTTCATCGGGTTCGACGCCAGGCCATTCAGCATGCCCTGGCGCTGCTCCTCGTCGGCCTCCAAGCCGTGCAGCCCCGGTGTCATGATCGGACCGGGGATGACGGTGTTGACGCGGATTCCGCGGTCGGCCAGCTCCGTCGCCCAGGTTCGTCCGAACGACCGGATCGCGGCTTTGGACGCGGCATAGGCGCCGAACGCCGGGGTGCCTCGGGTGGCCGCAGTGGAGCCGGCCAGCACGATCGAGGCGCCGGGGGAGAGCAGCGGCAGCGTCTTCTGCACCGTGAACACCGTCCCGCCGACGTTGCGGTTGAACGTGTCGGCGAGGTGCTCGGGGGTTTCCTCCTCGAGAGTCACGTACTCACCGCCGCCGGCGTTGGCGAAGACGATGTCGAGTCCGGTACCGCCCTCGCGAATGACGTCGATCAATCGGTCCAGATCCGCCGATGCGGTGACGTCGCTGGCCACACCGACCACGCCGCTTCCGAGGGAAGTGGCGGCATCCTGGACCCGTTGTTCGGTGCGACCCGTGATGAACACCTTGGCCCCTGCATCGGCGAACGCCCGGGCGGTCGCGTAGCCGATGCCCGACGTGCCGCCGGTGACCAGTGCTGTTTTTCCTGCAAGTGGGGACATCTCATGCTCCTGTTGTCGGGGAACGTCCGTCGCGTTCTGCCCGGCACAACAAGGTGACATGTCACCTTATTTCTCGATCGTGTGAAACAACGCCCGTGCCTTGCCCCTCTTGGTCAACTCAGGATTCCAGAGGGCGACGTCGAATCAGGCCTCGCCGGCCTTGTCCGCACGTTGTGCCCTCAAACGGCGTTGCTCGATGAGCACATTCTGGAAACTCTCCCGTTCGGCGACCAACCACTCCGGCTTGTCGGCCAGCAGTGCGTCGATCTGCTCGGTGGTCAGTGCCTCGGTGACCCCGCCCCGCGCGAGGCCGGCGATCGAGACGCCCAGCTTGGCCGCGACGAGGTTTTTCGGGTGCGGCCCGTTCTTGCGCAGGTCCTTCAGCCACTGCGGGGGTTCGGCCTGCAGAGCGGCGAGCTCGTCGCGGGTGATGGGATTCTGCTGGAATTCTTCCGGGGTGGCGGGCAGGTACACGTCGAGCTTCTTCGCCGCGGTGGCGGGCTTCATGGACTGCGAGTTCGGCCTGCTCATGGCCCGAGCCTATCGGTAGCCTGGCGTGGTGACCCGGACCTCGCTCACCTTGGGATACGTCCCGGGAGCAACGCCGGCGAAGTGGGCCCGGATCTGGGCGCAGCGCCGCCCGGAGGTGCCGCTGGAGTTGCGGGCCGTCACCGCAGCCGAGGCCGCCGCCGACGTGCGGGCCGGCGCCGTCGACGTCGCGATCCTGCGACCGTCTGCGGACACGTCCGGGCTGGCGGTCATCCCGCTCTACGAAGAGAAGACGGTGGCCGTGGTGCCCACCGGGCACATCCTCAGCGCCGCTGACGAGATCACCGCTGCCGACCTCGATGACGAACCGACACTGTTGCCGGAGGACGACGTCGTCGGCTGGGGGGATGCGCCCGGCGTCTTGGTCGAACACCGGCCTGAAACCACTCTGGCTGCAATCGAACTCGTCGCCGCGGGGATCGGCGTGCTGATCGTTCCGCAGTCTCTGGCGCGGCTGTACCACCGCAAGGACCTCACCTACCGCCCGATCGCCGATGCGCCCACCTGTCCCGTCGCACTGGCATTCCTGGAGGGACAGCAGCACGAGCTGGTCGAGGAGTTCATCGGGATCGTGCGGGGACGCAAAGCCAGTTCGTCACGGGGACAGTCCGAATCCGGACCGAAGCGCACCGCGCGGGAGAAGACGCTCGCCAAGCAGGCGGCACGCGCCGCGGCGGGCAAGGTTGCCCGGCGGCCGGGGCGTGCGGGACGGGGCCGGCGCTGACGCGGGACGCGGATTTCTCTGATCGGTTGGCGGAATCGGTAATTCGTAAGTGCTTCCGGATCGTCCACGTCGGCTTGTCGAGTTCGCGTGGCATCACTCGCTGGTCCGATCTTCGATCGCCTTGGCGTGTTGACGTAGGCGTCCTGCAATCTGGCTCAACCATTCCTGGTACGTCTTCGGACGCCACCTGCCAGTCTTCTGCTTCTAGCTTCCAATCCTGGTGAAAGTGCCACTGGCGAGTCCCCGATACAGCAGTGAAGTCGAACTCTGGCCAGAGGATGCCGGAGAATGTCAGCGAACCACTCTCGGATGTTTCCGGCCGGTTGTGTACACCACCTTGGTGGACGCGACCGACAGCGGCTGCTGTGCTGCCGCAATCATGTCGTTGAGGCGCTGCTCGAACACACTCAAGGCGCAAGCAACTACCAGAGTTGCCAACCCACGCAACGCCCGATTTCCGTCAGAGCTTCGTGCGACAGTTCCGGGTGGCGCACGCTGACTCTGCCGAGAATGTCTTGGACGCCCTCGGCCAGCGTCATCTGCCCCCACTTCATGGGCATTGATGCTGCCTCGTTCACCAGGGCAGCGACTCTTTCCGCGAGATCGTTTCCGCGTTCGATGCCGTAGAGCTCAAGGATCTTGTTCCGGGTTGACATGAGGGACATCTGTGTCCTTGATGGTCGCGACAATCACCTCATTGATCAGATCTTCTGTCATGGCTGCCCGTCACTATTTGTGTCGGATAGGGCGCGTCCTGTCGCATTTTGGAGCGATGACAACCGTTGACGCAATTCGATTGTCGTTCAGGTCTTCCGGCGCTATTCATGAGGACATCAGGATGACCAAAACAGTCTGGAGGTGGCGATGGCGGTCATTCCTCGCCAGTGTCGAAATGTCCAGCTGACTCCTTCGACCGCCGAAGTGCATCGAACGAATCTCTTGAAGTTCTTCTGCCTGAATTCCAAGCCTCAAGTGCATCCTCAAGACTGAGGTACGAGGCGAAGAAGAGAACCGAGAGATCTGGCCCCACGAGGACAGAGCCCACTCCGCGAATGTCGCTGGACACCCGAATTATCCCGTCACTGACATCGTAAGCGCGTTCAGCAGCGACCTTCGGATCGATACTCAAACACTCTGCTGCGACCATGATCTGTTCATGCCTCACTTGGGTACCCCCATGTCCCACGCAATGACCGGTCCATTCGGTAGGTCCATATCTGGCGGCCAACCTACGATCTGTCCCGTCTGGCCGTCAACAGCGTAGACGCGGGTTCCGTCGAAGTATGCGTTGAACCAGTGCCCGGCGAAGCCGTTACCTCTGTCGACGCCGACCACAGTGTGCGCGCCGGGGCCCTGGCTTGACAGAAATTGTTCTATTTGTTCTGGAGTGGCCGGCACTTGTCGCAAGCCTGTCGCAGCTTCCATCTCCGGTATCGAGAGCGTCCCGAGACCTGCGGATGCATCCGGAGCGATTCCGGTCAGTCTTTGGTCGACCGCCAACGCGCACTGTCCACAATTGACTGCGCGTTCAGGATCGAAGGGATCCATTCCTTGCCCGTGGTTGATTTCAGGCAGCCACCTATGAATGTCCTCGATTGACTGTGGCAGCGAAGGTCCGATCGGGGCCTGATGGTCGGACACATCAGTTGTCGGGGCAATATGATGATCTCCAGCATTCGGCGGCAGACCATAGTTATTGCCGGTGGTCGGCAGATGGCGTTCCGGAGTTGGAAGCTGCGCTGGGTCTTGTCCTGCGCGCGCTGTGTCGATCACCTCTTGTGGGATGCCAGGTCTCACGGCGTCATCGAGCGCGCCGCGGGCCAGGGCCGCCTCGCCTCCGAATGGCAGCGTGGCTGCTGCAGCGGCGGCGTCAAAGGTCTTTCCGCCGAGCCAATACTCAGGATTCCCGCGGGCGGCCTCGGCCTCGGCGATCACCACCCTTGTGGCTGTGGCGTACGGATCTTTGGCAGTTTCGAACAGGCCGGTGCCGAGGTCTTTCCAGGCTTCTCGGAAGCTCTCGACACCTTCCTGACCTGTCAGGCGATGGACGGTGTCTTCCAAGCTGCGCCATGCGTCGCCGAACCCCTCACCGAATCCGGGCTCAGGCAGTGGCGCTTGCGGTGATGGAGTGTGGGGCAACAGCGGCTGTTGTGCTGCCGCAATCATGTCGTCGAGGCGCTGCTCGATTTGATCGGCGGGGACGCCGTCTTGCTGCATCAGCTTGCGTGCCAGGTCCTTGAATTTGTCGACCTTGGCTGGATTTAGGCGTGGCGCCGCCGCGGCCGCGGGCACTGGCTGCCCGGCTACTTCGTCCAGCGCATCGTCGAGGTTCGCGGGTTGTGCCGGATCGGTCGTCTTCCCGGGGACCAGCATGTCGTCCAACGAGGACGATGGCGCACCGCCGACACCCTCCGCTGCCTCGTTGGCCTCGCCATTGGCGGCTTCGCCGGTGGGGGATCCCGGTGGGCGAAGCATGTCCTGCCAAGTTTTCGGCCTCTGGGCAGAGTCCGCGCCGTCGGCGTCGGTCTTGTGGTCGACAATCTGGATCGACTCGTCTCGGCCTTCACCGTCGAACTGGATGCCCTGCAGTTCGAGCGCCTCGGCCTGCAGCTGTTGACCGACAAGGGCATCGGTGGCGACGAGTTGTTCTGCGCGCCAGCGAATGTACTCGGTATGCTCGGCCGCGGCAGTCGCCCGGGCAGCAGCAGTCATCGGGTCGAATTCGCGGGTATCGGTAACCGAGAGGTCCTCGCCCACCAGGAAGTCATCGGCTTCGGCCTCGGCGATGGCGTCGAGCACCGCGCGGCGGGCCGCTGCAATGTCCTCGCTGCCCCGCGCGGCGACATCGGCTGCGTGGCGCTGCACGTCTCCCTGGCGGCGCACCACCCCGAGATCCGCGGCAACTCGTTCGAGCGCAGCGTCTTTGGCGTCGCCCTCCCAGTCGGTGCCGCCCGGAGATGCGATGTTCTGCCGGTGCTGCTCGAACGCCGTCTCCGCCGCAGCCGCCGCCCCACGCCAACGCTGGGTCGCGTCGTCGAGGGCGGTGGTATCCCAGTTCTGTACCTGCGAACGGGTCGGCACCGCCGACGCGGCAGCGGCTGGACTCACATGGTCACCGAGATGTCGTCGGCGCTGCTCCCGTCGGTGTCGTCGTAGCCGGCGCTCGCAGAAGACAGGGAGTCGGCCTGGCCGGCGATGCGGCGCGCCTGCCGGACGCGTAGCGCCGCGGCTGCCGCATCGACGGTCGCGACCCCGGCATCGCTGGGCCGTGTGCCTGCGGTGGCGCCGGCTGTGCCGCCGTTGAGCACCTCGATCGCGGCCTGCGCGCTGCCCGCGGCCGCCGCCTGTAAACCGTCAGTGTCGACGGTCAAGTCTCTTGCCATACTGCCCCCTCGACCACATTCCGACGCTACCGCACGGGGTGGTCATTGTCCGCGGCAAAGTTGCCGGTCGAGCACGCTCGACTGGTGCCGCAGGCCTGACCCTCGCGTTCAGAGCGTCAGCGTGCCGTCGTCATTGATGGTCCAGAACGGGTTCATCGCGACTTCCCAGACGTGCCCGTCGAGATCGGCGAAATACCCCGAATAACCGCCCCAGAACACCTTTTCGGCCGGCTTGAGGATCGTCGCGCCGGCGGCCGCGGCCTGGGTGAGGACCATGTCGACGTCGGCTTCGGTGCGCTCGTTGATCGCGATGGTGATGCCGCTGAACCGGCCGTCGATCGGATGGTGGGCATCCTGGGCGAGGTCGTCGCGACCGAACAACGCCAGCGCGATGCCGGGCAGTTGGTAGAAGACAACGCCGTCGGGTGCATCCTTGGCGACCCACCCCAGGCCCTGTTCGTAGAACCGTCGAGACCGCTCGAAATCGTCGACGCCGAGGGTGATCAAGCTGATGCGCTGCTCCATTTGCGTTTCCTCTTCGAATCGATGTGCGTTCGGGCCGACGTTAGTGGCGAACTATGACATCGACAGTCGAGGCGCAACATGCGGGCAGGTCTGCCACAGATTAGTGGTGATGGGCTAGCGTCCATCAGTGCGTGACGGGTGGAGGAGGCGGCCCCAGCACCTGAATCGAGAATTCGCTGCACACTTGAGCCACGTGTGCGGGGTCGATCTCCTCTGGGATGGGTAGCACCGGTTCGTCGGTGGGACGACCGAGCGCGGCCACGAAACGCTCGAACTGCCCCGGGCAGGACACCTGCAACACGCGGGCGGTCTCGGAACGAATCTGAAAGGTGTGTGCGAGGCCCCGGGGAAGCCAGACCATCGCACCGGTGCTCTGCACGGCTTCTACCTCTCCGCACGAGAACCACACCTCGCCGTCGAGGACGTAGAGAAGCTCGTCCTCGGCATCGTGGCGGTGCAACGGTGGCGCAAAGTTCTTGTAGCCGAGGAACTCCATCACGGTGAGGGAACCATCGGTCTGGTCACTGTTGATCTTGGCGGTGTACAGGATGTTGAGGAAGTGAAAGTGTTCGCCCTCGTCACGGCCGACGAGCGTAGGGACCTGCAGCGTCATGACGAGAAGCTAGCAGGTCAGCCACGTTCCGGTGCCGAATTGGAAGCGATCATCGCCGCAAGCCTAATACGTTTGCCTGCTGCACAACTCGCAGACTGCGGGAGTGCGGGGGTCAGAGGGCCTTCAGTTCGACGACCCCGGCGTCGACGAACCCGCCGCCGGCAGGTTCGAGCTTGGTGAGATCGATGTCGTCGTAGAGGCTTTCTTCGTAACCTTCGGCTACCACGCCGACCGAGTACAGCTGATCTGTCGGAAATGCGATACTCGTCTGGTATGCGCCCTCGCTATTGGTACGGGTGATGTCGAGGATGTGATCGGGATTGTCGAAATCGACGTCGGCCCAGGTGATTCCCGGCGCCAGCACCGCGAAGTAGGCGTCTGCAATGGGGCGACCGGTATCGGCCGAGGCCACGCGGCCCCGAACCGAGACCTGCTCCGCGGCAGCATCCGCTGTGCCGCCGACGGTGATCTCGGGACTGGTACCTGATCCGTCCCCTGCGGTGATCCGCAACGAGTACGTCCCGTCCGCCAGTCCGCGGGCGTTGGTCGTGCTCACGGTCAACATGCCGTCACCGGCCTCGGTCGGCCATTCGTCGTGTTCCTCCCCGACGCCGGTCGGCTGTCCGTTGAACAACCACTCGAATGCGAATGGGGTGTTGAACGGCACAGCGTAGTAGCCGAAATGCGCATAGAGTTCGGTCGTTCCACTCGGCACGCTCTCGACGACCTCCTCACCATCGACAGCCGAGGTGTACCCCAGGAAGGCGATGTCGAGCGGTCCGTATTCCCCGGTCGAGGGGACCGGCCCCAGCGATGATCCGCCGTCGCACCCCGGGACACCGAGTTGTCCCACCTCGGCTGTGATGTCGGCGGCGGCGGAAATGGGGCGAATGAAACCGATCTTGCCCTGCATGTTTGCGTCGCCGGACGTCATGATCTGAGTCGGGACGCCGATCAGATTGCCGTCGGCGTCGATCGCGCTGCCCCCGGAGTTGCCGGGGTTGATCTCAGTGTCGGTCTTGATCCAGGGGGCGGCGCTCTCGAAGCCGCTGATCGTCCCCTCGGTGTAGGTCACCGAGTTGCCTCCGATGCTGGGAAAACCGATGACGGCGACCTCGTCGCCGACCACCAGCGAATCGGAGTCACCCATCGAGTAGGTCGGCAGCGTCAGACAATCGGTGAGGTCGCGCCCGCTGATGTCTGAGACGACCGTGATGAGCGCCAGATCCAATGCCGGATCGGAGCGGATCACCCTGCCCAGATAGGTCGGATTGGGCGGATCACGCGGGTCGGTCGTGACCGAAATCAACACGATTCCATCGGTATTGGCGAGCTCACCGGTGTCGGTGTCACCGACCACATGTTGGTTGGTGAGTACCTGACCGGTTTGGACGAGTATCGAGCCGGACCCGGTGCCGATCGGAATGAGGTCATTGTCGAGCTTGTAGACCTTCACCGTCGCCGGAATCGCCTGCTCGCGGACTTCACGCGGAACGGCGTTGCTGGCTGTCGGTCCGATCAACCCGGCAGTGAGCACCAGCACCGACAATGCCGAGAGACACGTTCTGAGTCGCCGCAGCGTATCCATCGTCGCTCAACCTCCCAGGCGCACGCTGGATTGGATCTTGGGCCACATCGCATCCAGTTCGGCGCGTCGGTCCGACGGCCCTTCCAGCGCGATCGCATAGTAGGAGTCGCCATCCGGTACGAGGAGTTCGTTGCCCACGATCACCCGGAGTCCGGTCGCAAAGATCTGCGAACTCTTCTCGATGTACTGATACCTCAGCAACTCGGCATCTTGACCCGCCGCTTCTACGCTTTGGGTTTGAGACACTTGGAACAGGGCTCTGCTCTGCGCCTGCCGCAGTGCTCGTGCTGCCGCCAGGTTGCCGCTCTCCTGCGCTCCGGCCGTGGGCGCGGGCAGCTTCTCCGCCCGCACAGTCATTCCGGGGGCGGTCGCAACGAAGCTGTCGCTCGTCGACTCGACGATCGCCCGCCTCGGGATCTCGAAGACCACTCCCTCGAAGGAGGCGCCTTGAGTGGCATTGACGTTGATCTGCCGCAGTACGACGGCGCACACCAACGCGACGATCACCAGAACGAGCACGGACAGATCGGCGGCGCGCCACCGGCGGGTTCCAGGCAGGTAAGCGTTGTCCGAGAACGCCTCGGTCGCACTCATTCCGATGTTTCCTTCTCCATCGTGGTACGCCCGACGCTGCCGCGTATCAGCAGGAAGACCACGGCGAAAACCACCACCGCGAAGATCGTCGTGGAGATCAGCGGCGGCCAGGGATTGTAGGAAAACCCGCTCGAGGCACTGCCGAACAGGTCGGCCACGTAGAGGTAGAGGCCGTGCACGATGGCGGTGACCAGGACCCCGAGGCCCGCGTACCACGGCGGCGCGCCACCAGGCTTGACCAGACCGAGAAAGTACCCCACCAGTGCTCCGAAGGTCGCGTAGGCCAGGCTCGTGACGATGACCTGCATCGTGCCGACACCGATACTCACGGTTCCGTTGTCGAACAGGTAGGACAGATTCGCCGCGATGCCCAGTCCCAACGCCACCGAGGTGCCGTAGATGATGCCGTCGACTCGCTCATCGAACTCCGGCGTCGGCAACACCGTGAACCGGACCGCGGCGTAGACCAACGCCGCGGTGATGAGGCCGTGGACGACGATGTTCGCCAGAAGCTCGGTGAACAGGCCGGAATCCGACCACCGCTGAACCTGTAGAAGGTCGCGCAACAGCGGTTGCTCGATGGCCCCGCCGAGCAGCGCACCCAGCAAGAACAAGCCGACGATGTAGTGATGCGGTTCGGGTTCGAGACGGTCCTGGGCATAGAACAGACCGAGCCACAACACCGCCGGAACGACCGCCAGAATTAATCCCACGATCAGCCGTGTCGCCTCGGAGAGTTCGAACAGCGTGCCGCCGAACGCCGTCAGGACCGCGCCGGCGACGAACGACAAGAGCAACAGTGCGACCGTGGCCTGCACGAGGCCGCTGCGGCGCAGCGGCGCGCGTGGTGGTGCCGGACTCATGCGGGACCTCCCCGGGCCATTCCAAATTGACCGGCGACCGATTCGCCAGTCATAAAGCATGCGTCAATTTTTACTCTGACACGAAGAAAGTTGCTAAGCAAGAGCTGTCGTCCTGCCGACTAGGTGAAAGGGTCGATATCGGCTGTGCTGTTTTCGCACCGGGCGTCGTGTTCGCGCGTTGACTCGCGATCGAAAATGGTGCTGGCCGGCACGCCGGGCGCGCCACCGCCGGAGGGATCTGCGCGATCTCGGCACGCCGTGTCTGTTGGTCGAATCACGTTGGCGGCGCTGCTGATCAGGGAGCCTGGTTGTGGTGCTCGGATGTCACAGCGAGCCCCCCGGCGCGCAGCGCAACTGCCCATGGTTGGGGGCAGCCGGCCCGGCGGCGGCAGTACCGTCGCCGGGCCGCGAGTCCGGATTGTCGTTGGCGAGAAATTCACCGAGACGACAGCGGGATGTGTCGACTCGGGGCGAGAACAGGCAAAAAGCGGTACGTTGATGCAGGGTGGAGCAATCTGACAGACGCAGCGAGCAAGATTTGCCAGTTTCGATGTCGTCTGTCGAGGATCGAGAGAAGCTCGATGAAGCGTTGAACTCGAGGGTGGATCATGGCAGCTGAGCATTCGGACGACGTCGACTCGTCCGAAGCCGCAGCGAGGCTGGCGCAACTGCAGGAGGAAGTCGAGCGGCTTCAGCGCCGGATCGCCGAGGACCGTTTCGCCCAGGATCTCCGCGACGCCCTACAGACCGCGTCCGCCGCCGCCGCCATCGGCGCCCCGGTCAGCTATTCGCGCCTGCTCAACATGATCGTGGCCACGGCCGCCGATATCATCGACGCCAAGTCGGCGTTGTTGTGCTTGGTTGACGGGGACAGCGACGAGCTTGTCTTCGAGGCGGCGTTCACCGACAGTGACGGTGAGCCCAAAAGGGTCCGTGTGCCACTCGGCGACGGTGTCGCGGGTCTGGTTGCCAGAACCGGGCAGCCGATGGCCATCTCGGACACAGATGATGACGATCGCGACGCGAACGATATCGCCGCCGCGATGGGATTCCGGCCGAAGAACATCCTCTGCGTACCGCTATCGTTCCAAGGCAACGTGATTGGCGTACTGGAGTTGTTGGACAAAGAAGGTGCCGAGGCTTTCAGCGTCGCCGACATGGAGGCCATCGGCTTGTTCGCCAACCTTGCCGCCGTGACGGTCGAGCAGTCCCGCAACCACAGCCGAGTGGGAACCATGGTTGCCGACCTCATCCGGGCCGTGGACGGGTCTCCCGACTACGACCGCCACGGCCTCACTCAGCGCGCCCACACCTTCACCACCGAACTCGGCAAGCAGACCGGCTTCCGTAACTCGTTGGCGCTGGCCCGCCTGGTGCAGGAGATCGTCAATTCCGGTGACGACGCGACCGAGGCGGTCAAGGGCATCCTCGCAAGCTTCGTGACGTTTCTGCGATCGCGCGACACGACGTCAACGGGGGACGGTGGCATCTCATGGTGAGTATGCGACCTGCGTATTCGGCCGTATTCGCCGACACGAAGCTAGCCGCCTGCGCGCCGTTGGAACCGATCGACGCCGTTACCACGCAGTGGGCCTGGGAGGGCAGTACCGGAGAGGGTGTGAAGGTTGCGGTTATAGACAGCGGCGTCGACGCCACGCATCCTGACGTCGGTCCGGTGCAGGGATACGTGGCAATTCGTGAGGGCGAGGACCTCAAACTGGTCTACGACACGGATCCGCACGAGGACAGCTTCGGCCACGGCACCGCCTGTGCAGGGTTGATCCGTTCGCTGGCACCGGACTGCGACCTGTACAGCGTCAAGGTTTTGGGAAGCAAGGCCACCGGTCAGGGCCGTGTTTTCGCCGCGGGTGTTCGCTGGGCTATCGACAACGGCATGCAGGTGTGCAATTTGAGCCTCGGCACGACCAAGCGGGACTTCTTCAGCATCTTCCACGAGCTGGCCGATGAGGCCTACTTCAAGAACGTCGTGTTGGTCACTGCGGCGAACAACATGCCGATCCCCAGCTATCCGTCGGTGTACTCGTCGGTCATCTCGGTGGCCTCGCACGACGTGCAGGATCCCTACGTCTTCTATTACAACCCGAACCCACCCGTCGAATTCGGCGCCCTCGGCATCGACGTGGACATCGCCTGGCAGCAGCACAAGCGTCGCAAGATGACGGGCAACAGCTACGCGTCACCGCACATGGCCGGGATCGTGACGAAGATGCTCGGAAAACACCCGGGGCTGACGATCTTTCAGATCAAGACGATCTTACGGGAGTTGGCGGCCAACGTCGATCGCAACCGCGTCAGCCGTCCGCCGCACCTGCTGGGGGAAGACGGGGGAGGGGCCGAATGACAGGCTGTCGCTACATGCTGTGCAACTGACAGGAAGCATCTAGGATGCCGGCCGTACCCGACCCGACCAGCCTTCGGAGGATTGCGCTCTTCCGCGGTATGGCGTTGGCTGAACTCGCGGTCCTCAACGGGTTGATGCGACGGCACATGTTACCCGCCGGAGCCAGGATCCTGATGTCCGACCAACTCGATGACACTGCCTATGTCATCCAGGACGGTGTGGTGAAAGTCGTTGTCGAGCAGTCCGACGGCAGCGAGCTGATGATGGCGATCCTGGGCCCCGGCGACGTGATCGGCGCACTGACCATCGGCGAATGCCCAGACGGCGCGCACTCGATCCTGCCGATGGAGGACTCGACCCTGCTGTGGATCGACCGCCATGCTTTCGAGCGCTGTATCCAGACGATGCCGGAGTTGAGCGCCAACCTCTCTGGCGTGCTCGGACGGCGGGTCCGGCTGGCCAATGACCGGATCGAGGCGATGGCGGGTATCGACGTACGGACGCGCATCGTTCGACATCTGCTTCTGCTCGCACGCGAGTACGGCGAGTCGGTCGACGACGCCGACGGCGACTGTGTGCGGATTCCGTTGCGTTTCACACAAGCTGACTTGGCCCGTCTCGTCGGGGCGTCCAGGGTGCGGGTGAACCATGCGCTGAGTGAACTCCGTCGTCGCGAAGTGGTGGAGATGGACGACGGCCAGAAGGTTCGGATCCGCAACATGGCGGCACTGGAGAAGCTTCGCTGATCGGCGGTCGCAACTCGAGGCCTAGGTGTTGCGGTGGCCGGATCGGCAAATGACTTGTGCGGATCGATTGACGTCGGTGTAAAAGATTTCACAGGGCACTGTCGCGCACTTGATTGCCGTGCTGCGGCGCCCGATGGTCAGATCAGGACGTACACATCGACCGGGTCAGAGCCGGCCGAAGGAATCGACCAGAAGGAGACTGACATGGCTGTTTTGAGTGGTACCGACGAGTCGGGTGCACCTGCACTGTACGACATTCCCGATACGGAACTGTCGAAGTACAAGCTCAACCTCAAGCCGATGACCGACGAGGTCCGCGATCGGCTGTTCCCCGGCAAGGACAAGCCGAGTAAGGATGACGCGCAGGGCGTGGTCCCCGCCGGTGCGGCCACGAGCGAGGTTCAAGGGTACGCCGCGATCTGCTGGTACTACCTGGAGGACGGCTACGGCAACTGGGTTTACTGGGAGGACTACTGCTGACAACCGAGGTGCGCGTCGTGCCGACCCGAGTCGATTCCGACGAGAAGCCGATGGCTGTCTTGAGGGGAATCGATGAGGGCGGCGCGGCGGCACTCTACGACGTCACCGATGCGCAACTGGCGAGGTGAAAGCCGACCTCAAGCCGATGACCGACGAGGTCGGAAGCAGGTTGTTCCCGGGTCGGGATGGGTTGACCAGACAGGACGCGCATGGCGTGGCCCCAGCCGCTGTTCAGGTGTCCGGCGAGGTCCAGAGCTACGCCGGCATGTGGTGGATTCGGGTCTACCACGCCGCCGAAACTGGTTGGGATGACATCACTACTGGCAGGACTACTGCTGAGCCGCACCCGCGACGTGCGGGGGTGCGGGCCGAAACAGTTCAATCGAAAGGAAAAATTGTGGCGGTCTTGGCCGGTGTGGACGAATTCGGCGAAAGGGCCCTCTACGACGTCCCAGACGCCGCGTTGGCCAAATACAAGTTGAATCTCAAGCCGATGACCGACGAGCTCCGCGCTCAGCTGTTCCCCGGTAGGGACACGCTGACCAAAGAGGACGCGCAGGGCGTCCTGCCTGCTGGGCCTGCGGCAGAAGCCGAGGTCGAGGGGTATGTGGCGATGTGTTGGTACTGGTGCTACTGCGAGGACGCTAGTTGCGCCGGCTACTGGGAAGCTCCCTGTTAGGCCATGAGATGACGGCAGAACCGCACAGCCCACCGCTTCCGGAGGCCGTCATCGCCGCCGCGCGACTCCGCCGAGATCGTCGTGTGCACGAAGCTGTCACAGTGGTGGAGACCGCGCTTACCGATGCCCGTGCGAAGCCGTCGAACACGCCGTTCCGGGACCGGGTCCTGCTCGGACTCACGCTGGCAGACTTGCTCCTGCTGGCCGACCAGAGCGACCGGGCCCGAACTCTGCTCGACTCTGAAGCAGCATTCGCCGAGCAGGTGCTTCACCTCACCCGGCAGTCCGGCTCACCGGACCAGGTACTCGCTGCGTCCGCAGGCTGCTATCAACTCCGGGACAGGGTCATTCAACTCGGCCTGCTGGGGCAAGAAGCTCCCGAGCTCGACGTGACACACTGGGTGAACACCGATCCGCCGACGCTGGCTGATCTGCGTGGCGACGTCGTGCTCCTCGACTTCTGGGCGCCCTGGTGCCGACCATGTGCCGCGACATTCCCGTGGTTGCGTGACCTGCACCAGCGGTACGCCCGAGATGGCCTGGACATTCTGGCGCTGACGAACTTCCGTTCCGGCGACGCGGCCCACCGAAACCTCGAGCTGGACATGGTCACACAGTTCATTGCCGACCACGAGGTGGAGTTCGCGGTCGGCATCGCCGAGAATGAGCGGCTACGACAGCGTTACGGCGCCAACGGCATCCCGACCTATGTCGTTCTCGACCGGGCGGGCATCGTCAGACGGGCGTCGTCCAAGCCCGACAAAGTCACGCTCGAGCAGGCGATCGTCGGACTGCTCGACACCCGGCAGGCAGTTGCCGATGACTGACCACGATGTGTTGACCGCAATGCGATGAGCACTGGACGCACCAAAGACGACCTGAGGGAGTAGACGACAGATGGTCGAGCATCCGATGCGACCCGGTGCAGCCGGTGACGCCAGCGGGCCCGGAAAAGATGCAGTACCCAATGCTGTTCGCATCGGTGCACCCCCTGGCGCTCCCGACGGGCCGCCTGCGGGTGGTCCTCCCACCGGCGTCATGCCGGGCGGGCCCAGGTTGTCGGGGCGCCCGCCGGGTATCCCCGTCGGCGGGGCCATTCCGGGCGGCATGGTAGGGGGCACGAAAAAGCCAGTTCATCAGCGCGCCAACATCATTCGTAGCCTGGACATGCTGAGGTCGTTCCGCGGTCCGGTGACACTGTTGATCGCGCTCGGGCTGATCGTCGCCGCGTTGCCGTTCGTGTCCAACGCGGTTTTCGGCCCCCTGACACAGGTGATGGCCGAAGCGTTCCAGGGCGGTAGCCTCGCGGACGCCTGGGGACTGAGCGGCGCCCTGATGGGAGGGCCGGGCAACGATCCCTCTGGTCCATTCGGCTGGTTGGGTACGCCGTTACCGTTTGTGGTACTACTGGCCATCTGGGCCGCGTCGCTGGTACTGGCGCAGCTACTCGGTTTCGTGCACGCATACATCGACGCACAGGTTGACCGCAGGCTGCTCACCGAGATCCGTCAGCGGACTCACGACCACATCCAGTCCCTGTCGCTGGACTTCTTCACCGGTGCGCGCAGCGGATCGTTGATGCAGCGGGTGCAGATGGAAGCCGGCAGCGTGCAGAGGCTGCTGACCGAGTGTCTGATACCGCCGGCTGTGGACACCGTCGTACTGCTGATCGCGCTGTCCTACCTGTTCGCACTGTCGTGGCAGATGACAATCGTGACCCTGATTCTGTCTCCCTTCGTGATGCTATGGCTGCGGTACGCCGGCCGGAAATTGCAGGCGGCTACGCGGCGCAACATGATGGGTAGTCGCCGGATGGGCGGAGAGCTGGAAGAAACCATCAGCGGCATCACCGACATCCAGGTCTTCAACGCGCAGCCGCAACGCAGCGAGAGATTTCTCGACGCGTCGGGGGAGGCAGCGAAAGACCTGTCGCTGATGATGATCTGGCTGCAGGCCACCAGTCGCAGTGTGCAGATCTTCGTCGCGCTGAGTACCGCCCTGGTTTTGATCACCGGCGTCGCGTTCAGCACCAGCTTCGGACTGAACCTGGCGAGTCTGTTGGTCTTCGTGTCGTCGGTGCCAACGATGTTCGCCTCGTTCCAACGGATCGTCACAGCCTGGACCACCTACAAATCGATCGCCCCTCAGGTTGAATCCACCTACGACCTGCTCGATACGAAACCAAGTGTGAAAGAGCTTCCGGACGCAGTCTCCCTCGGAGAGGTCAGCGGCAACATAGAGTTCGAGAACGTGGCGTTCGGATACACCCCGCAACAGAAGATTCTCGACGGGGTGTCCTTCTCGGTCAGGGAGGGCGAAACGGTAGCGCTCGTGGGTCCCATCGGATGCGGGAAGTCGACCATCTTCAACCTCCTGCTGCGATTCATCGACCCGCAGCAAGGTCGAATCCTTTTGGACGGCAACGACATAAGTCACGTCACGATCGAGTCGTTGCGCGAGCAGGTGTCCAAGCTGGCGCAGTTCCCCTTCTTCATGAAGGACGCTATCCGCGAGAACGTCCGGATGGCAAGACAAGACGCCACCGACGAACAGATCGAGGAGGCCTGCAAACTGGCCCACGTCCACCCGATCATCGTGGACCAGGCCAAGATGCCGCGGGGCTACGACACCGTGGTCGACGTCCAGGTTCCATCGGGAGGCCAGAAGCGGTTGATCGCCATGGCGCGATGCCTTCTTCGCAGGCCCGAAGTTCTGCTGCTCGATGAACCGACCGAGAATCTGGACGCCGATCAGCGCACCCGACTGACCAAGGTCATCCGCGAGTACGCCCGCGACCGAACGTGCATAGTGGTCAGCCACGACATGGACTTCATCGCCGCAGTCGCCGACCGGGTCATCGTCCTCGGTGGCGGACGAGTCGCTCAAGAAGGCACGCACTACGAGTTGTTGGAGGCCGGCGGCCTGTACAAGAAGCTGTACGAGGCGCAGAATGTGGAGCCCTCACTCGTCCGGCCGCCGAGCGCGGACGCCGATGAACCTCGGGACCAGCGAACGGCTGGAGGCTGATCGCCATGCCGACGGCCTGGTCATGGCAGGCCGGACCCTCCATCAACGCCGAAGGGCAGCGCGTCGGACGTTGCGGGGTGACGATCTGCGAATGTGGAAGTCGAACTCGGACCGTCGTCGAGGCGTCATGACACCTGGCGACCCAGAGACTGGCCATCACCTCACCCGGAACAAGCACGGTCATTGGATGGCCGTGGCCTACGCTGTCGTCGGCGCATTGTATGTCGCTGCCGTGCTGTACATGTGCGTGCTGGCACTCGACCCCAATCTGTCGGAAGGGGCGGCTCATCGACTGTGGGGTTTCGGCTCGCCGGGGTCGCACTGGTCGATCGCGGTGATCCTGGCGATCCCGTTGGTACTGGTCGGTCTGCGTCGCCTCGCCGGACGTCCGTCATTCACCTCGCAGCCGCTGCTCGTGATTGCCGCTATGGCAGGGTCTGTCCTGGTCCTCGGAATGAGCGCATACTGGCGCTGCCATGGCGACCAGGCGGCGTTCTTCGCGCCGCTGGCGTGGACACTCGCGCTGTTCCTCGGCAATGTCGAGACATTCGACGAAGGCGTCTGCGCAGTGATGCCGGTTGCGCTGGAGATAGCGCGATTGCTGGCCCTTGTCACGACCCTCACCGCGGCGCTGGCGGCAGGATTGCAGCTGTTTCGTTCGCAAGTCGACCGCATCGCGATCTGGCGTGCGCGCTCCTTGACCGTAGTCGTGGGCATCGACGACGACACCGTTTCCATCGTGCGTGCAATCTTGAGCAGCTGTGACCCGGCGGGCACCGTCGCGATTCTGACCGACGATCTGGACAGCCCCGCGGCCCGTAGAGCTCGCGAACTCGGGGCCAGGCTGCGTGGCGTGAATCTGGCGGAGCCTGCCGAATGGGCGCGTTTGACGCTGTGGAAGCGGCTGGACCGGCTCTACCTCATGTCGGCAGACCCGGTCGACAATCTCAGACGATTCAACGCCGTCGATGCGACTGTCGGCGGCGATGGGGTCCACAGGCGAATTCCGCTCACCGTCCGCATCGACGACCCATGGCAGGCGGAGGTCTGGCGCCGCAGCTTTCTGGCCAGGGCGGAACGCTGCTGGGTGGCCGACGCCGTGGGCAAATATGAGGTGACCGCGGCAAAACTGGTGCGACACATGGCGAGCCGCCCGCAGACCGGACTCACCGGTGTGCGTGCGGCACCGACGGTAGTGCTGTGCGGGCTGTATCCACTCACCTACGCCATGGTCTCCGAACTGGCACAGCTGGAACGGGAACAACGGCTCTACGGCAAGCCGCATGTGGTCGCTCCGGCGAGCGTCGTCATCTTCGCGGAGCACGCCGACAGCTTCATCAATGACCACATCACGCGGCAACAGCGCGTCGCTCCTTCCGACAGCATGCTGACGGTGATCGCACACGACGCAGAGCCCAACGTGGAAGCGATCACCCGCTATCTGACGGGCAAGGACGAGGCAAGTTATGCGTTCGTGCTCAGTGATCCAGCACTGGAAACTCAAGGCACCCGGCTGGCCTCACGCTTCCCCCGGGTACGGGTGTACCTGGCCTCTGCTGCGGCGACCTCACTGATCGATATCTCGGTCGTCGGCGATCTCTACACTTATCCCATCGACATGGAACTCGACGAGGCTGCCCCACAGGACGCCTGGGAGCGCGCGGCGGAGCTCATCCACGAGCACTACAGCGCGGGTACGTCACGTGACAGGCCGACCACACGGCCCTGGAAGGACCTCGATCCTTTTATCCGGCAGTCGAATAGGCGCCAACTTGTAAACGCGCTGTGGATGGTGGAAGCGTTCGGTGGGCACACCTGGAACAGCCTGGAGTACCCGGGACCGCCTCGCGCGCTTCCTGTCGACTTCACAGAACTCGATCCGCTCGGTCAACTCGAGATCCTCGGCTTCGACAAGGACACCGTCGAACGGATGGTCAGAATCGAGCACGAGGACTGGCGGGCGTATTACGAGGACGCGGGCTGGAGGTATGCCGAAATCCGCGATGACGACCGGCGCCGCCATGACCGGTTACTGCCGTGGGACGAGCTGATCGCACGCGACCCGGAATTCGCCGTCGCCGCCGTCAAGAGCCTCGCGAGTACGTTGCTGTGCCTGCGCAATCTGGGCTACCGTTCGGTGCCCAAACAGCCCGGGGGTTCCGGTTGGCGGCAATATCGGCGGCGCGGACAGGTGACGGCCGAGAGACTCGACCACCCCTGGACCTGGAGAACGGATTCCGGCGAAATCATGCATGCCGCGCCGGGTGACTGGTCGGTCATCGACGATGCCGGCCAGCAGAGGTCGGTGGCTGCGGAGGTCTTCGAGGCGACGCACCGACAGGTCGGACCGCGCCGCTACGAGCGTTGCGGGACGGTGCTGGCTCGCCGGGTGAACCGGCGGGAGCTGGTGCACACCCTCGAGGGTGACGTGACGGCTGCGCCGGGCGATTGGATCCTCCAGGGCGCACAGGGTGAACAATGGCCGGTGCGTGATGCTCAATTCCGGGCCGGCTATGGCGGGCCTGTCGACAGTGATGCCGCTGAACAGGATGGCTGGGCAGGTCTACAGCGACCAGATCATTGAGTCCCGGCGGGGTCGGGTGCGATTGGCAGGTCGGGGCAGGTCTGGCGGTAGTCGATGTCGGGGGAGACCCAGTCGCGCCATTGCCGGTGACTCATGTTGGCGGTGAGCTTGTCGCACAATTGCGACTCAGTGGCTGAGGCCGGCCACAACCGCACGGTGGTGTCGTAGCTCGCACTGGCGACCAGTGTCCCGTCAGGACTGAACGCAACGTCGACCACTGGATAGTCGTGCCCACGCAGTGGGTCGCCGAATGGCTGGCCGGTCGACACGTCCCATAGCCGCACGGTCCCGTCGAAGCCTCCGCTGGCGAGCCTTTGTCCGTCGGGACTGAAAACGACTGATCGCACCAGTCCCTGGTGACCGTTGAGCGGTTCACCGGCGGGTCGCCAGTCCTCGACGTCCCACACTCTGATCAGGCTGTCGTAGCTACTGGCGGCCAGACGCCGTCCGTCCGGACTGAACGCCACACTGCCCACGGCCGAATCTCCGGGGACATCGAGGGGGTCTCGGACCGCCTCGTATGATTCGGTGTCCCAGAGTAGAAGCGTACCGACGTTTCCAGCACTGGCCAGGATGCGCCCATCCGGGCTGAAAGCCACGCTGATCGCCGCGGTGCCGCTAGGCACCTCGATTTCTCCTTCGAGGACACCGGTTTCGGTGTCCCAAAACCGAATCGTGTCATCGAAGCTGCCTGAGGCCAGGCGGGTGCCGTCGGGGCTGAACGCGATGCTCGCGATCTCATCGGTGTGGCCGGTGAGGGGTGCGCCGAGGGGCCGGCCGGTCTCGGCGTCCCAGATCCGCACGGTGGAGTCCAAGCCGCCGGAGGCGATGCGGGTGCCGTCGGGACTGAAGGCCACGGTGCTCACGGCACCGGTGTGGCCGACGAGCGTACTGACCTGCTGGCCGGTCTCGACATCCCAGGTGCGGACGGTCGCGTCGAAGCTCGCGCTGGCCAGTCGGTCCCCGGCCGGGCTGAACGCGACGCTGAGCACACTGTCGGAGTGGCCCGTGAGCGGCGTGCCGGCGGCCGGGTCCCACATCCGCACGGTGCCGTCCCGGCTGCTCGACACGACACGTTCGCCGTCGGGGGTGAAAGTCACCGCATAAACGATGCTTTCGTGTCCGGTCAGGGGTGCGCCGATGGCTTGGCCGGTGTCGGCGTTCCACAACCGCACCGTCGCATCATCGGCGCCGGAGACGAGGCGCCGTCCGTCGGGGCTGAACGCGACGTCGATGACACTGCTCCAGTGTCCGGTGAGAGGTTCTCCGATGGTCTCGCCGGTGTCTACGCTCCAGACCCGGATGTCGTCGTCGACGCTGGCGGTGGCCAGGCGGGTGCCGTCGGGGCTGAAGGTGACGCTGTTGATGCCGCCGGTGTGGCCGGTCAGGGGGTTGCCGAGGGGTTGGCCGGTGGTGGTGTCCCAGAGGCGGACGGTGGTGTCGCCGCTGCCGGTGGCCAGGGTGGTGCCGTCGGGGCTGAAGGCGACGCTGGTGACTCCCTCGGTGTGGCCGGTCAGGGGGTTGCCGAGGGGTCGGCCGGTGGTGGTGTCCCAGAGGCGGACGGTGTTGTCGTAGCTGGCGGAGGCCAGGGTGGTGCCGTCGGGGCTGAAGGCCACGCTGCCAACCCCTTCGGTGTGGCCGGTCAGGGGGTTGCCGAGGGGTTGGCCGGTGGTGGTGTCCCAGAGGCGGACGGTGGTGTCGCTGCTGCCGGTGGCCAGCGTGGTCCCGTCGGGACTGAATACCAACGACTCCACTGCTAATTCATGGCCGGTCAGGGGGTCGCCGAGGGGTTCGCCGGTGGCGGTATCCCACAACCGCACGATGTCGTCGAGGCCCCCGCTGGCCAGCGTCTCGCCGTTCGGGCTGACTGCAACGCTGAAAATTGGCTCACCACCCGGTATTTCGATGATTTTGGTGGTGGTGAGTTTGTTGATGGTGGCGCTGTAGAGGGCGCTGTCGTTGGTGGGGGTGGGGTGAGGTGGCGGGCGGCGAGGAGTTGTTGGAAGGCGCGGGTGTCGCTGCCGGGGCTGGTGTCGGCGAGCATGGCTTGGGCTTGGGAGGTCAGGCGTTGGCTGGTGGCTTGGAGGAAGCGGTCTTGGGCTTGGGTGCGGGCGCGGATGGCCACCAGGCCGCCCAGGACGGCCAGTACGGCGACGATGGCGGTGGCGGCCAGGACGGCGCGCAGGATGCGCGAGCGTTTGCGCAGGGTGGCGCTGTGGGCTTCGGCGGTGGCTTGGCGTTCTTGGGCGTTGTGAGCGCGTTCTCGGGCGGCGTCGAGTTCGATTCGGCGTTGTTGTTCTTCGGCGGCGTGGCGTTGGTTTTCGGCGTCGCGGCTGGCGGCGAGGTAGTCGCCGACGGTGTGGAGGCGTTCGCGGAAGCCGGGGGTGTGGGCCAGGGTTTCGGCGTCGGCGAGGCGGGTGCCGGCCAGTAGCCAGGCGGGTCGTCGTGGTCGTGGTGGGTCCAGGCTGCGGCGGCGCGTTCGATGTCGTCGGCGGCTTTGAGATGGTGGCGTTGGTCGGCCAGCCAGCCTGCCAGGTCATCCCATTGGCGTAGCAGGCTTTCCAGGGCGACTTCGACGACGGTTTGGCCGTCGCGGGTGTCTTTGACCATCAGTCGTCGGGCCACCATGGCGTCGATGAGGGGGCGGCTGGATTCGGGGAGGTCCTGGTAGCGCGCCACTCGCCGTAGCGGTTGGTCGTTGTCGGGGTTGATGGTGGCCAGCCAGGGGACGAACGCCGCGCGCAGGGCCAGTAATTGTGTGTGGCGTTGGGCGGGGTCGGTGGCCAGGATCTCGTCGATCTCGGTGGCCACCACGCGGGCCATGCCGCCCATGGCCTCGTACTGGTCGAGGCGTAGTTCGCCGTCGTCGCCGTAGTCGGTGTAGAGCCGCGACATCGTCAGGGCCAGCATCGGTAAGGTGTCGGCGCCGGCGCCGGCGTCGGCGAGCAGGCGCTCGACGAGGTCGGGGGCCACCCGTAGTGGGGTGCCGGCCTCGGTGGCGCGCATCGCCGGGCCGACGATGACTTCTTTGAACTGGGTGGCCGGCATGGGTTTGAGTTCGTCGAAGAGCACCGTGTCCACCTCGGCCAACGCCGGGTGGGTCTGCATCACCTCGTAGCGGTCGGTGCGGATGGTGACCGCCACGGTCAACCCGGCCTCGGTGGTGTTGAGTGCGGCCACCAGCCCGGCCAGCACCTGCAGGAAGGTTTCGGCCGGCCCTGCTGCCTCGGCGGTGAACAACTCTTCGGCCTGATCGACCGGCAACACCAGCGTCGGGGCCGCGCCGGCCTGATCGCCGCGGTCGACCAGCCGAGCCGCTGCCGCGGTGCGTACCTGGGTCAGCCACTGGGTCAGCGCGGTCACGTCCCCACCGGTGCACGCCGCTTTGATCTCTCCCAAATTGGGTGCAGTGAAACCGAATCGGCGTCGGGCTGAGTGAATCGCTGCGGCCAGTCCGGACTGCCCGGTCAGCGCATTGCGTTCCGGACGCACGATGTCGAGGACCACGAAGCGGCGATCCTCGCGGGTCAACCGCGGCAACAACCCGGCCCGCAGAAACGACGACTTCCCCGTGCCCGAGGGCCCCAACACCACAAACAACGAGTTGAGCCCCGACAGCCGCATCCCGCGCACCGCGTCCAGCGCCCGCACGATCTGCGCATCCCGACCGAAGAACACCGCGGCATCACAGGGCTCCAACGGCTCCCACCCCCGATAGGGTGCACGATCAGGATCTGACGGCGGCGGCCAGACAAACGACTCGGCCCCGATACCGGCACCCCGAATCGCATCACGCAACCGGTACAACCCCTCGGTGGCGAACACCACCGGCGCCCCACCACCGACCTCCACTTCGGTGACCGCCCCCGCACCGAACAGATCGCAGCGCTGCCATTCCGAGGTCAACCCGTCCCCGGTCGAGGGCTCCAACCGCGCCACGAAAATCTGCTTGTTCAGATTCTCCGCCGTGCGATACTCCACCCGACACTCATCAGAGGCCTCCCAACGCGGCGACAACAGACAAATCACCGCCTCACACCGCGCGTTGGCCTGCCGCAACGCCTCCTTCCACCGCGAACCCGCCCGCAACCCCGTATCAGGATCCACATCCAAAAAAATCTCATTGGCCAACGGCGGATCCTGCAACGCCAACCACCGCTTCAACGCCACTGCCTGACGCACATCACGACTCGAATGACTCAAAAAAATCCGCGACACACCATCACCACCGATCCATCACGTCGAAGAATGCTGTGGCTGAACATGCTGATCTCGCCATCACTGCGTGCTGGGGGGGTCGGGTGCGATTGGCAGGTCGGGGCAGGTCTGTTGATAGTCGATTTCAGGGGAGACCCAGTCGTTCCATTGCCGGTGACTCATGTTCGCGGTGAGCTTGTCACACAGGTCTGCCTCGCCGGCCCGTGCGGGGACCAACCGAACCGTGTTGCCGTATCCGCCGAAAGCGATACTGTCCCCGTCGGGACTGAACGCCAGACCAACGACGCCGCCGCCGTTCGAGCCGATAGGTTCTCCGTACGCCCGACCGCTCTCGGTGTCCCACAACTGGACGGTTCCGTCGTAGCTGCTGCTGGCCAATAGGCGACCGTCGGGACTGAACGCGAGGCCGAGCACCGCGGCCCGGTGCCCGATGAGTGGTTCACCGATGGGCCGCCCGGTCTCGACTTCCCACAACCGGACACTGGCGTCAAGGCCGGCCGTCGCCAGACGTTGTCCGTCAGGACTGAACACCATCTGCCTGAGGTCGCTGGTGTGCCCTGTGAGCGGATCCCCGACAAGGCCGCCGACCTCCAGGTCGGCGACGTAAACGGTGTTGCTACCTTCCTCGGTGTAGGCCAAGCGCTGCGAATCCGGGCTCAAGGCGACCCGGGTGACACCTGCAACCGGCTCTGCGTTGAGTCGCCTTTCAGCGACGTTCCACACCCGCGCCGTATCGTCATCGGCGACTGAGGTCAGCCGGGTGCCGTCGGGGCTGAACGCCACCGAATAGACCGCGTCGGTGTGGCCGGTGAGTGGTGCGCCGTCGGGCTGGCCGGTCTCGGCGTCCCATATCCGCACCGTGGTATCAGAACCGCCGGAGGCGAGGCGAGTGCCGTCGGGACTGAAGGCCACGCTGTTGACCGGCCCGGTGTGACCGGTGAGTGGCCTACCCAACGGTTGACCGCTGCGCGGATCCCAAAGGCGAATCGTCGCGTCACCGCTGCTGCTGGCCAATATCTTGCCGTCGGGACTGAACGCCACGCCCGAGACAAACGCGTCGTGGCCGGCCCAGGAGGCAGTGGAATAAGGATCCCAGATGCGCACGGTGCGATCGAAGCTTCCCGTGAATATGCGTTTTCCATCGGGAGTGAAGGCGACGCTGTGAACGACGCTTTCGTGTCCGGTCAGGGGTGCGCCGATGGCTTGGCCGGTGTCGGCGTTCCACAACCGCACCGTCGCATCCGCGCTACCCGTGGCCAACTGCCGTCCGTCGGGGCTGAAGGCGAGACCGTCCAACGCGTCGCTGTGCCCGAACAGGAAATCAGTTGTCGGGAGCTGGGTTTCGACACTCCACACGCGAGCTGTGGCGTCGTTGCTGGCGGTGGCCAGGCGGGTGCCGTCGGGGCTGAAGGTGACGTTGCTGACTGTGTCGGTGTGGCCGGTCAGGGGGTTGCCGAGGGGGTGGCCGGTGGTGGTGTCCCAGAGGCGGACGGTGGTGTCGCTGCTGCCGGTGGCCAGGGTGGTGCCGTCGGGGCTGAAGGCGACGCTGGTGACTCCCTCGGTGTGGCCGGTCAGGGGGTTGCCGAGGGGGTGGCCGGTGGTGGTGTCCCAGAGGCGGACGGTGTTGTCGTAGCTGGCGGAGGCCAGGGTGGTGCCGTCGGGGCTGAAGGCCACGCGGGTGACACGGTCGGTGTGGCCGGTCAGGGGGTTGCCGAGGGGTTGGCCGGTGGTGGTGTCCCAGAGGCGGACGGTGTTGTCGCTGCTGCCGGTGGCCAGCGTGGTCCCGTCGGGGCTGAATACGACGCTGTTGACCCCTTCGGTGTGGCCGGTCAGCGGGTCGCCGAGGGGTTCGCCGGTGGCGGTATCCCACAACTGCACAACGTCATCGACAGTGGCCGCCGCGAAACGGCCTCCATCCGGGCTGAACCCGACACTCGTGACATAGTCAGGTATTTCGATGATTTTGGTGGTGGTGAGTTTGTTGATGGTGGCGCTGTAGAGGGCGCTGTCGTTGGTGGGGGTGGGGGTGAGGTGGCGGGCGGCGAGGAGTTGTTGGAAGGCGCGGGTGTCGCTGCCGGGGCTGGTGTCGGCGAGCATGGCTTGGGCTTGGGAGGTCAGGCGTTGGCTGGTGGCTTGGAGGAAGCGGTCTTGGGCTTGGGTGCGGGCGCGGATGGCCACCAGGCCGCCCAGGACGGCCAGTACGGCGACGATGGCGGTGGCGGCCAGGACGGCGCGCAGGATGCGCGAGCGTTTGCGCAGGGTGGCGCTGTGGGCTTCGGCGGTGGCTTGGCGTTCTTGGGCGTTGTGAGCGCGTTCTCGGGCGGCGTCGAGTTCGATTCGGCGTTGTTGTTCTTCGGCGGCGTGGCGTTGGTTTTCGGCGTCGCGGCTGGCGGCGAGGTAGTCGCCGACGGTGTGGAGGCGTTCGCGGAAGCCGGGGGTGTGGGCCAGGGTTTCGGCGTCGGCGAGGCGGGTGCCGGCCAGTAGCCAGGCGGGGTCGTGGTCGTGGTGGGTCCAGGCTGCGGCGGCGCGTTCGATGTCGTCGGCGGCTTTGAGATGGTGGCGTTGGTCGGCCAGCCAGCCTGCCAGGTCATCCCATTGGCGTAGCAGGCTTTCCAGGGCGACTTCGACGACGGTTTGGCCGTCGCGGGTGTCTTTGACCATCAGTCGTCGGGCCACCATGGCGTCGATGAGGGGGCGGCTGGATTCGGGGAGGTCCTGGTAGCGCGCCACTCGCCGTAGCGGTTGGTCGTTGTCGGGGTTGATGGTGGCCAGCCAGGGGACGAACGCCGCGCGCAGGGCCAGTAATTGTGTGTGGCGTTGGGCGGGGTCGGTGGCCAGGATCTCGTCGATCTCGGTGGCCACCACGCGGGCCATGCCGCCCATGGCCTCGTACTGGTCGAGGCGTAGTTCGCCGTCGTCGCCGTAGTCGGTGTAGAGCCGCGACATCGTCAGGGCCAGCATCGGTAAGGTGTCGGCGCCGGCGCCGGCGTCGGCGAGCAGGCGCTCGACGAGGTCGGGGCCACCCGTAGTGCCGGCCTCGGTGGCGCGCATCGCCGGGCCGACGATGACTTCTTTGAACTGGGTGGCCGGCATGGGTTTGAGTTCGTCGAAGAGCACCGTGTCCACCTCGGCCAACGCCGGGTGGGTCTGCATCACCTCGTAGCGGTCGGTGCGGATGGTGACCGCCACGGTCAACCCGGCCTCGGTGGTGTTGAGTGCGGCCACCAGCCCGGCCAGCACCTGCAGGAAGGTTTCGGCCGGCCCTGCTGCCTCGGCGGTGAACAACTCTTCGGCCTGATCGACCGGCAACACCAGCGTCGGGGCCGCGCCGGCCTGATCGCCGCGGTCGACCAGCCGAGCCGCTGCCGCGGTGCGTACCTGGGTCAGCCACTGGGTCAGCGCGGTCACGTCCCCACCGGTGCACGCCGCTTTGATCTCTCCCAAATTGGGTGCAGTGAAACCGAATCGGCGTCGGGCTGAGTGAATCGCTGCGGCCAGTCCGGACTGCCCGGTCAGCGCATTGCGTTCCGGACGCACGATGTCGAGGACCACGAAGCGGCGATCCTCGCGGGTCAACCGCGGCAACAACCCGGCCCGCAGAAACGACGACTTCCCCGTGCCCGAGGGCCCCAACACCACAAACAACGAGTTGAGCCCCGACAGCCGCATCCCGCGCACCGCGTCCAGCGCCCGCACGATCTGCGCATCCCGACCGAAGAACACCGCGGCATCACAGGGCTCCAACGGCTCCCACCCCGATAGGGTGCACGATCAGGATCTGACGGCGGCGGCCAGACAAACGACTCGGCCCCGATACCGGCACCCCGAATCGCATCACGCAACCGGTACAACCCCTCGGTGGCGAACACCACCGGCGCCCCACCACCGACCTCCACTTCGGTGACCGCCCCCGCACCGAACAGATCGCAGCGCTGCCATTCCGAGGTCAACCCGTCCCCGGTCGAGGGCTCCAACCGCGCCACGAAAATCTGCTTGTTCAGATTCTCCGCCGTGCGATACTCCACCCGACACTCATCAGAGGCCTCCCAACGCGGCGACAACAGACAAATCACCGCCTCACACCGCGCGTTGGCCTGCCGCAACGCCTCCTTCCACCGCGAACCCGCCCGCAACCCCGTATCAGGATCCACATCCAAAAAAATCTCATTGGCCAACGGCGGATCCTGCAACGCCAACCACCGCTTCAACGCCACCGCAGCCCGCACATCACGACTCGAATGACTCAAAAAAATCCGCGACACACCATCACCACCGATCCATGGCGTGCTGGATGCTTGTCCTGGCCACAGCGACGCTCCCCGCAAAATTGTCGTCCGCGTCCAAACTACGGCATCAGCACGTTTGCGGCTCCCGGTCTTGGCAAACTTCGCGTCTCGTCGGGCGAGTCATTCGGATCTGAGCGGCCGGCGCACCCAGCCTCGTCGTCAGGTGAGATCGCGCAAGCGGGGCGACGTCGAAGTGTGGCGTCTGCCGGAGGCAATGGCGAAGCCGCACCTGTTCACGGGTAGTCGGTCTCCGGGTCATCGCCGCCCTGAATGCAAGGCGACCAGGAGTATCGCTGCGGAGGAAGCGACTGCGACCCCGGGAACGAAAGCGGCCACGGCCAACACAGGAGTCGAATCCAATACGAGGCCGACACCGAGGGCGAGGCAGAGAAGCGCAACAGCCGACGCCACCACCGGCAGCCCCCATTGGCGCCGCACCCGACGCAGCAATCCGGCCGGAAGGCGGCGCGTCTGCACGCGGTCCAGCCAGCAGACGGCGCCGAGGGCAGCTAGGCCGATCACCGCCCCGCTGACACCGGCTGCGGTCTCTGACGTGTAGGCGGACAGAGCGGTGGTCCAGACGTACCAGAAGGCGAAACCGGCGATCGCGGCCAGACAGGTTCTGCGGGTTATCTTGGCGGCCAGTTCGTCGGCGTCGACCAGGCCGGCCTCGATGGCGGCGGCGGCAAGAGACGAATCCACCGACTGGACGTAGCGGAACCTCATTTGGGCCACTTCGGCTGCCGCAGCGTGAGTCGCGGCATTGCCGGGATCCAACCTCACCGCCTCCAGGATCAGACTGTCGGCGCGCCGCAACGGTCCTGCGCGCTTGGCCGCCAGCACCAGCCACCAGATACCCCAGACGACCAGAATGAGTCCGTTGGTCACGACGACCGCGAACCCGGCCAAGATCGGCCGCAGCCGGAGGAACCTCGCACGGTCGATTTCCACCATCGCCTCGGCCAGTGGGCCCAGCTCCGATTCGGGGTCGGATCGGCGGATCGCGTGCGCGGTCGACTCACCCTCCGCCGGCATACCGGCCTGCAGGTATGCGCGCGTGAGGGTGAACCTGTTGACAGTGCTGGAGGGGTCCAATCGCACTGCGGTGAAAGCGGATTCGACAGCTTGCTCCGGCGTTCCGGTCCCGTCCAGGATTGCCCGCGCCCGGACATCATGGACCCACGCCTGGCGCGCATCGAAGCTCAGTGAGCGTTCAGCCCATTGCCTGGCTTCCGAATGCCTGCAGTCGGCTTGCAGGGCCCATGCCACCAACCCCATCAGGGCGGGGTTCTCGGGTTCGCTGCGCAACCCCTCCCACGCGATCATGGCCGCGTCGCGATTGCGGCCGATATCGAGCAGCGTCTGCGCTTTTTGGATGGCCACCTCGGCCGGGGGAGGCTCTGTCATCGCCGGCGCCACCGTGCGCGACTCTCGGTGAGATACCTTGCCAAATCGGCGTACTCGTCACGGTCGTCGGAGAACGCGATGTAGTTCTCGGCGAGGTTGAACCACGGTCTCGTGCTCGGCGGGGTGTCTCGCCGTGCCGCTTCGAGGTGACGCTGGTTCACCGGCCTTGTCGATCCGGCGCGAACCGAATCATGTAATGCGAATTCTACGGCTGCGCTGCAGATCCGCGCCAGATCTGCACCCGAGTATCCCTCGGTGTTGCGGGCGACGGAGTCGAGGTCCAGGTCCTCGGTGGGCGACTTGCGCAGGTGGTGAGCCAGGATCGCCGCCCTGGCGGGCAGATCTGGCGGCAGAACCACCACCTTGCGGTCGAATCTGCCGGGGCGCAACAGAGCGGGGTCGACGTCCCAGACCTGGTTGGTCGCCCCCAGCACCAGCAACCCCTCGTTGTCGCTGGTCGCTCCGTCGAGTTCCAGCAGCAGTTGGTTCACGACGTTGCGGACGGCGCCGGAGGTCTGCGAGCGCTTGTGGCCGAGCGCATCCAGCTCGTCGATGAACATCAATGTCGGACGCATCCGGCGGGCTTCATCGAACACGCGTTTGACGTTGCGTTCACTGTTACCCAGCCACATCTCCAGGATGTCGGCGATGCCCACATGGATGAAGTAGAGACCCAGTTCGCCGGCCAAGGCCTTGGCCAGGAATGTCTTACCGCAGCCCGGGGGGCCCCACAGCAACAGGCTCGAGCGCAGCGAATGACCGAATGCCCTGCGTAACTCCTCGTTGCGCATCGGTTCCAGAAAGCTCAAACGCAGCCGCTGCTTGACGTCCGTCATTCCCGCGACGTCGGCCAGGGTCACCGCAGGCCGGACTATGTCGAAAAGGTCGCTGACCGGTACGTCGGTGAGGGGCTCGTGGGAAACCCGTTCACGGTCCGGCTGGGTGGGCGACAGCGAGGCGGCACGCGGTGACGCCGCTGCGAAACCAGCCAGCGCCGCCTCCTTTCTGTGGATCGCGTCCGCGTCGCCGGGGGATTGTTGCAACAGCACTTCGCAATGGCCGAGCGCAGCGGGGTGTTGCGCCTCGGCGAGCAGCAGGTCGATCAGGTGCAGGCGCAGCGCCCGGTTCAACGGGTCGGTTCGGACTGCGCCCTCGAGTGCGCGAACGACCTCAGGATCCTGCGCCATAGGGACATCCTGATCACAGATGGACCCCAACCGCAGGATTCGGCAGAAACTCAGTAGCTGTGCTGGGGGCCCTGTGCCTTCTTGTACAGCGCCTTGAGCATGCGGTCGCGGAAGGCCGCGTTATCGATCAGCTTCACCCCGGCGTTGGCCAGCTTCGGCTGCCCGATCAGCTTGTGCATGTAGCGGCCGCGCTTGTACTCGCGGCCCCACGCCGCCTCCATGCGCTGGGCGTAGTTGGTGAAATCGTCGGGTCCGCCGTTGGTCAGCGCCGCGATCGCGCATTCGCCCGCGGCCAGGCCGGATTCCAGGGCCTTGGAGATGCCCGCGCCCGAGGCCGGCTTGCCCGCACCCAGCGAGTCGCCGGTGAACAGCACGCCCGGCCGCCAGGGCGGCCACGCCGTGAAGCCCATCGGCAACCGCCAAGCACGCACGCTCTTGTTCTTCTTCAGCTCCTCGATCGCCGGCAGATCCCACTCGCGCGGCAGGGTTCGCAGGAAGTCGCCCAGGAATTTCGTGGCGTTGATCGACTGCCAGTTCTTGTAGCTGTTGACGTACCCGAGGCCGATGTTGAAGATTCCGTTGCCCATCGGGAACACCCAGCCGTAGCCCGGCAGCTGATCGCCTTCGAACATCAGCTTCAGATAGATGTCCAGTGAGTCGGAATCGGCTCGGTTGGCAGGCATCTCGGAGCGGATCGCGATCGCGGAGTAGCCGTTGTACTCGGAATCCACCTTCAGGGCGCGTTTGATGGGGGAGTAGGCGCCGTCGGCGGCGATGACCGCGTCGCCGTAGACCTTTTCGCCGCTCTTGAGCACGACGCCGATCACCCGGCCGCTGGCGTCGAGTTCGGGCCCGGCCACCTCGGCGCCCTGGCGGATCTCTGCGCCTGCCGACTCGGCGTGCTTGAGCAGCACAGTGTCGAGATGCTCTCGACTGACGGTGTGACCGTGGTCGGGCATGCCGGGCCGCTTCGGAAACGACAGCTCCCACTTGCTCGGGCTGAACACCGTCACGCGGTTCACCCGATGGAACGTGGCCACCTCGTCGGCCAGGCCCATCTTCTGCAGGTAGCTGACCGCGCGGGCAGTCAGGCCGTCGCCACACGGCTTCGCGCGCGGGAATTGCGCTTTGTCCAGCACCACCACTTTGGCGCCGGTCTGTGCGGCCTGCCATGCCGCGGCCGAGCCGGAGGGCCCTCCGCCTGCGATGACCAGGTCGTATCGCTGCGTCATACTTCTCGTCTCGTTGAGCGGCTGTCGCTGCGATAGTACCCAAAGCGCGTGATCGCCTCGCGGCGGGCGAACAGCGCTGGTCAGGATGCCGCCCAGCGGCGGTTCGATGCGGTCAGGCCAGGTCAGCGGTACCTGAACGGGTACAGTGAGCGGGTGCGACGAGGGTCGAGATCACGTTCTGCTGACGAACCGGCTGTCAAGGTCGACGCCCGCAGCGAGCGTTGGCGCGAGCACCGCAAGAAGGTGCGCTCCGAGATCGTCGACGCCGCGTTCCGCGCCATCGACCAGCTCGGCCCGGAGGTGTCGCTGCGCGAGATCGCCGAGGAGGCCGGCACCGCCAAGCCGAAGATCTACCGGCACTTCACCGACAAATCCGATCTGTTCCAGGCCATCGGTAAGCGGATGCGCGACATGTTGTGGGGCGCCATCTTCCCGGCGATCGACATCGCCAAGGACCCGGCGCGCGCCATCATCCACCGCGCCGTCGAGCAGTATGTGCGCCTCGTCGACGAGCACCCCAACGTCATTCGCTTCCTCATGCAGGGGCGGTTTGCCGAGCAGAGCGAATCGACCATGCGGGCTCTCAACGAGGGCCGCGACATCACTTTGGCCATGGCCGACATGTTCAGCAACGAGTTGCAGGAGATGGAACTCGACGCGGCGGCCTTCGAGATGGCCGCGTTCGCGACGTTCGGGGCGGCGGCGTCGGCGACCGACTGGTGGCTCGGCGCCGATCAGGACAGCCCGCGGCGGCTGCCGTCGGCGAAGTTCGTCGAGTACCTGACCACGATCATGATGGGTTCGATCAACGGCACCTGCGAGGTGCTCGGCGTGCAGGTCGACCCCGACCTCCCGCTGCATGAAGGTGTGCGCCGCCACGAGCGCGTCGCCTGACCGCCGGCCCGATTCCCGGTACCGGCGTTCCCCAGTACAGTCGGGTCCATGACCGTCGCTGAACAGGCCGCCGGCACTCCCGCGGTCGACGACCGTGCCCCCGTGCACACCCGCGCGCTGATCATCGGCTCCGGATTCTCCGGGCTTGGGATGGGCATCGAACTGCAGCGCCGCGGCGTTGATTTCCTGATCCTGGAGAAGGCCGACGAGATCGGCGGTACCTGGCGGGACAACACCTATCCCGGTTGTGCCTGCGACATCCCGTCGCACATGTACTCGTTCTCCTTCGAACCGAAACCGGACTGGACGCACATGTGGTCGTTCCAGCCCGAGATCCAGAACTATCTCCTCGGGGTGACCGAGAAATACGGGTTGCGGCGCTACATCCGGTTCGGTGCGCACGTCGACCGGGCCCAGTGGGACGACGACGAGAAGCGCTGGCACGTGTTCACCGACGACGGCGGCGAGTTCATCGCACAGTTCCTGATCTCCGGTGCCGGCGGACTGCACATCCCGCTGATCCCCGAGTTCGACGGCCTCGACGACTACCTGGCCGGCGACGGCGCCGCGTTCCACTCGGCGCAGTGGAACCACGACGTCGACATCACCGGCAAGCGCGTCGCGGTGATCGGCACCGGGGCCAGCGCGATCCAGATCGTGCCCGAGATCGTCAAGGACGTCGCCGGCCTGCAGCTCTACCAGCGCACCCCCGCCTGGGTGATGCCCCGGCCGAACAACCCGATCCCCGAGGGAATGCAGCGGATGTTCGCCAACGTGCCGGGCACCCGAGCAGCGATGCGCGCCGGCATCTACTGGATCCATGAAGCGGTCGGTTTCGCGATGACCAAACAGCCTCGCCTGCTCAAACTCGGTGAGCTGATGGGCAAGTGGAACATCCGTCGCTCGATCAAGGATCGCGAGCTGCGCCGCAAGCTCACCCCCGACTACCGGGCGGGTTGCAAGCGCATCCTCAACTCCGACACCTACTATCGCGGCATCGCGGACCCGAAGACCGAGGTGATCACCGACCGCATCGCACGGTTCACCCCGACCGGCATCGTCACCGCCGACGGCCGCGAGCGGCCGGTGGACGTGGTGGTCTTCGCGACCGGCTTCCACGTCACCGATTCCTACACCTACGTCGACATCAAGGGGCCGGACGGAGAGGACCTGGTCGACCGCTGGAACGCCGAGGGCATCGCCGCCCTGCGCGGCATCACGGTCGCCGGAATGCCCAACCTGTTCTTCCTGCTCGGCCCGAACACCGCGCTGGGACACAACTCGGTGGTGTTCATGATCGAGTCGCAGATCCGCTATGCCGGTCAGGCCATCGCCGCGGTCGACCGTGCCGGCGCCGAGGCGCTGGCTCCGACCCGCGACGCGCAGGACAGCTACAACGACGAACTGCAGCACGACCTGAGCGGCACCGTGTGGAGCACCGGCGGCTGCCGCAGCTGGTATCTCGACGAGCACGGGGTCAACCGCACCCTGTGGAGTGGCATGACGTGGCAGTACTGGTTGGCCACAAGGCGTTTCAAAGCGGACGAGTACACCTTCACCCGCTGAGTGAGCAGCCGCGCTCAGCTCTCTGTGGAGAGCACCTTGTCGACGAATCCGTGCACCTTGCTCCGCAGTTCTTCGACCCGCTGCTCGCGGATGAGGTCGAGGTCGGTGCCCCTGTGATAAGCGGGCGGCAACTGCCGGACGTTGCCGGAGCAACCGAAGTTCGCGCAGATCAAGGTGCCCAGGGTGTCGCCCTTGCGGCCGGCCGCGCCGCCCCGGCGAACGGTGTAGAGCACGGCCTCGTCGGTCAGGTTGACGTCATTGCACCAGGTGCACATGGTGCGGCCCCGCGGCTTGACCGCGGCCCGGTTGAGCAGCAGCGCCACAGGTCCATCCGGCCGGTCGACGAGCAGGTACGCGCGGCGCGGGATCTTGGGGTCGGTCCAGCCGTAATACTCCAGCTTGCCGAACGTCACGGCGTCGAAGTCGGGTGCGAAGGTGACCTTCTTGACCTCGCTGCGGGTGGCGCCGCGGAAGGCGGCGAGGATCTGGTCACGGGTATACGAATCCATTGGGTGAAACCATCCTGAAACGACGCACAGTGGTGCGCCTGGTGAGTGAGGGTATGACTGCGCCGCCGGCCCGACGGGTCGGCGGCGGGGCGCGGTCATCTGATGTCGGCGCGAGCGCCGACGACCTCCTCGACTCGGATGTTCACGCACGCGACGATAACGAGTGACGCCTGGGGCCGCCAGAGGTTTTTCGCCCGGGGGACGGGTGCGCAGCACCTGATCGACGTTCACGGAGGCGACACGCCAAACACAACATCTCGTACTGCGCGGAGATGTCGCACACCAGTTGTAGTGTTGTGGTCGTCGTCGGCGATTCCGCGGCGTCGCACAAAAAGCCAGGTGAAATGGGGTTCTCGTGAGTGATGGCATCAAACTGATCGACCGCGTCTCGGCCATCAACTGGAACCGCCTGCAGGACGACAAGGACGCCGAGGTCTGGGATCGCCTCACCGGTAACTTCTGGCTGCCGGAGAAGGTGCCGGTGTCCAACGACATCCCGTCGTGGAACACGCTGACCGAGCATGAGAAGCAGCTCACGATGCGGGTGTTCACCGGGCTGACGCTGCTGGACACCATCCAGGGCGCCGTGGGCGCGGTCAGCCTGATCCCCGACGCGCTGACCCCGCACGAGGAAGCGGTGTACACCAACATCGCGTTCATGGAGTCGGTGCACGCCCGCAGCTACAGCAACATTTTCTCCACCCTGTGCTCGACGCAGGAGATTGACGAGGCGTTCCGCTGGTCGGAGGAGAATCCCAACCTGCAGCGCAAGGCCGAGATCGTCATGCAGTACTACAAGGGTGACGAGCCGCTCAAGCGCAAGGTGGCCTCCACGCTGCTGGAGAGCTTCCTGTTCTACTCGGGCTTCTATCTGCCGATGTACTGGAGCAGCCGGGCCAAGCTCACCAACACCGCCGACATGATCCGGCTGATCATCCGCGACGAGGCGGTGCACGGCTACTACATCGGCTACAAGTACCAGCGCGGGCTGGCGATGGCCGACGAGGCGACCCGCCAGGAACTCAAGGACTACACGTATGAGCTGCTCTTCGAGCTCTACGACAACGAGGTCGAGTACACCCAGGATCTTTACGACGGGGTGAACCTGACCGAGGACGTCAAGAAGTTCCTGCGCTACAACGCCAACAAGGCGTTGATGAACCTCGGCTACGAGGCGCTGTTCCCGCGCGACGAGACCGACGTCAACCCGGCGATCCTGTCGGCGTTGAGCCCCAACGCCGACGAGAACCACGACTTCTTCTCGGGCTCGGGCTCCAGCTACGTCATCGGGAAGGCCGTCGTCACCGAAGACGAGGACTGGGATTTCTGACCCGGCCCGCCGGGGTGACTTCTGACCCGGCCCGCCGGGGTGACTTCTGACCCGGCCCGCCGGGGTGACTTCTGACCCGGCCCGCCGGGATGATTTCTGATTCCCTTCGCCGAGTGTGCATCTCCTGCGAAAAATGTCGCTCGCAGTCGCAGTGGATGCACACTCGGCGCGCACGCCGTCGCGGCTAGCGCAGTGACGCGGTGTCGATGACGAAGCGGTAGCGCACGTCGCTGGCCACCACCCGCTCGTAAGCCTCGTTGACGTAATCAGGCTCGATCACCTCGATCTCCGGGGCGACCTTGTGCTCGGCGCAGAAGTCGAGCATCTCCTGGGTTTCGGCGATGCCGCCGATCAACGATCCGGCCAGGCGGCGGCGCCCGAAGATCAGCGCGCCGGGGGGCACCTGCATCGCATGCTCGGGCATGCCCAGCTCGACGAGCGTGCCGTCGAGGGTCAGCAGGCCGAGGTAGTCACCCATGTCGAGATTGGCCGACACCGTGTTGAGGATCAGGTCGAAGGAGCCCTTGAGCTTCTTGAACGTCTCACGGTCACTGGTGGCGTAGTACTCCGAGGCCCCCAAACGCAGCCCGTCCTCCATCTTCTTCAGCGACTGGCTGAGCACCGTAACCTCGGCACCCATCGCGACGGCCAGCTTCACCGCCAGGTGTCCGAGACCGCCGAGCCCGATGACCGCGACCCGGGAGCCGGGCCCGGTGTTCCAGTGCCGCAACGGCGAATAGGTGGTGATGCCCGCGCACAGCAGCGGGGCGGCTTCCTCCAGTCCGATCGCCTCGGGGATCGACAACACGTAGTTCTCGTCCACCACGATGGCGCCGCTGTAGCCGCCCTGGGTCGGCTTACCGTCGGGGCCGATGCCGTTGTAGGTGCCGACCATGCCGGGGTTGTCGCAGTACTGCTCCTCACCGGCCAGACAGAATTCGCACTCGCGGCACGAGTCGACGAAGCACCCGACGCCGACGCGGTCACCGACGCTGAACTTCGAGACCTCCGAGCCGACCTCGGTGACGATGCCGGCGATCTCGTGCCCGGGCACCATCGGATACGTCACCGGACCCCACTCGCCGCGCACGGTGTGGATGTCGGAGTGACAGATCCCGGCGAAATGGATGTCGAAGGCCACGTCGTGCGGGCCGACCTCACGTCGCTCGATCGTGGTCTTGGACAGTGGCTCGGTCGCGGAGGTGGCCGCATAGGCGGAAACGGTGCTCATCACGTCCTCTTCGGTTGCACGGATTCAGGGGGCTGCCGCGACGCTGCGGCTCAACTCGAAGACAACGAACGGTCCCGCGGCATTAGTCCCCGCGCATATGTGACATTGCCGACTGGCGCTGCCGACGGTGCGGGTGGGCTCAGTTGATCGGCGCGTCGACCAGATTCAGATCAGCCAGGACGCCGCGGGCGGCGATCAGGCCCTGACCGGACTGCCAGACGGCGTTGTTCACTGCGAACACCCGGTCGTCGCGAACCGCCGACAGCCGCTTCCAGGCATCGCTGCGCATGATCTCGCTCCCGCGTTGTTTGGCTTCGTCGGAGGCGAACGACACGTAGACGAGGTCACCGTCGGCGGCGGAGAAGTCCGGGTCGTTGCCCATGTCGGCGTCGGAGATCCCGATCTCGTCGAAGGGCTTCTCGGTGAACCGTTGCGTCGCCGGTCGATCCACCGAGGCGGCTGCGAGAACACTGCCGGGGAAGTTGTCGACCCCGAAGATCCGCAGGGTGGAGTCGGTGAACTGCACGACCGAGGCCTGGAAGTGGGTCGCGTCGTTCTGCTCGCCCGTGGTGGCGGCGGCGCGGTCGAACTGCTCGACGAGGGTGTCGGCCGCCGCGGGCCGTCCCGTCGCGGCGCCCACGGTCCGCAGTGTCTCGCGCCACTCGGTCCCGGCGGGGCCGCTGAACACCGTCGGCGCGATCTCGGACAGCTCCGGGTGGATCCGCGGCGTCAGTGCGGCCGAGCCGAGGATCAGATCTGGGTCGGTGTCGCGGATCGCGCTCAGGTCGGGTTCGGAGCGATTACCCGCCCCGGGCAGGTCGTGGATCACGCTGCCCAAGTAGGCCGGTTGCACTCCGGAGCCGTCGGGCAACGCCGCGGCAACGATTCGAGACTGAAGCCCCAACGCGCACAGGGCGTCGAGTTGGCTGCCGGACAACACGACGATCCGCTGCGGGTCGGCGGGGACCATGGTCGTCTCCGGAATCGGCGGGCTGACCGCGTGGCCGGTGGCATTGCGCACCTCCCGCTGGGGCGGGCCGTCCTCGAGCGGGGCGGGCTCGGGTGCACACGATTCGTCGGGCCGGCGGTCGTTGCCCAACACGCCCGCACCCGCGATGCGGGTGGTGCTGGTGATGATCGAGCTGTCGGGGGGCGCGTCACTGCCGGAGCCGCAGCCACTGAGCGCGGCCACGCCGACGACGGACAGCAGAACAGCCAGCACCGCTGTCCGGGACGCTCGACCGCCCCGCCGCGTACCCGTGAACAGCACGTCGCCGACCGTAACACCCGGCGGATCCGTTACTGGTCACGCGCGGTGTCGCGGAAATCGCGGAGTGCTTGCGGCCGCGAATACGACAGTTTGTAGGACCACCCCGACCCAGCCGGGGTTCGGGGGCTAGGATTCATACCGAACACCGGGTTCCGGCGGCTTGCCCGCCAGCCGGCCCGGTACGACACGGCAAGGTTGGAGGATCAGTTGGTAGCCGAAGCGCCCCCAATCGGAGAACTCGAGGCCCGGCGTCCGTTCCCGGCGCGCCTGGGGCCCAAGGGCAACCTGATCTACAAGCTGATCACCACCACCGATCACAAGCTGATCGGCATCATGTACTGCGTCGCGTGCTTCGCGTTCTTCCTCATCGGCGGGCTGATGGCGCTGTTCATCCGCACCGAGTTGGCCGTGCCGGGGCTGCAGTTCCTGTCGAACGAGCAGTACAACCAGCTGTTCACCATGCACGGCACGGTGATGTTGCTGTTCTACGCCACCCCGATCGTGTTCGGGTTCGCCAACCTGGTGCTGCCGCTGCAGATCGGCGCCCCGGACGTGGCGTTCCCGCGGCTCAACGCGTTCTCGTTCTGGCTGTTCCTGTTCGGCGCGCTGATCGCGACGGCAGGCTTCATCACCCCCGGCGGGGCGGCGGACTTCGGCTGGACGGCGTACTCGCCGCTGACCGACGCGATCCACTCCCCGGGAGCCGGTGGTGACCTGTGGATCATGGGCCTGGCCGTCGGCGGTCTGGGTACCATCCTCGGCGGTGTCAACATGATCACCACGGTGGTCTGCATGCGCGCACCGGGCATGACGATGTTCCGGATGCCGATCTTCACCTGGAACATCCTGGTGACCTCGATCCTGGTGCTGCTGGCGTTCCCGATCCTGACCGCCGCGCTGTTCGGCCTGGCCGCCGACCGTCACCTCGGTGCCCACGTCTACGACCCGGCCAACGGCGGGGTACTGCTGTGGCAGCACCTGTTCTGGTTCTTCGGCCACCCCGAGGTGTACATCATCGCGTTGCCGTTCTTCGGCATCGTCAGCGAGATCTTCCCGGTGTTCAGCCGCAAGCCGATCTTCGGCTACACCACGCTGATCTACGCAACCCTGGGTATCGCCGCGCTGTCGGTGGCGGTGTGGGCGCACCACATGTACGCGACCGGCGCGGTGCTGCTGCCGTTCTTCTCGTTCATGACATTTCTGATCGCGGTGCCGACGGGCATCAAGTTCTTCAACTGGATCGGCACGATGTGGAAGGGCCAGTTGACGTTCGAGACGCCGATGCTCTTCAGCGTCGGCTTCATCGTGACGTTCCTGCTCGGTGGTCTGTCCGGTGTGCTGCTGGCCAGCCCGCCGCTGGACTTCCACGTCACCGACAGCTACTTCGTCATCGCGCACTTCCACTACGTGCTGTTCGGCACCATCGTGTTCGCCACGTATGCCGGTATCTACTTCTGGTTCCCGAAGATGACCGGCCGGCTGCTCGACGAACGGCTGGGCAAGCTGCACTTCTGGCTGACCTTCATCGGCTTCCACACCACGTTCCTGGTCCAGCACTGGCTGGGCAACGAGGGCATGCCGCGCCGCTACGCCGACTACCTGGCCAGCGACGGATTCACGTCGCTGAACATCGTCTCGACCATCGGTGCGTTCATCCTGGGCGCCTCGACGCTGCCGTTCCTGTGGAACATCTTCAAGAGCTGGCGTTACGGCGAGCCGGTGACGGTCGACGATCCGTGGGGCTACGGCAACTCCCTGGAGTGGGCCACCAGCTGCCCGCCGCCGCGGCACAACTTCACCGAGCTGCCCCGTATCCGTTCGGAGCGCCCGGCCTTCGAGCTGCACTATCCGCACATGGTCGAGCGGATGCGCCGCGAGGCCCATGTCGGGCGTGCGCACGGACCCGACGACGGCGACGTGACGCGGCTGGACGCCGAGAACGTCCGCACCTGATCCGGCTTGCCGACAGACACGAGCGCCCGGGGGATGAGCGCATCGCCGCTGTTCGAACCTTCGCGTAACCGCTCGTCGCTTCTGATCACGGTCACCGGCCGGGATCAGCCGGGCGTCACCTCGGCGTTGTTCGAAGTGCTGTCCCGGCACGGCGTCGACCTGTTGAACGTCGAGCAGGTCGTCATCCGTGGTCGGCTGACGCTGGGAGTGCTCGTTGCGGCGGCCGCGGAGGTTGCCGCAGGAGCGGAGTTCCCGGCCGAGGTCGAGGCCGCGATCCACGGCGTCGGTCTCGAGGTCAGCATCGAACGCAGCGACGACCTGCCCGTGATGCAGGAACCCTCGACGCACACCATCGTGGTGCTGGGCCGCCCGATCACGGCGCAGTCGTTCGGGGTGGTGGCCCGCGAGGCCGCCGCACTGGGGGTCAACATCGACTTCATCCGGGGGGTGTCGGACTACCCGGTCACCGGACTGGAGCTGAGGGTGTCGGTGCCTGCCGGGGTGTACGGGCAATTACAGGCGGTCCTGGCCCGCGTCGCGGTCGCCGAGAGCGTCGACATCGCCGTCGAGGACTACAGCCTGTCGCGGCGGGCCAAGCGGCTGATCGTGTTCGACGTCGACTCCACGTTGATCCAGGGCGAGGTCATCGAGATGCTCGCCGCGCACGCCGGGGCCGAGGCGGCGGTCGCGCAGGTGACCGAAGCGGCGATGCGCGGTGAGATCGACTTCGCCGAGTCCCTGCACCGGCGGGTCGCCACGCTGGCCGGGTTGCCGGCCGGGGTGCTCGACGAGGTGGCCGAGCAGATCGAGCTGACACCGGGGGCGCGGACCACGCTACGCACGCTGCGCCGGCTCGGCTATCACTGCGGAATCGTCTCCGGTGGTTTCCGGCAGGTGATCGAGCCGCTGGCGCACGAGCTGATGATGGACTTCGTCGCGGCCAACGAGCTGGAGATCGTCGACGGCAAGCTCACCGGCCGGGTGATCGGCGCGGTCGTCGACCGTCCGGGCAAGGCCAAGGCGTTGCGTGACTTCGCTCAGCAGGCCGGGGTCCCGATGGAGCAGACGGTGGCCGTCGGCGACGGCGCCAACGACATCGACATGTTGGCCGCAGCCGGGCTCGGCGTGGCCTTCAACGCCAAACCGGCGCTGCGCGAGGTCGCCGACGCGTCGCTGAGCCACCCGTACCTCGACACCGTCCTGTTCGTGCTGGGAGTGACCCGCGGCGAGATCGAGGCCGCAGACGCGTTGGACGGTGTCGTGCGCCGGGTGGAGATCCCCGAGTAGGGCTTCACACCACGACCGCGGCCGGCTCGGGTCCGGTCATCCCCGTGACGCTGCGCCACGCGCGGGCGAGCAGTTCGATCGCTTCGACGAGTTTCGGCTCGGGCAGTGTGTACGGCACCCGGATGAACCGTTCCAGGGTCCCGTCGACACCGAACCGCGGCCCGGGCGGGATCTCCAGCCCGATCCGCGACGCGGCCGCCGAGACCGCTGAACTCATCGGCGCCGGCAGCCGCACCCACACCGACATGCCGCCCTTGCCGGGGGCGGGCTGCCAGTCGGGCAGGTGCTGGGCCAGCAGATCGAGCAGCAGTGCCCGGCGGGCCCGCAGGATCTCCCGGCGCTCCGGCAGCACCTCGGCTTCGTCGGCCAAAAGCCTTGCCGCCGCGAGCTGTTCCACGATCGCGGTACCCATGTCGATGGCGGGTCGCAGCGCTGCGATCGTCGGCAGCACGCTGCGTTCGGCCCTGATCCAGCCGATCCGCAGGCCGCCCCAGAACGACTTGGACATCGAGCCCACGGTCAACAGCAGATCCCGGCGTTGGGTCATCGTGGTGCCGAACGGCGGCGGCACCTGCTCGTCGAGCCACATGTCGGTGATGGTCTCGTCGATGATGGTGCGGGTGCGCGTCTCGCTGATGATGTGCGCCAACCTTCTCCGGCCGGGTTCCGGCAGCGTCATCCCCGTCGGGTTCTGGTTGTCCGGAATCAGGTAGGCCAGATCCGGTGCCAGTTGGCGGACGGCGGCCTCGACGGCGTCGAGTTCCCACCCGTCGGCCGTCATCGCCACCGGCACCGGACGCAGACCGCGGTTAGCGATCGCCGACAACGCACCGTGGTAGGTGGGCTGCTCGACGAGCACCCGATCCTCGGGCTGGGTGAAGGCGGCCAGGATCAGATTGATGGCGTGCAGGGCGCCGGTGGTCACCATGATCTCGTCCGGATCAGTGGGAAGTCCACGGGCGCAGTAGCGTTCGGCGATCGCGACACGCAGCGGGGGTACGCCGAGCAGTTCGATTCCGATGTCGTTCAGGTACGGGCTCACCTGCTCGGCGGCCTCGGCAAACGCTCGTGCCACCACGGTGGCCGGCGCGGCGAAGGTGGCGGCGGCCAGGTTCGCCGTCGCCGGCGCGGGGCCGGCCGGTGCAGCGGGGGAGACCGGCAGGGCTGTGGTGCTGCGGGCGCCGCGGCGCGCGTTGAGATAGCCGTCGTCGCGCAGTTGCGTGTAGGCGGCGGTGACGGTCGTACGCGAGACACGCAGGGCATCGGCCAGTGCTCGCTCGCTGGGGAGTCGGGCGCCGACCGGCACCCGGCCGTCGACGATCAGCAGCCGGATGGCGTCGGCGAGGCCGTGATAGGCCGGACCGCTCCGATTGGCCGTCCGCCAGTTCCCCAGTTCGCGGACCAAAAGGTCCACATCGAGCTTTCGCGCCGCCACTGAGCCAGTCATTGGGGCCAGTATTGCTCAACTGGCTATTGATAGACAAGCCAGTTGACCGAAATCATGGCCACATGACGCACTGGATATCTCGGTTGGCGAACCGGCTGGCCGATCTCTACTACCCGCCCACCCCGTACGGCGACGAACGCGACGCCGACGCCCGCCGGATGCGCAGCGAACTCGACGCGATCCGGATGCACTTCCCCGATCACGCCTGAGCGGCCGCCCGATCGGAGCGCAGGGCGCGGCCGTTCACTCGACTGGTGAGAGCGGTGAGGACGCCCACGCGCCGGCGCCGGCGGCTGGGGGACCCCCGCCTGACTACGATGGGCGGGTGCCTGTCGACCGCTCCGATGATGACGCCGAAGCCGCCGACCCCGACCTGCTGATCGACTTCGCCAAGATCACGCTGCGGCGCGGCGGGCGAACGCTCGTCGGCCCGGTGACCTGGTCGGTGGAACTCGATGAGCGCTGGGTGGTGGTCGGGCCCAACGGTGCGGGCAAGACCTCACTGCTGCGCATTGCGGCGGCAATGGAACATCCGTCCTCGGGCATCGCCTATGTGCTCGGCGAACGGCTCGGCCGCGTCGACATGTCCGAGCTGCGCTCGCGGGTCGGGCTCAGCAGCGCTGCGCTGTCCCAGCGGGTCCCCGACGACGAAGTCGTCCGTGACCTGGTGGTCTCGGCCGGCTATGCCGTGCTGGGTAGGTGGCGCGAGCAGTACGACGAGATGGACTACGAACAGGCCATCGACATGCTCGAAAGCGTCGGCGCCGAGCATCTGGCCGACCGCACGTACGGCACGCTGAGCGAAGGCGAACGCAAGCGGGTGCTGATCGCGCGGTCGCTGATGACCGACCCCGAGCTGTTGCTACTCGACGAGCCCGCGGCTGGTCTGGATCTGGGTGGGCGCGAAGAGCTGGTCGCGCGGCTGTCCGACCTGGCCGATGACCCCGATGCGCCCGCCCTGGTGCTGGTGACCCACCATGTCGAGGAGATCCCGCCGGGGTTCACCCACTGCCTGATCCTGGCCGAGGGCGAGGTGGTCGACTCCGGGTTGCTGCCCGACGTGCTGACGGCGGAGAACCTGTCGAAGGCGTTCGGCCAGTCGATCGCCCTGGACTACATCGACGGGCGCTACTTCGCGCGGCGCACCCGCACGCGCGCCGCGCACAGGAGGCGGATGTGACCATGACCGACGAGCCCTTGCCGGCGCGGCCGGCTGCGACCGTGATGTTGATTCGGGACGGCAGGAGCCCGCTCGAGATCTTCCTGATGCGCCGTCATTCGGCGATGGAGTTCGTCGCCGGCGTGATGGTTTTCCCCGGCGGGGGAGTCGACGACCGGGACCGCACCGCCGACGTCGCCTGGCACGGCCCGGACCGGCAGTGGTGGGCCGAGCGGTTCGGAGTGGACCCCGACCTGGCCTCGGCGCTGGTGTGCGCGGCGGCACGCGAGACGTTCGAGGAGTGCGGGGTGCTGTTCGCCGGGGCTGCCGACGATCCCGACCTGCTGGTCGACGACGCTTCGGTGTACCGGGAGCAGCGGGCCGCGCTGGAAAACAAGTCGCTGTCGTTCGCCGAGTTCCTGCGCTCGGAGAACCTGATGCTGCGGGCCGACCTGCTGCGTCCGTGGGCGAACTGGGTGACCCCGAAAGAGGAGCGCACCCGCCGCTACGACACCTACTTCTTCGTCGGCGCCCTGCCCGAGGGCCAGCGTGCTGACGGCGACAACACCGAAACCGACAAGGCCGACTGGGTCACGCCGCGGGCTGCCCTCGACGACTTCGCCGAGGGACGCAGCTTCCTGCTGCCGCCGACCTGGACGCAGCTGGATGCTCTCGACGGGCGCACGGTTCCCGAGGTGCTGGCCGTGGAGCGGCAGATCGTGGCCATCGAGCCGTCCCTGGCCGCCCAGGAGGGGGGCAACTGGGAGATCGAGTTCTTCAACAGCGAGCGCTACAACGCGGTCCGCAACCGCCGCGCACCGCAGGGCTACACCGACGGAGCACCGCTGGCGTGAGCGAGTTCGTCGACGTCGTGGTGGCCGACCTTGCCGACCATGCTGGGCGGGAGAGTCGGGACGGCGATTCCGCTGCGCGGCTGGCGACCCTGTTGTTGTCCCGGCCACCGACCAACGCGCTGACGCGGCAGGTGTATCGGGAGATCGCCGAGGCCGCCGCCGCCCTGGACGCGCGCGACGACATCGCCGCGGTGATTCTGTTCGGCGGCCACGAGATCTTCTGCGCCGGCGACGACATGCCCGAGCGGGCCACCCTCAGCGCCGAGGAGGCCGAGGCAGGCGCCCGCCTGAGCGCCCAAGCCGTCGATGCAATCAGCGCGCTGACCAAGCCGACCGTGGCCGCCATCACCGGCTACGCGCTCGGGGCCGGCCTGACCCTGGCGCTGGCCGCTGACTGGCGCGTCAGCGGCGACAACGCCAAGTTCGGCGCCACGGAGATCCTCGCCGGGCTTGCGCCCGCCGGTGACGGCGCCGTTCGGCTCGCCGGCACGATCGGGTCCAGTAAGGCCAGGGATCTGGTGTTCAGCGGCCGCTTCGTCGATGCCCGCGAGGCCCTCGAGCTCGGCCTGGTCGACCAGCTGGTGGCGCCAGACACGGTCTACGACGCCGCCGTGGCGTGGGCCAGCCGGTTCCTGGACTATCCGCCGTCGGCCCTGGCGGCCGCGAAGGCCGCGTTCGGCGTGGCCACCGCCGGGCGGTAGACGGTTCGGGTGGGCACCCCGTCAACAGTTAGGCTGCCCTGCATGACGGAAACGAAGGACCCCGGCGTCCCGGCTCCGACGCCGCACGCGACGCAGGAGCAGGTCGAAGCCGCGATGCACGACTCCAAGCTCGCCCAGGTGCTCTACCACGACTGGGAGGCCGAGACCTACGACGACAAATGGTCGATCTCCTACGACCAGCGCTGCGTCGACTATGCGCGCGGTCGCTTCGACGCCGCCGTACCCGAAGAGGCCCAGCGGCAGCTGCCCTACGACCGGGCCCTGGAGCTGGGCTGCGGTACCGGGTTCTTCCTGCTGAACCTGATCCAGGCCGGGGTGGCGCGGCGCGGATCGGTGACCGATCTGTCGCCCGGCATGGTCAAGGTGGCCACGCGCAACGGGCAATCGCTCGGTCTGGACATCGATGGCCGGGTCGCCGACGCCGAGGGCATCCCCTATGACGACGACACCTTCGACCTGGTGGTCGGGCACGCGGTGCTGCACCACATCCCCGACGTGGAGCTGTCGCTGCGGGAGGTGGTGCGCGTGCTCAAGCCCGGCGGGCGGTTCGTGTTCGCCGGCGAACCGACGACAACAGGCAACCGGTACGCCCGTGAGCTCTCGACGCTGACCTGGCGGGTCGCGACCAACGTCACCAAGCTGCCGTTCCTGGCCGATTGGCGACGTCCGCAGGCCGAGCTCGACGAGTCGTCGCGCGCCGCGGCGCTGGAGGCGGTCGTCGACCTGCACACCTTCGATCCCGCCGACCTCGAACGGATGGCCGCCAACGCCGGCGCCGTCGAGATCCGTACCGCCAGTGAGGAGTTCACCGCGGCGATGCTGGGGTGGCCGATCCGCACCTTCGAGGCGGCCGTGCCTCCGGGGCGGCTGGGCTGGGGCTGGGCCAAATTCGCGTTCGGCAGCTGGACCAGGTTGTCGTGGCTGGACGCCAACGTGTGGCGCCACGTCGTTCCGAAGGGCTGGTTCTACAACGTCATGGTGACCGGGGTCAAACCGTCGTAGCGTTCCGCCTCGACGATGTGGCCTACCTGCGCACCGCGGAAGGGCGCGCCGCGTTGGACGAGGTCGCCGGGTACCAGCTCACCGATGCTTCGCTGATCGCCGAGATCAGCTCTGCCCGAGCGCGATTCGGCGAGCGGGCCGGTGTGCTGGTGGAAACTGTGCGGCTGCGCCGGCGGGCGTCGGCGAAGCTCCGCGACGCCGCGGGCTGGTTGTTCACCGACGAGGCGCTGCAGCAGGCCACCGCGACACCGGTGGCCGAGCACCGAGCCCGCCGGTTGGCCGGCGCCGTCGTGCACGATGTGACCTGCTCGGTCGGCACCGAGCTTGCGGCACTGCGGGATACGGCGCAGCTGGCGGTCGGCAGCGACATCGATGCGGTACGGCTGGCGATGGCCGAGCACAATTTGGGGTTGCGCGGTGAGTCGGTGCTGCTGTGCCGGGCCGACGCGCTGCGTCCGGTCACCGCCGACACGGTCGTGGTCGCCGACCCGGCACGGCGCAGCGGGACCCGGCGCCGATTCGATCCGCGCGGCTATCTGCCGCCGCTCGACGACCTCATCGGCGTTCTGGCAGGCCGTGAGTACGTCGTGAAGTGTGCTCCCGGAATCGATTTCGACGCAGTGCGGCGACTGGGCTTCGACGGGGAGATCGAGGTGACGTCGTGGGCCGGCAGCGTGCGTGAGGCGTGCCTGTGGTCGCGCGGGCTGTCGCCGTCGGGCGTGCACCGCCGCGCGGCGGTGCTCGACACCGGAGAGCAGTTCACCGACGGCGAGCCCGACGACTGCCCGGTGCGGCCCGCGGGCACCTGGATCGTCGACCCCGACGGTGCCGTGGTGCGGGCCGGGCTGGTGCGCCAGTACGCGGTCCGGCACGGGCTGTGGCAACTCGACGCCGACATCGCCTATCTGTCCGGAGACCGGTTGCCCCCAGGGATACGCGGTTTCGAGGTGCTCGACACGCTGCCCTATCACGAGCGGCGGCTGCGTCAGGCGCTGTCGGACCGCGGCGTCGGTGCCGTCGAGATCCTGGTGCGGGGGCTGGACGTCGACCCGGACGTCCTGCGGTCGCGGCTGCGGCTGCGCGGCTCGTCTCAGGCCACGGTGATCTTGACCCGGCTCGGGACCGGGCGTGCCGGGCGGGCAACGGCATTCATATGCCGTCCGTCACGTTGACCGGGCACGTACCCTGGCATCAACTCCGCCGGGGACCGATCCGGCGCCGATCACGAGGACATCCGACGTTGCGCAATCTTGCCGCCGCCCTCCTTGCCGCCGGTGCGGTCACCGTTCTGGCGAACGCCCCCGTCGCCGCCGCCCAGTCGGCCTGCGCGGAGCTCGGTGGATCGGTCGACGACGAGCAGACGTGCCGGGTGCACGTCTCCAACCCGACCTACACGCTGGACTTCACGTTCCCCGCCGACTACCCCGACCAGCAGGCGATCACCGACTACCTGCGTCAGACCCGGGACGGGTTCGTCAACGTCTCCGACATGCCCGGTTCGTGGAACCTGCCCTACGTGCTCGACGCCCGCGGCACCGACTACCGCTCCGGTGCTCCAGAGGACACCGACGCCGATGCCGCGACACCGCAGCCGGCGCCGGCGGCTGACGAGGCCGGTACCCGCAGCGTGGTGTTCGAGGTGTACGAGAACGTCGGCGGTGCGCACCCCCAGACCTGGTACAAATCCTTCAACTGGGATGTCGAGGCCGACGCCCCCCTGACCTTCGAGACGCTGTTCCGGCCGGACACCCGGCCGCTGGACGTGATCTTCCCGATCGTGCAGGCCGATGTGGCGCGCCAGCTGGGCGTCGACGCCCCGATCGCACCGGCCGACGGCCTGGATCCCGCCAAGTACCAGCAGTTCGCGCTCACCGACGAGGAGCTGATCTTCTTCTTCGGCCAGGGGGAGATCATGGCCGGTGCCGGCGGCGCGCTGCGGGCCACGGTTCCCCGCAGCGCGATCGCCGACATGCTGGCCTGAGGGCCTACTCCGGCGCGGCCGCCGAACGCTGCTTGTCCTTGCCGGTGGCCGGGTCGTAGTTCTCCCAGAACGTCGCGTTCTTGATGCCGAGGGCGATGGGGTCGAACATCGGGTCCAGGCCCTGCTTCTTCTGCTTCTCGTAGTCCCACAGCGCCTTGTACGCGGGCTGCTGCAGGATGATGATGCCGATGATGTTCAGCCAGGCCATCAGCCCGACACCGATATCACCCAGCGTCCACGCATCGGCGGCGGTGGAGACCGCACCGATGGTGACCGACACCAGGATCAGCGCCTGCAGCAGCATCGTCGTGTTGGAGCCGACCGTGCCGCGGAGGAAGGGGACGTTGATCGTCGCGGCCTTGCCCAGCAGGAACCGCAGGTTCGTCTCCGCCATGTAGTAGTAGGCGATGATCGTGGTGATGCAGAAGAACGCCAGTGAGATCGCGATGAAGCTGGCTCCGGCTCCGTTCCACAGCGTGTCGAAGCCGGTCTGCGCGAACGCCGGGCCCACCTCGACGCCCTCCGGCAGGATGCCGCCCTCGGCGATCACCGCGCCGTCGGAGCTCTCACCCTCGAACACGCGGTAGGCCCCGGTCGACAGGATCAGGAACCCGGTCGCCGAGCAGATGAACAGCGTGTCGACGTAGACGGCGAAGGCCTGCACCAGGCCCTGCTTGGCCGGATGGGACACCTCGGCGGCGGCCGCGGCGTGCGGACCGGTGCCCTGACCCGCCTCGTTGGAGTAGATGCCGCGCTTGACGCCCCACATCACCGCCACCCCGAGGATGGCGCCGAACGCGGAGTCGATGCCGAACGCGCTGGAGAAGATCAGCGAGATGATCGACGGGATCTCACTGGCGTTCATCAGCACGATGATCAGCGCCAGCGCGATGTAGACCACCGCCATGAACGGCACCACGATCGAGGCGAACGTTGCGATGCGCTTGACGCCACCGATGATGACGAAGGCCAGCACGATGACGGTGCCGACGGCCACCCACCACTCGCCCCAGCCCCAGGCGATGTTCATGGCCGAGGCCATCGAGTTGGACTGCACGCTGGGCAGCAGCAGGCCCATGGCGAGCATGGTCACCGCCGCGAAGACGTATCCGTAGATCTTCATCGGGACCGCACCCGCCGTGTTGGCGAACGCCTGGCTGAAGTAGTACGCGGGGCCGCCGCGGTACTCACCGGTCAGCTTGTCGCGGTCTTTGTAGATCTGGCCGAGCGTGCACTCGACGAACGACGTCGACGCGCCGAGGAACGCGACCACCCACATCCAGAACAGGGCGCCGGGTCCGCCGAACGCGATGGCCGTCGCGACGCCGGCGATGTTGCCGGTGCCGACGCGGCCGGCCAGCGAGATCGTCAGCGCCTGGAAGCTCGAGACACCCGACGGTGATTTCTCGCCCTTGAGCATGAGCCGGACCATTTCCGGGATCTGGCGTACCTGCACGAATCGGGACCGGATGGAGAAGTACACACCTGCGGCCAGACAGAGATAGACCAGCGTCTCGTGCCATACGAGACCGCTGACCGTTCCGAGGAATTCCGACACCTGCGTCCCCTTGTTCGTTTTCCGGGCATGTTGGAGTGATCTGAGTGTGCACTCTTACACCGCTTCGAAAGATCGGTATTACCTGACTGTGACGCTGGTGTTAGCGCGACCAGCGGATTCAGGTATGGATTCAGGCGGGGGCGAAGCCGAACACGCGGCCGTCGCTGGTGGCGGTGACCAGGCGGCCGTCCTGGCCGACCGAGACCCCGACCGGCCACCCGCTGCCCCCGGGCAGTTCGTAGCGGTTGATGGTGTGACCGTCGCCCAGGTCGAACACGGCCAGTGCCATGCCCGCGTCGCCACCCTCTGCGGCGCCGTCGGAGACCACGGTGTAGCCGACGCCGGCGAGGCTCGAGGTGGACAGCGGCGTGACGTCGTCGCGACGCCAGATCTCCTCACCCTCCTCGGCGGTGTCGCGGATCGCGACCAGCTGCGCCCCCGGGCCCCCGCCGGCCACGACCAGACCGCTGGGGGTCACCGACGGCGGCGTCTGCGCCAGGTAATCCAGCGGGACCGACCACTTCGCGGTGCCGTCGTCGCTGTTGATGGCCCACAGCCGCTCGTCGCGGCCGTTGACGTAGACCGTCGAACCGTCGGCGGACATGACCGGGCTGGCCAGCGGCCCGCCGCCCACGGCGTCGCTGGTCCATTCGCGGCTCAACAGCGGGGTCTGGCCGGGGCGGTAGCGCAGCCCGATGAGCACGGGCTCGTCGGCGCCCGGCTCCCACAGCGGTGCCACCACCAGGCCGGCGGCCTCCGAGAACGCCGGCGCGGCGGCCACCGGGCAGTCCGGCCCGCCGCTGCGGCAGTCGTCGAGGCCCCGGAAGGAGTCCCGCGGGTCCAGACCGGCGACCAGATCCAGCGAGGTGCCCACGACGGTTCCGCGCTGAGCGTCGAAGACCAGCACCTGCCCCAGATGGGTGAGCACCAGCAGGCGCCCGGGCGACAGAAATCGCATCGTCATCGGCATGCCGATCACGGGTGTGCGCCAGCGCACCCACTGCGTCGTCGGAAACGACTGCACCAGCCCCGGTTGACCCATGTAGACGTTGTCGAAGCCGTCGAGGAGTGGGCTGGCGAAACCGCCGCCCTGGACCAGACGCGTGCACCAGCGCTGCCTGGCCCGGTTGTCGTTCTCCCACAGCATCAGCGAACAGCCGGCGGCGGTCTGCCCGTTGACCGCGAGGTAGTGATCCGAGCCGAGGGCGACCTGCGCGCCGACCTCGCCCTTGACCGAGCGGATCCAGTCCAGCCGCAGCGCATCGGGACCGGCGCTCGCTGAGTAGCTGCTGTTCTCGGCGGTCGCGTACTGGGCGGCCCATCCGGTGGCGGCACGCGCGAGCACCCAGTCGTCGGTGTCACCACAGCCGGCGCACGCACCGGCGATCAGCACTGTCGTGGCCAATACGAGGATTCGCCGCAGCACGTGGTTCCTTTACTGGTCGACGGGCGCTCGGGGTACCGGTGTCGTTGTTCCGCGCCCACGTGAGGGTAACCGTTTGGCCCCGGTGGGCTCGCGTAGGCTTTGCGGCCATGACGACGATGTGGGGTGCGCCGCTGCACAAGCGCTGGCGAGGCTCGCGTCTGCGAGATCCGCGTCAAGCGCAGTTCCTCACGCTGGCCTCGCTGAAGTGGGTGCTGGCAAACCGCGCCTACACCCCGTGGTACCTGGTGCGGTACTGGAGGCTGCTGAAGTTCAAGCTGGCCAACCCGCACATCATCACCCGCGGCATGGTGTTTTTGGGCAAGGGTGTGGAGATTCAAGCCACCCCCGAGCTGTCACAGATGGAGATCGGCCGCTGGGTGCACATCGGCGACGGCAACACGCTGCGCTGCCACGAGGGATCGCTGCGCATCGGCGACAAGGTCGTGCTCGGCTGCAACAACGTGATCAACACCTATCTCGACATCGAACTGGGCGATTCGGTGCTGATGGCCGACTGGTGCTACGTCGTCGACTTCGACCACAAGATGGACAACATCGAACTGCCGATCAAGGACCAGGGCATCGTCAAGGCCCCGGTGCGTATCGGGCCGGACACGTGGGTGGCCGCGAAGGTCAGCGTGCTGCGCGGCACCTCGGTCGGCCGCGGATGCGTGCTGGGTGCTCACGCCGTGGTCAAGGGCGAGATCGCGGACTTCTCGATCGCCGTGGGTGCGCCGGCGAAGGTGGTCAAGAACCGCAAGCTGTCCTGGGAGACGTCGGCGGCGCAACGCGCCGAACTGGCCGCGGCGCTGGCCGACATCGAACGCAAGAAGGCCTCCCGCTGACGCGGGTTTGCTGCTGATGCTGCGCCCCGCCGACGGGGATGACAGCATTTCGGCATGGCCCTAGCCAACCCGCAGAACATCGCCTATCCCGCCACCGGAGCCCACCCCTTCCGCCACGACGAGCCCCCGCTGGCCCCGTTCGTGATCGTGCTGTTCGGCGCCACCGGGGATCTGGCGCGCCGCAAGCTGCTGCCCGGCATCGCCTACCTGGAGCAGTCGTCGCTGACACCCGACATCCGATTGGTGGGCACGTCGCTCGAGGACTACACCGACGACGAGTTCCGGACGTTGGCCCGCGAGGCGGTCGACTCGTTCGGCAACCGCCCGCTCAGCGACGAACAATGGAGTGAGTTCGCCGCGAAAGTGACTTACGTCCCGCAGGGCGAAGGGCCGGAGGCGCTGGCTGCTGCCGTGGCGCGCGGTGAACGAGAACTCGGTGACGGGGTGCAGCGCCTGCACTACCTGTCGGTGCCGCCCAAGGCCGCCGAAGCGGTGATCACCATGCTCGAGGAGGCCGACCTGGTCGAGCGGTCGCGGGTGGTGATGGAGAAGCCGTTCGGCACCGACCTGGACAGCGCGGTGCGGCTCAACGCATTCGTGCACGAGACCTTCGACGAGTCCCAGATCTTCCGCATCGATCACTTCCTGGGTAAGGAAGCCGCCCAGAACATCCTGGCGTTCCGGTTCGCCAACGGGCTGTTCGAGCCGATCTGGAACCGCAACTTCATCGACCACATCCAGATCGACATCCCCGAGACGCTCGGTCTGGACGCGCGCGCGAACTTCTACGAGAGCACCGGCGCCTTCAAGGACATGGTGGTCACGCATCTGTTCCAGGTGATGGCATTCGTGGTGATGGAGCCGCCGACCGCTCTCGAGCCGCGGGCGATCAGCGAGGAGAAGAACAAGGTGTTCCGCTCGATGCTGCCGATCGATGTCCGAAAGGTGGTGCGCGGCCAGTACACCGGCTACCGCGAGGAGGACGGGGTCGCCCGCGACTCGGACACCGAGACGTTCGTCGCGCTCGAGGTGGGCATCGACAATTGGCGCTGGGCCGGCGTCCCGGTGTATCTGCGTACCGGCAAGAAGATGGCCGAAGGCCAGCGGATCGTGTCGATCGCCTTCAAGGAGGCGCCGCGGTCCATGTTCCCGGCGGGCTCGGGCGTCGGTGCGCAGGGCCCGGATCATCTGACGTTCGATCTGGCGGATTCGTCGAAGATCTCGCTGTCGTTCTACGGCAAGCGCCCGGGCCCCGGCATGAAGCTGGAGAAGCTCTCGATGCAGTTCTCCACGCAGGAAACCGAATACGTCGACGACGTGCTGGAGGCCTACGAGCGACTGATCCTGGACGCGATGCGCGGGGATCACACTCTGTTCACCACGGCGCAGGGCATCGAGTCGCTGTGGGAACGGTCGGCCCCGCTGCTGGTCGACCCGCCGCCGGTGAAGATGTACCAGCCCGGGACGTGGGGGCCCAACGCGATTCACCAGCTCATCGCCCCCCACGCGTGGCGGTTGCCGTTCGAGAGGGTGTGGCGGGAGAAGAAACCCTGATCGCTCAGCGGTCGGGCAGGGCGCGTTCGGCGATCGGCCGCCGCGGCTGTGGGCTGCGTTCGCCGCGCTTGGCGCCCAGATAGACCTGCGCGGCGGCCGCGGCCACGGTGTGCCAGGCGAATTCGGCGGTCAGTCGATCGCGGGCGGCGTCGGCGCGCCGCTGGGCGGCGCCCGCGTCGTCGAGCAGCACACGTACCGCAGCGGCCAGTGCCGCGACGTCCCCGGGTGGGTGGGAGAGTCCGGTCTGCCCGTCGATCACCGCCTCGCCGAGCCCGCCGGCGGTCGACGTGACCAGCGGTGCTCCTGCGGCCGCCGCTTCGAGGGCGACGATGCCGAACGGCTCGTAGTGCGACGGCAGCACCGCGGCGTCGGCTCGGTGGAGCAGCCGCAGCAGCCCCTCATGGTCAACGCGCCCAACGAAGTTCGTCGCCTTGAGCACCTTGTGCCGGCGAGCCTGCTCGGTCAGGAATCCCAGCTGGGTGCCGTCACCGGCGACGGTCAACGTGGTGCCGGGGTGGGTGCGCCGGATCCGGGGCAACGCGGCGATCGCGTCGTGCACGCCCTTCTCGTACTCCAGCCGGCCGAAGTAGAGCAGTTCCGGCGGGCCCGACCGGGGGCGGCGGGGTGCGAACGGCCATCCGTCGGTGTCGATGCCATTGGGGATGACCGCCACCTCGGCCAGATCGGGACCGAACAGTGCGGTGATCTCGTCACGCATCGAGGCCGAACAGGCGATCAGTGAATCGGACTCGCGCACCAGCCAGCGCTCCAAGGCGTGCACCTGCCGACTCACCGGCCCGGAGACCCAGCCCGAGTGCCGGCCGGCTTCGGTGGCGTGGATCGTGGAAACCAAAGGCGCATCGAAGAACTGGGCCAAGGCGACGGCCGGGTGGGCGACCAGCCAGTCGTGGGCGTGCACGACGTCGGGCCGCCAACCGCCCAGGGCGATCCCGGCCCGGATCATCGCGTGGCCCATCGCCAACGTCCAGGCCATCATGTCGGTGCCGAACGCGAATTCGTGCGGATCCTCAGCGGCGGCGATCACCCGTACGCCGTCGGCGACCTCGTCGGTGGTGGGGTGGCTGTGCGGGTCGGTGGCGGTCGGTCGCCGGCTCAGCACCACGACGTCGTGTCCCGCGGCGGCCAGTTCGGTGGCCAGATGGTGCACGTGACGGCCCAGCCCGCCGATGACCACCGGCGGGTACTCCCAGGAGACGAGCAGGACCTTCATCGTCACGGGCTCGGGAGCCTGCGCGCGTCCAGCGCACCGAACAGCCCGTCGGCACGGTTCCAGCCCTCGGCCAGGCGGGCGGCCTGCTCGAGGCGGCCGGCGGCTTGCGCGGCGGCGATCTCCCGGGTGGCGTGGGCGTGCAGGTGGGCCCGGTAGCGGGCGTAATCGGCGGCAGAGTCCTTGCTGACCATGAAGGGCCAGTCGCTGGAGACCGTCAACAGTGTCTCGCGCAGAATCTGGTCGGCGACGGTGTGCCGCGGTGTCGGTGAGCCCGGCAACGAGGTCTGGGCGAGCGCTTTGTCGACGGTGCTGAGCGCGGTGTCGACGACCTCGCTGTTGAGCTGGACGAGATCGGCGACCTTGTCGCCGGCCCACACCTGCCAGTCCTTGCCCGAACCCCACGAGCTGGGCGGCAGATCCGCCGGCGTACCGACGTACCCGCCGGCGACCGCGTCGGCCAGGGTGCCGACCCGGATGCCGGCGGCCGGCAGGGCGCGCAGCACCCGTTCCAGCCAGACCGGCCCCTCGTACCACCAGTGCCCGAACAGTTCGGTGTCGAAGGCGGCGATCACGTGTGCGGGTCGGCCGATGCGCGCCGATTCGGCGGTGAGCCGTCGGCGCACCGTGTCGACGAAGTCGGCGACATGGCCGTCGACGGCGGCTTCGGCACGATCCGGGTCGTAGGGCGCCTTGTCCTGCGAGGGGACGTTGCGACCCGTCACGCGGGCCGGTTTGAGGCCGGTGGCGTGGTCGTAGGTGTGGAAGTCGCGGTAGGCGGCGTGGCCGGGGTATCCCGAGCGCGGTGACCACACCCGGTAGCTCACCTGCAGATCCCGTCCGAACGCGACCACGTCGGTGGCGCCGACGGGGCGTCCCAGCGCAGTATCGCCGTGCAGCGAGGGCCCGTCGACCATGAAGTGGCCGACACCGGCGCGGGCGTAATCGGTCTCCATGCCCGGTGCGTAGGCGCATTCCGGCGCCCAGATTCCCTTGGGGCGGTGGGCGTATCGTTGCGCGGCGTCGGCCAGGCCTTCGCGCAGTGCGAACTCCCGCAGGCGCGGGTTGAGCAGGGGCTGGAACGGGTGCGCCAGCGGCCCGCCCAGCAGCTCGATGACCTGGCCGTCGATCAGTTCGCGCAGCACCGGGCCGGCGCCGTGGCGCCACAGCGTCTCGAACTCGTCGAGCTCGCGGTCGGCTTCGCGGCATTCGCGGGCGCCGAACCGGCGGAGCGCCGGTGGCGCCGAGTAGGACGCCGACGCGGCGGACGGGGTGGGACCGGCCGAGGACCCGGCAGGTCCGGCCGCGCTGCGCATGGTCGCCGCCTCCAGGGCGCGCAGCCGCCAGTTGGCCAGCCAGTGATGCATGCCCTGCAGGCAGTACGGGTCGTCGAGCTGGGCGGCCACCACCGGGGTGACGCCCAAGGTGACCAGGTGGCGGCGGTTCTCGGCGGCCAGGGTGCGCAGCACCCGTACCAACGGCAGGTAGGCCGCCGACCAGGACTGGTAGAGCCACTCCTCGCCGACCGGCCAGCGGCCGTGGTGTGCCAGCCAGGGCAGGTGGGTGTGCAGGACCAGGGTGAACAGTCCCGGGACCGGGTCGGGCCTCGGCTCGGTCATGCCCGCACCGCGATCGCCACCAGGTCCAGGCTGTCGTCGATGTTCCGGTGCGGACCGCCGGCCTCGAGGTCGAAGTCGTCGACGGTGATCGACTCGACGTCGGCCAGCAGCGCGGGTGACCACGGTGCGTCGGCGACGGCGCGCGCGATCTGCGCGTCGATGATCGAGCCGCCGTGTCGCGCGTCCAGATCGGCCAGCCGTGCCGCGTGGAAGACCCCCAGCATCGACTCCAGCGCGAAGCCCCCCGACTCGAGCAACTCGGTGAGTTCGGCGGCATTGAGTTCGCGGGTGTGGAACGGGTTCACCGGGGTGTCGCGCCCGGGGGAGAAGGTGACGCGGTTGGGGGTCGACATCAGCAGCAGGCCACCCGGTCGCAGCACCCGGTGACATTCGGTGACGAAGCGGTGCTGGTCCCACAGGTGCTCGATCACCTGGAAGTTGACCACGACGTCGACCGAGCCCGGCGCCAGCGGCAGGTCCGCCAGGTTGCCCTGGCGCATGTCGACACGGGGATACCGGGCGCGGACGTGGTGGACGGCCGACTCGTCGTAGTCCAGGCCGATCACCCGGTTCGCGACATCGGTGATGAGATCCGCACCGTAACCTTCACCACACCCGGCTTCGAGGACGTCGCGGCCGCGGCAGCGCTCGGCCAGTCGCCGGTAGACAACCTCGTGTCGGCGGAACCAGTAGTTCTCCTCCGCCACCCCGGGCACGGTCCGCTCGCCCGTCAGCGGCAGCTGAGCAGCACCGGGAGTGCTGCGGGGCGGATCGCCGGCGGGGCCGTCGGTAAGTGATGCGCTCATCTGGACCATCTTCTCTTCGGGCAAGCCCTCATCGGGGGCAGGCTAACGCGTAACCCTGCGATGGCGAACTGTTCGTCACGTCTGTACCTGTCCGACGGCCTGATCGAGCACAAACTTCGACCAGCTATGGTGATCCTGAGAGCCACAATAAGTTACCCGCGGGTAACATGGTGGTGATTGCTTACAACGTGGTATTGCAGGCCGGTCTCCGGCCTCTTCGAGGAGGACGAACCAGAGTCATGACGAACATCGTGGTCCTGATCAAACAGGTGCCTGACACGTGGTCCGAGCGCAAGCTGTCCGAGGATGACTGGACCCTGGACCGTGAGGCTGCCGACGCCGTGCTCGACGAGATCAACGAGCGTGCCGTCGAAGAGGCGCTGCTGATCAAAGAGAAAGAAGGCGGTGACAGCACTGTGACGGTGCTGACCGCCGGCCCCGAGCGGGCCACCGAGGCCATCCGCAAGGCCCTGTCGATGGGCGCCGATAAGGCCGTACACCTGGTCGACGAGGGCATGAGTGGCTCCGACATGGTGCAGACCGGCTGGGCGCTGGCCCGTGCGCTGGGCACCATCGAAGGCACCGAGCTGGTCATCGCCGGCAACGAGGCCACCGACGGCACCGGCGGCGCCGTGCCGGCGATCATCGCCGAGTACCTCGGCCTGCCGCAGTTGACCCACGTGCGCAAGCTGACCGCGGAGAACGGCAAGGTCACCGGCGAGCGCGAGACCGACGAGGGTCTGTTCACGCTCGAGGCATCGCTGCCGGCCGTCGTCAGCGTCAACGAGAAGATCAACGAGCCGCGGTTCCCGTCCTTCAAGGGCATCATGGCCGCGAAGAAGAAGGAAGTGACCAAGCTGACGCTGGCTGAGATCGGCGTCGAGGCCGACGAGGTCGGCGTGGCGAACGCCGGGTCGAAGGTGCTGTCGTCGACCCCGAAGCCGCCGAAGACCGCGGGCGAGAAGGTCACCGACGAGGGTGAAGGCGGTTCCAAGATCGCCGAGTACCTGGTGGCGCAAAAGATCATCTAGCAGAGCATCCGAACTTTCATTCCCCTGACAGACATAGAGGTAGACGAAACCCATGGCTGAAGTACTCGTGCTCGTGGAGCACGCCGACGGTGAGCTGAAGAAGGTCACCGGTGAACTGATCACCGCCGCCCGCGTGCTGGGCGAGCCCGCCGCCGTCGTGGTGGGTAAGCCGGGCACCGCCGACGGCCTGACCGACGGCCTGAAGGCTGCCGGTGCCGCCAAGATCTACGTCGCCGAATCCGACGACGCCGAGAACTACCTGATCACGCCGTACGTCGACGTGCTGGCGTCGCTCGCGGAGTCGGCCAGCCCGGCTGCCGTGCTGCTGTCGTCGAACGCTGACGGCAAGGAGATCGCCGGCCGGCTGGCCGCGCGGATCGGGTCGGGCATCCTCAGCGACGTCGTCGACGTCAAGGAGGGTGGCAAGGCCATCCACAGTATCTTCGGTGGCGCCTACACCGTCGAGGCCGAGTCGGTCGGTGACACCCCGGTGATCACCGTGCGTCCGGGTTCGATCGACGCCGAGCCCGCCGAGGGTGCCGGCGAGGTCGTCAACGTCGAGGTTCCCGCGCCCGCCGAGAACGCGACGAAGATCACGTCTCGCGAGCCCGCCGTGGCGGGTGACCGTCCGGAACTCACCGAGGCGACCGTCGTCGTCTCCGGTGGTCGCGGCGTCGGCAGCGAGGAGAACTTCAAGGTCGTCGAGGAGCTGGCCGATGCGCTGGGCGGCGCCGTCGGCGCCTCGCGTGCCGCGGTCGACTCCGGCTACTACCCGGGCCAGTTCCAGGTGGGCCAGACCGGCAAGACCGTGTCCCCGCAGCTGTACATCGCGCTCGGCATCTCCGGGGCCATCCAGCACCGTGCCGGCATGCAGACCTCGAAGACGATCATCGCGGTCAACAAGGACGAGGAAGCCCCGATCTTCGAGATCGCCGATCTGGGCATCGTCGGTGACCTGTTCAAGGTGACCCCGCAGCTGACCGAGAAGGTCAAAGCCCGCAAGGGTTGATCTTTCCGCTGCTCAGGCAGCCGTCAGGACCCCCGTCTCCATTCGGAGGCGGGGGTTCTTTCATTGTTTGTCGGCCGGTTCCTCGTCCTTGATCTTCTGCCGGCCCGCACACCCCGAACCGTCACCCAGCGCTCACGAACACGTCACGCACCGCTTGCCGTCGCGCCCGACGCCTGCGCGACCGTGCTGGCTATGAGCACTGCTTCTGTACTCATCTCGTCCGACGAATCGACGCCGAGCGGGGACTCGGCCGCTCATCCGCGGTACTCGATGCTGCTGTGCACCGACGCCGACTCCATCGAAGCCGCCCAACGCCTGCGCTATGACGTGTTCACCTCCGAACCCGGGTTCACGCTCACCGGCGACACCGGCGGGCTTGATGCCGACCGCTTCGACGAGCACTGCGACCACCTGCTGGTTCGCGACGATGACACCGGCGAGCTCGTCGGGTGTTACCGCATGCTGCCCCCGCCCGGTGCGATCGCCGCGGGCGGGCTGTACACCGCCACCGAATTCGACGTCTCGGCGCTGGACCCGCTGCGGCCGTCACTGGTCGAGATGGGCCGCGCCGTGGTCCGGGAGGGGCACCGCAACGGAGCCGTGGTGCTGCTGATGTGGGCGGGGATCCTGGCCTACCTGGACCGCTGCGGGTACGACTACGTCACCGGTTGCGTGTCGGTCCCAGTCGTCGACCCGGATGGAAACTGCCCTGCGGGGAGCCAACTGCGGGGCGTGCGGGATTTCGTCAGGCGCCGGCACGCCGCTCCCGCCGAGTACACCGTGCACCCGTACCGCCCGGTGGTGCTCGACGGCCGTGGCCTCGACGAAATCGGGGCGCCGGCGCGGGTGTCGGTGCCGCCACTGATGCGCGGCTATCTGCGCCTGGGCGCGCAGGTGTGTGGCGAGCCCGCGCACGACCCCGATTTCGGTGTCGGGGACTTTCCGGCCCTGCTGGACAAGCGGCGAGCCGACACCCGCTACCTGAAGCGGCTGCGATCGGTCGGTGCGGCGGCGGTGGCAGTGGGTGAATCCGCGTGACGCTCGCGACGGAGCACGCCTGGCTGCAGCGAGCGAGCTGCGGCGCCGGATGTGTGCACGCCGGCGCCGACGCACCCGGGCCGCGGTGGGTCGTCGTGTGCCGGACCACGCTGCGGACCGCGGCGGCGCTGACACTGTTCTGCGGGGTGTGGCTGCTGGCCGTACCGATGCCCGGTCGCGCACACGTGCAACGCGGCTACTGCCGGATGATGCTGCGCACCCTCGGGGTGCGCATGCAGGTGTCCGGCGGCCCGATCCGCAACGTGCCCGGCGTGCTGGTGGTCAGCGGCCACGTGTCCTGGCTGGACATCTTCACGATCGGCACCGTGGTGCCCGGCTCGTACGTGGCCCGCGCCGACCTGGTCGACTGGCCGGCGCTGGGTCCGGTCGTGCGGCTGATGAAGATCATCCCGATCGACCGCGCGCGCCTGCGCAGGTTGCCGGCGGTGGTGGCGGCGGTCGCCGAGCGGCTGCGGGCCGGCCACACCGTCATCGCGTTCCCGGAAGGCACCACCTGGTGCGGGCTGGGTTACGGGCGATTCCGGCCCGCGATGTTCCAGGCTGCCGTCGACGCCGGCAGGCCGGTGCAGCCGCTTCGGCTCAGTTACCGGCACCGCGACGGCAGGCCGTCCACCGTTCCGGCGTTCGTCGGCGACGACTCGCTGCTGACGTCCGTGCGGCGGGTGATCACCGCGCGGCGCACCGTCTGCCACATCCATGTCGAGTCGCTGCAACTGCCGGGCACGGACCGGCGGGATCTGGCTGCGCGCTGCGAGGCCGCCGTGCGTGGTCAGGCGAACCGTATTGCGCTGGTCGCACCCACCGACTGCGGCGAGGGTCACGCGCTGGTGGCGTGAGCGCGGTGCGGTCGATCCAGCCGCGACGGCTATGGTGGAACGGTTATGTCTGTGCCAGGCCCGGTCTATCTCGACCACGCCGCCACCACCCCGATGCGCCCCGAGGCCATCGAGGCCATGACGGCTGTGCTGGCCTCCGTCGGCAACGCTTCCTCGCTGCACGGAGCGGGGCGGCTGGCCCGCCGGCGCCTCGAGGAGGCGCGCGAATCGCTGGCCAAGGTGCTGGGCGCGCGCCCGTCTGAGGTGATCTTCACCGCAGGTGGTACGGAGAGCGACAACCTCGCCGTCAAGGGCATCTTCTGGGCGCGCCGCGACGCCGATCCACGCCGGACCAGAATCGTCACCACGGCGGTCGAGCATCACGCCGTCCTCGATGCGGTCGAGTGGCTCGTGGAGCACGAGGGCGCCGAGGTGACGTGGTTGCCGGTCGACCAGCAGGGTGCGGTCAGCGCCGCGGACCTGCGAACCGCGCTGGAGGACCCCAGCGACGTCGCCCTCATCTCGGTGATGTGGGCCAACAACGAGGTCGGCACCCTCATGCCGATCAGGGAGCTCACCGCGGTTGCCGCCGAATTCGACATCCCGGTGCACAGTGACGCCATCCAGGCAGTCGGCCACATCCCGGTGGACTTCGCAGCCAGCGGGCTCGCGGCGATGAGTGTTGCCGCGCACAAGTTCGGCGGCCCCACCGGGGTCGGTGCGCTGCTGCTGCGCCGCGACGCCGCGTGCGTGCCGCAGCTGCACGGCGGCGGGCAGGAACGCGATGTGCGATCTGGCACGCAGGACGTCGCGGGCGCGGTGGCGATGGCCGTGGCGGCGCTGGACGCCGTGGCGAACATGGAGTCGACCAGCGCCCGGGTGCGGGCGCTGCGGGACCGGCTCATCGACGGTGTGGTGGCCGCGATCGACGACGTCGACCTCAACGGCACCCATCCGGGACCGGGCAGGCTGCCGGGCAACGCGCACTTCACCTTCCGTGGCTGTGAAGGCGACTCGCTGCTGATGTTGCTGGACGCCAAGGGCATCGAGTGTTCCACGGGATCGGCGTGCACCGCCGGCGTGGCCCAGCCGTCACATGTGCTGCTGGCCATGGGAGCGGATCCGGCCAGCGCGCGCGGATCGCTGCGATTGTCGTTGGGCCACACCAGCACCGAGTCCGATGTCGACGCAGTGCTCGCAGTTCTGCCCGCCGCGGTGGAACGCGCACGGCAGGCGGCGCTGGCCAGCTCCGGGGGGCGGGCCTAGCGATGCGGGTCTTGGTCGCGATGAGCGGCGGGGTGGACTCATCCGTCGCCGCCGCGCGGATGGTCGACGCCGGCCACGACGTGGTCGGGGTGCACCTGGCGCTGTCATCAGCCCCCGGCACGCTGCGCACCGGTTCGCGCGGCTGCTGCTCGAAGGAGGACGCCGGTGACGCCCGGCGGGTGGCCGACGTGCTCGGTATCCCGTTCTACGTCTGGGATTTCGCCGACCGCTTCAAAGAAGACGTCATCGACGACTTCGTCGACTCCTACGCCCGCGGCGAGACGCCCAACCCGTGCGTGCGCTGCAACGAGCGGATCAAGTTCTCCGCGCTGGCCTCTCGCGCACTCGCGCTGGGTTTCGACGCGCTCGCCACCGGTCACTACGCGCGGCTGTCGGAGGGCCGGTTGCGCCGCGCGGTGGACACGGACAAGGACCAGTCCTACGTGTTGGCGGTGCTGACCGCCGACCAGCTCGCCCACGCGATGTTCCCCATCGGCGACACACCCAAGGCGCGCATCCGCCACGAGGCGGCCCAACGCGGGCTTGCCGTGGCGCAGAAGGCTGACAGCCACGACATCTGCTTCATCCCGTCGGGCGATACACAAGCGTTTCTCGGTGCCCGCATCGGTGTGCGCCGCGGCAGCGTGGTCGACTCCAGCGGTGCGGTGCTGGCCGAGCACGACGGCGTGCACGGGTTCACCATCGGGCAGCGCAAGGGTCTCGGCATCGCGGGCCCCGGCCCCGACGGTCGACCCAGATACGTCACCGGAATCGACGCCGCCACCGCCACGGTGCAGGTCGGCGACGTGGCCGACCTCGACGTGCACACCCTCTACGGTGAGGCCCCGGTGTTCACCTCCGGAGTCGCCCCTGAAGGTCCGCTCGAGTGCGAGGTGCAGGTACGCGCTCACGGCGGGATCACCGGCGCAGTCGCCGAATCACGCGGCGGCGAACTCGTCGTCGAGCTGCGCAGCCCGCTGCGCGGCGTGGCACCCGGACAGACCGCGGTCTTGTACCGCCCCGACCCCGCCGGCGACGAGGTGCTCGGCAGCGCCACCATCCGGGCGGCGCACTAGCTGGCTGTAGGTCGAGTCAAGTGGTGCGGAGGCCGTAGTGGGCCGACACACCTGGTCGGGTGTGTGGTTTCCGCGCGGCCGGCAGTGGTGCTGGTGAGGTTGACGGGTGCCTAGCGCCCACGCTGACGTATGCAACCTCGGTGTGGGTTATCTGGCGTCGTTCGGGCTGCCGTGGAGGCACGAAGGGCCGGGTGCCAAGCTAGCGTCGGCGTAACCCGGTGAGGGGTCCGCCATAGCCCTTACGACATCTGATCCGGCCCTTCGTCCTCGTCCGTTTACCGTGGCACTACCGGCGGGAGTGGTGGAAGGGTCTGGTCGGTCCTTTCGTGCTGAGTGTGGGGGGTCTAGGCCCAGCGGGCTGCCTCGTAGGTGGCGTGGTCGCGCACGAGCGCGTAGGCGATGCGGTTGGCGCGATGGGCCAACGCGCAGGCCACCACGCCGCTGTGTTTGCCGCGGTCCTTGAGTCCGTGAGCGTAGGTTTTGGCGGCCGGCTCGTTGAGCCACAGGCCGATGCCTAGGTCGATCAGGGCGCGGCGCAGCGCGACGCTACCTTCGCGGCTGATACCGCCGTCGCGGCGTTTGTGGGCGGATTCGTATTGCATGGGGGACAACCCCGACGCACGGTAGATCTGCCGGGGTCCCGGCCAGCGTTTCGGATCACCCAGAGCGGCAGCGTAATTGGATACCCGCACCACTGCCCAGCCTGGCACCGAGGTCAACGTCGCGTAGGGGCTGCGCGGCAACAGTGATCCCAGCGCGGTCTCCGCGGACTGAATCTGGTCGTCAAGATCGGCCAACAGGGCCAGGTCGGCGGCCAGTATCCGACGCGCGATCACGGCGTCGCGGGTCGGCAAGGCGTCGCGGGCCGCAGCGACCAGACGCTCGGCGACGGGCGGCGCAGTTGCAGGTCGCGGGTCGCGGCGAAGCGGATCAACCGATTGACCCCGAGACCGGCCAGGCGTGTCGGGTCGGCGAACTCGGCGGCCACCAGCCGGCCGATCTTGGTGGCCAGCACGTCGGGCAGAGCCAGGGTCAGCCCGGGAAAGGCCCGGTCGAGCTGGCCGAGCAGCTGATTCTTCGTCGCGGTACGCGTGGCGACCCGCCGGCTCCGATGCACTGCCCAGGCGCTGATCTCACCGATCACGACATCGCGGTCGGTGACCGGGCTGCCGTGTCCGGCCAACACGAGTTCGGTGATCGCCTCGAGGTCGATCACGTCGGTCTTGATCCGGCGTCGTCCCTGCACCCGGCGCTGCTCGGCGACATGAGCGGGATTGAGCTCCAACACTTCCCATCCATCGGGCCAGCGATGGTCGAGCACGGGTCGGTGATAGTGACCGGCGGCCTCCACACCGACCTTGACCTGCCCCGATAGCGGGACCGAGGTCGCCACCCGAGCCAAGACCGCGGCGAGACCCGTGCGGTTCATCGCAAATTCCGACGGCCCGAACAACCGATGGTGACCCGCATCGGTCACCGACAACAGGGCCGAGGTCTTGCCGACATCGACAGCAACGACGATCGTGGACGACGTGACTGGAGCTACATGCACAGACACAACAACACCTCCGGGGCGTGTCAGGAGGTCCACGTGCGTCCAACACACGGACCCCGAAAAGGAATCAGTTACAGATCCCTTCCTGACACCTCCGGAGGCATTTGAGAAGGACCAACTCGAGCTATATCAGCCCGGCACGTTGGCGAGGATGTTGGTCATCACGATGTCGGGCACCGAGTCCGGAAACGCGCAGAACGTCACCTCCACCAACACCGCCGATTTGATCCGGTAGTCGCGGCCGCAGTCTCCGGGCCTGGTGTGCACCGAATCCGTAGTGCCGGCGAACTCGCCGACGAGCTGCCGGCCCGCCCGGCTCTGATCGCAGCCGCGAATGCGTTCGACCAGGCTGTCGAACGCGGCTCGCGCGGTCGGCACATCGCGATACCCAGCGGCGGCCTGGCTGATCACACCGCCGCGGCGGGGGCTCTGGTAGGTGGACTTGGTGAACTCCTCGATGTCTGGCCCGAAGACCTGCGTTTCGGCGAACACCCATTGGCATTGCTGCGGAACGGATTCGAGCATCAGATCGATGTCCACCGGTGTCTTGCTCTGCATTCCGGGGATCGCGGTCAGGTTCTCGCCGGCCCCGGTAATGGCCTGCAACTCGGCTCGATCGAGCAGCACGGTGTCGACGTCGACCGGAGAGCGCGAGTCCTCATCGATGGCGGGGACGGTCCGGAGCGCGGTCCCGGCGACCGTCTGGGTACACCCGGCAACTAGCACCGCCGCAAGTGCCACCGCCAACAGCGTTGACACGCAGGACCGGGCCGTCATGTCATGACACTAGCGGTGTCGATATCGTCGGGCGAGTGAGTGTTTTCGCGACCGCAACCGGCACGGGTTCCTGGCCGGGATCGGTGCCCCGGGAAGCCGCCGAGATCGTCGTGGGGGAGCTGCACGGGCTGCCGCATCTGGTGGAGTTACCGGCCCGCGGGGTGGGGGCCGACCTGATCGGTCGCTCCGGCGCCCTGCTGGTCGACATCGCCTTGGACACGGTGCCCCGCGGGTACCGCATCGCCACCGGGCGTCGGGCCGCCACGCGCCGGGCGGTCAGCCTGATGGACGAAGACATCGACGCGCTCGAAGAAGCCTGGGAGAAGGCGGGCCTACGAGGGTCCGACCGGACGGTGAAGGTGCAGGCGCCCGGGCCGGTGACGCTGGCCGCGCACCTGGAACTGCCGAACGGCCACCGGGCCATCACCGACGCGGGAGCGGTGCGGGATCTGGCTGTGTCGCTCGCCGAGGGGGTGTCGGCGCACCGCGCGCAGGTGTCGCGGCGGCTGCAGACCCCGGTGGTCGTGCAGTTCGACGAGCCGTCGCTGCCGGCTGCGTTGGCCGGTCGACTGTCCGGGGTGACCAGTCTGGCGCCGGTACATCCCGTCGACGAGGCGATGGTGGGCGGTCTTCTCGACGACTGCGTCGAGATCATCAGCGGTGACGTGGCCCTGCACAGCTGTGCGGAGGGCCTGCCGTGGCCGCTAATGCAGCGCAGCAGCATCGCCGCGGTCTCGGTCGACATCACCACCCTGACCCCGGCCGACCTGGACGGTATCGGCGAGTTCCTGGAGTCGGGCCGAACCGTCCTGCTGGGTGCGGTACCGAGCACCCAGCCCACCACGCGCCCGGCGACCGGGAACGTCGCGGCGTCCGTCGCTTCGGTCACCGACCGACTCGGCTTCGCCCGCGCGGTGCTCCGACAGCGCATCGGCGTCACACCGGCGTGCGGGCTGGCCGCGGCGACGCCGGTATGGGCGCGCACCGCGATCGAGCTTTCCCAGCGGGTCGCCGACGCACTGGCCGAGGACCCGGAAGGCATCTGAGCCGACCGCTCAGAAGGGTGGTGGTTGGTAGGTGGCGGCGAGCCAGGCTTGGTGTTGGCGTTCGTGTTCGGCGTTGATGTCGAGGCGGTGGCGGCGTTCACGGTCGATGCGGGCGCGGCGGTCCTGGTCGCGGGTGGTGCGACGTTTGGGCATCATGGCGCCGCGGTGGGGACTGGCCGTCGGTTCGGCGCCGGAGCTGGTGGTGGTCAGGGGTGCGGTGGGGCGGGCCAGGGTCGGGAACAGCAACCCGCCGGTGGCGTCGGTGGTGTAGGTATGCCCGGTCGGCGCGGTGACGATGATGGTGCCGTCGGGGCGCTGGTGATCGGTCCAGCCCAGCGGTCCGGTGTAGAACGTTTTGATCAAATGATGAGCCCGGCAGTAGTGCTTGAGCCCGGAGGGGTGGGTGAGCCCGACCGGCCAGGGTTGGGTGTGGTCGAGATCGCAGCGCGCCACCGGGGCGTCACAGCCGGGCCAGCGACAGGTCAGATCGCGCCAGCGCAGGAAATCGGTCAGCGGCGCCGAGGCCCGATAACCCGGTTCCGGCGCCGTGGCGGGCAGCCGCACCGGGGTGAGCTTGGCGCCGCGGGCGGCGCTGCGCACCGTCTCGGCGGGCTGGACCCCGAATCCGGGCAGATAGCCGGGCGCGGTGCTGCTGCTGGTGAGGGTGCTCTGCTCGGCCAGCAGATGGAGGACGATCTGGGCGGCGCCGTCGCGCACGCTGCGGTTGGGGCACTGCGTATCGGGGCATTGGCAAGCCAGGCTGGTTTCCCAGCGTCCGATCGCGCCGCAGGCATCGGCGCGGCGTTGGGCGGTGGTGCGCGGGTCCTCGTCGCACACGGTGGCTGCGATCGCGGTGATGCGGGCCTGCAGCGCGGCGGCGTCCATCGCGTGCAGCGCGCCGCCGATCAGCGCCATACCGGCCGCGGTGGGGTGGGGGTCGATATCGAGGTAACGCTGATCGGCGACTTCGGGCGGCACGCGTTCACCGGCGGGGTCGACCATGGCCACCCACTTGTCGATACGGTCGCGGAGCGCGTTGTGCGAGAGTCGGTTCCAGCGCCCTACCCGCTCGGCCAGCGCCTCGTCGAGGGAGCCGATCACCTCGTCGTCGACGTTGTCGGTGCGCGCGATGATGATCCGCAACGCCCGGTAATCGATGTCGCCGGCGGCGAACACCTCCGCCACGCGGGGTAGGCGTTCGAACAGCGAGACCGCCATGCGCACCTGCACCCCGGCGCGGGCGCGGCTGATGTTCTGCGCCGCCGAGACCTCCGCGGCCACCGCGTCGAAGATATCGCCGGCCCAGTGCTGGCGGCCTTCGTAGTCGCGGCAGCGCTGGGCATACAACCGGGCCACCGCCTTCAACCGCGCCCCGATCGCCGCCGACTCCGCGCGCACCGCCGAGGCCATCGCCTCAATGCACCCCGCCGCCTCGGAATCGAACATGTGTTCTATGATGCCATCCGGCACCGACAAGTCAGCGCGAGCGCAGATCCTTTCGAAGAATCTTGCCCGAGGCCGACTTCGGCACCGCATCGATGAACTCGACCTTGCGAACCTTCTTGTACGGCGCGACGTGTTCGGCGACGAACGCCATCACGTCGTCCTCGGTCAGCTCCGAGTCGGACTGCTTGACGACGAACGCCTTCGGCACCTCTTCGCCTTCGTCATCGAGTGCGCCGACCACGGCGGCGTCGGCGATGTCGGGGTGGCTCAACAGCACGGCCTCCAGTTCGGCCGGCGGCACCTGATAGCCCTTGTACTTGATGAGTTCCTTGAGTCGGTCGACGATGTAGACGCACCCGTGGGCGTCCACCTGGGCCAGGTCCCCGGTGTGCAGCCAACCGTCGTCGTCGATGGTCGCCTTGGTGGCGTCGTCGTTGTTCAGATACCCGGCCATGACGTTGGGGCCCTTGAACCAGAGCTCGCCCGTCTCGCTCAAACCCTCTTCGGGAACGGGGGTTTCGCGCCCCGTCTCGGGGTCGACGATCTTGGATGCGGCATTGGAAACCGTCCAGCCGACCGAACTGAGCGGCGCCTCGACACGCATGTCGTGCTCGCCGTAGTCGAACGGGGTGATGTGACTGACCGGGCTGAGCTCGCTCATGCCGTATCCCTGTACGACCGTGCACCCCAACCGCTCGGCGACCGCATGTCCGAGGTCGGCGTCCAACGGTGCCGCCCCCGACATGACCACGTTCAGCGAGGACAGGTCGTAGTCGTCGATCAACGGGTGCTTGGCCAGCGCGACCGCCACCGGAGGTGCGATGAACGCGACGGTGCACCGGTGTTCGGCGATGTTGCCGAGGAACTCGCCGAGGTCGAAACTCGGCATGATGACGAGCCGGGCGCGGGCGTGCAGTGCCGCATTGAGCAGCACGGTCATGCCGTAGATGTGGAAGAACGGCAGGACGGCCAGCACCACGTCGTCACTCGTCATGCCGTGCAGCGGCCGGATCTGGGCGACGTTGGCGACCAGGTTGCGGTGGGTGAGCATGACACCCTTGGGATTGCCGGTCGTGCCCGAGCTGTACGGCAGCACCGCCAGATGCGCCGACGGAGCGAAGCTGACGTCCGGGGCGGGGGCTCCCGCCGCGAGCAGGTCGTCGGCGTTGGGGTGGCCGTCGGTGTCGCGGCCCGCGCCGTCGAGGACCACGACGTTCTCCGCAGGCAGGCCCGCCGCGGCCGCCCCCTCCCGGGCTTGTTCGCGCAGCGGGCTCACGGTCACCAACATCGTGGCTTTGGAGTCGGTGAGCTGCTTTGCGATGTCCTTGGCCGTGAACAGCGCATTGATGGTGGTTGCTGTCGCGCCGGCACGCAGGATGCCGTGGAAGGCGACCGCGAACGCCGAGCTGTTCGGAGCGAGCAGGCCGACCACATCGCCGACGCCGAGGCCGCGGGCGGCCAAGCCGCCGGCGAAGGATTCGATGCGGGCGACCATCTCGCGGTAGGAGGTCTGTCTGCCGGACTTCGCGTCGATCAGGGCGACACGGTCGGCGTCGTGGTCGTGGAGGTCGTCGAAGAGATAGTCGTAGACACTCGCGGTGGGGATGTCGACTTCGGGGAAAGGGCTGGAGAAACTCATGGCAGCTCCGATCGAAGCATGTCCGGCCGTCGCATGGGTCAACGTTGGTCGAGCTGCTTGATTGTTTTCTTCGGCGCGACCATCCGGAAGGACGCGTCGATCAGCTCGGTGACCTCGGGCCAGTCGACCGGTGCGGCCTCGAAGTCCAGTCCGAGCCAGCCCAACGGTCCCATGTAGGCGGGGAAGAAGAACCGGCTGTCCTGCTCCAGTGCCCGCCGTTCGCTGTCGTCGACCTTGACCAGGACACAATGCGGGTACCGGGTGTGCCCACCGGCGGCGCTCTTCGCCGAACCGCCGTACACCGCGAACATCTTGGGTGCGCAGAACACCGGCCGGCCGTGGGAGATCTTCTCGAACGTCTCGGGAAATCCGAGCGCAATCCGGCGTACCTCGGCCAGGCCCATGTCGTCGTCGCGGAACATGATCGGGTGCGGCATGGGGCCAGGTTATGCGCGCGGTCCGACGGCCGCGGTGGACCGTCGTGTCGGTGTCCTTCGATAACCTGCCAGGGTGAGTCCGAAGGCGAGTCAGGATCCCGAGGCCGCGCTGGCCGAGCAGGCCGACGGCGCGGTCGACGCCGTCGACGCCGACCTGCGCCGGCAGTGGCAGGAACTCGCCGAGGAAGTGCGCGGCCACCAGTTCCGCTACTACGTACGCGACGCGCCGATCATCTCCGATGCCGAGTTCGACACGTTGCTGCGCGAGCTCGAGGCCCTCGAGAACGCCCACCCGCAGTTGCGGACGCCCGATTCGCCCACCCAGCTCGTCGGCGGCGCCGGGTTCGCCACCGACTTCACCTCCGCCGACCATCTCGAGCGGATGCTGAGTCTGGACAACGTCTTCACCCCCGACGAGCTCGGTGCGTGGGCCGCCCGCATCAAAAGCGAAATCGGAGACGGCGCGCATTACCTGTGCGAGCTGAAGATCGACGGCGTGGCGCTGGCGCTGGTCTACCGCGACGGACGATTGGTCCGCGCCGCGACCCGCGGTGACGGCCGCACCGGCGAGGATGTCACCCTCAACGCCCGCACCATCGACGACGTGCCGGAGACACTCACCGGCACAGAGGAATTCCCGATTCCGCGGGTACTGGAGGTCCGCGGCGAGGTGTTCTTCCGGGTGGCCGATTTCGAGGAACTCAACGCAGGGCTGGTCGCCGACGGCAAGCCGCCCTTCGCGAACCCGCGCAACAGTGCCGCGGGTTCGCTGCGGCAGAAGAATCCGGCGGTCACGGCGCGGCGCAAGCTGCGCATGATCTGCCACGGACTTGGTCACCTGGAAGGTCCTGCGGGCTTCTCCTTTGCCTCACTGCACGACGCCTACCGGGCGCTGGGGCAGTGGGGCCTGCCGGTCTCGACCCACACCGCACAGGTTCAGGGTCTGGAGGCAGTGACCGAACGCATCGCCTACTGGGGTGAGCACCGCCACGACGTCGATCACGAGATCGACGGGGTGGTGGTCAAGGTCGACGAGGTGGCGCTGCAGCGCCGGCTCGGGTCGACCTCGCGCGCTCCGCGCTGGGCGGTCGCCTACAAGTACCCACCCGAGGAGGCGACCACCAAACTCCTCGACGTCCGTGTCAACGTCGGCCGGACCGGCCGGGTCACGCCGTTCGCCTACATGGAACCGGTCAAGGTGGCGGGGTCCACCGTCGGGCTGGCCACGCTGCACAACGCCTCGGAGGTCAAGCGCAAGGGCGTGCTCATCGGCGACACCGTGGTCATCCGCAAGGCCGGCGACGTCATCCCCGAGGTGCTCGGCCCGGTCGTGGACCTGCGCGACGGGTCCGAGCGCGAGTTCGTCATGCCCACCCACTGTCCGGAGTGCGGAACCGAACTCGCTCCGGCCAAAGAGGGTGACGCCGACATTCGCTGCCCCAACTCACGCTCGTGCCCGGCACAGTTGCGGGAGAGGGTGTTTCACGTCGCCGGGCGTGGCGCGTTCGACATCGAGGGCCTGGGTTACGAGGCTGCGACCGCTCTGCTGCAGGCCGGCGTCATCACCGACGAGGGCGACCTGTTCGGCCTCACCGCCGACGATCTGCTGCGCACCGAGCTGTTCACCACCAAGGCCGGCGAATTGTCGGCCAATGGCAAGCGCCTGCTGGCCCACCTCGGCCAGGCGAAGGCGCAACCGCTGTGGCGGGTGTTGGTGGCGCTGTCGATCCGCCATGTCGGGCCGACCGCGGCTCGTGCACTGGCCACCGAATTCGGCAGCCTCGAGGCCATCGAGTCCGCCTCCGAGGAGCAGCTGGCCGACACCGAGGGCGTGGGCCCGACCATCGCGGCGGCGGTGATCGACTGGTTCACCGTGGACTGGCACCGCGCGATTGTCGAGAAGTGGCGCGCGGCCGGTGTGCGGATGGCCGATGAACGAGACGCCAGCATCGAGCGCACGCTGGAAGGGTTGACCGTGGTGGTGACCGGGTCGCTGACCGGGTTCTCCCGCGACGGCGCCAAGGAAGCGATCATCACCCGGGGCGGTAAGGCGTCCGGCTCGGTGTCGAAGAAGACCGACTACGTCGTCGCCGGGGATTCGCCGGGATCCAAGTACGACAAGGCGATCGAGCTCGGGGTGCCGGTGCTCGACGAGGACGGCTTCAGCCGATTGCTCGAGCAGGGCCCGGAGGGGGTCCAGCCGGCCCGGCCGTGATCGCCGCGACTCCCCCCGCGAACGTGGCCGCCTACCCGCGAACGTGGCGGCCTACCCGGTGATCGTCGCGACGATACCGGCGAGGTAGCCCAGCCGGGCCACCTCGCTGGGCCGGAATTCGGGACCACCGGGGCGCCCGAGCACGAGCGCGGTCGCCGGTTCCCCCAGCGGCGCGGCAGCCAACGTGGTGTCCATGTCCCGCCACACCTGCGGCACCCAGTCCGCGGTGGCGTCCAGCGCCTCGGCCCGGTGGATCGGCAGCCATGGCGTTTCCGCCGCCACCGTCTCCGGGGCGCCGGAGCTGCCCACCACCCGCTCGGGGCCCGCGTCGGTCAGCCTGGTCACCGTGCACCAGCCGACGCGCAGCACCTTCGGCGCCTGGTCGACAAGCACCTGCAACTGCTCGAGCCTGCCGTCGGCAGCGGCGACATGGTCGATCAGTTCGAGCTCGCGGTGAGCCTCGAGCAGCCCGGTGTGCGGCCGGATGCTGTCGACGTACACCCCTTTGATCTTCTCGGCGGCCGTGATGAGCATGTCCGGCATGGCGCCGGGCGGTAGCTCGACGACGAGATCGTCGACCGCGTAGCCTGCAGCCCGCTCGACGACGTCGAGCGAGAGGATGTCGGCACCCGTGGAGCCCAAGGCCACGGCCAGGGAGCCGAGGCTGCCGGGCCTGTCCTCCAGCTGGACCCGTAGCAGATACGAAGGCACGCGCAACACTGTGTCACGGACTGCCTCACGCGGGCGACTCGGACGACGGCCCCGCCGGGGCATTGAACTAGGCTTCGTGGTCGTGTCCCAGATCTCCCGAGACGAGGTTGCGCACCTGGCGCGGCTGGCCCGACTCGCTCTGACCGACAGCGAGTTGGACAGTTTCGCCGGCCAGCTCGATGCCATCCTCGGCCATGTCAGCCAGATCCAGGCCGTCGACGTCACCGGCGTCGAGGCCACCGACAACCCCCTCAAGGACGTCAACGTCTTCCGACCTGACACCCCGGCGCCCTGCCTGACCCAGGACCAGGCGCTCGCCGAGGCGCCCAACGCGGTCGACGGGCGTTTTGCCGTGCCCCGAATCCTCGGAGAAGCAGAGTGAGCGACCTGACGCGGCTCGACGCCGCAACGCTGGGCGCGAAGATCGCCGCCAAAGAGGTGTCCTCGACCGAGGTGACCCAGGCGTGTCTGGACCAGATCGCCGCCACCGACGACGCCTACCACGCGTTCCTGCATGTCGGCGGTGACCAGGCGCTGGCCGCAGCCGCCGCCGTCGACGCCGCACTCGCTGCCGGTGAGAGCCCGGCCTCGCCGCTGGCCGGGGTGCCGCTGGCCCTCAAGGACGTCTTCACCACCACCGACATGCCCACCACGTGCGGGTCGAAGATCCTCGAAGGCTGGATGTCGCCGTACGACGCCACGGTGACCGCGCGGCTGCGCCAGGCCGGCATCCCGATCCTCGGCAAGACCAACATGGACGAGTTCGCCATGGGCAGCTCGACCGAGAACTCCGCGTACGGGCCGACCCGCAACCCGTGGGACACCGAGCGGGTGCCCGGCGGATCGGGCGGTGGCAGCGCGGCAGCCCTGGCGGCGTTCCAGGCGCCGCTGGCGATCGGCTCCGACACCGGCGGGTCGATCCGTCAACCCGCCGCGCTGACCGCCACCGTCGGCGTGAAACCCACCTACGGCACCGTCTCGCGGTACGGGCTGATCGCGTGCGCATCTTCGCTGGACCAGGGCGGGCCGTGTGCGCGCACCGTGCTCGACACTGCGCTGCTGCACGCGGTCGTCGCCGGTCACGACCCGCGCGACTCGACCTCGGTCGACGCGGCCGTCCCCGACGTCGTCGGTGCAGCCAGAGCCGGCGCCGACGGTGACCTCAAAGGCCTACGCGTCGGCGTGGTCAAACAGTTGCGCAGCGGCGAGGGCTACCAGCCGGGCGTGCTGAAGGCGTTCAACGACGCGGTCGACAAGCTCACGGCACTCGGCGCCGAGGTCAGCGAGGTGGACTGCCCGCACTTCGACTACTCGCTGCCCGCCTACTACCTCATCCTGCCCTCGGAGGTGTCGTCGAACCTCGCCAAGTTCGACGGCATGCGGTACGGCCTGCGCGTCGGCGACGACGGCAGCCACAGCGCCGAGGAAGTCATGGCCCTGACCCGCGCCGCGGGCTTCGGGCCGGAGGTCAAGCGGCGCATCATGATCGGCGCGTACGCGTTGTCGGCGGGTTATTACGACGCCTATTACAACCAGGCGCAGAAGGTGCGCACCCTGATCGCGCGAGACCTGGACGAGGCCTACCGCAGCGTCGACGTGCTGGTCTCACCGGCGACGCCGAGCACGGCGTTCCGCCTCGGCGAGAAGGTCGACGATCCGCTGTCGATGTACCTGTTCGACCTGTGCACGTTGCCGCTCAACCTCGCCGGGCACTGCGGAATGTCGGTGCCTGCGGGGCTCTCCCCGGACGACCAGCTGCCGGTGGGGCTGCAGATCATGGCGCCGGCGCTGGCCGACGACCGCCTCTACCGTGTCGGCGCCGCGTTCGAGGTTGCCCGCGGTCCGCTGCCGACGGCGGTCTGAAGGGGCAAGATGGGTCGCATGCGCACGGGAGCGAAATACGTCAAGCGCACGCGAGGAGCGAGATAGACCATGCGGATCGGAGTGCTGACCGGAGGCGGGGACTGCCCAGGGCTCAACGCGGTCATCCGGGCGGTCGTACGCACGTGCGACGCCCGGTACGGCTCGTCGGTGGTGGGTTTCCAGGACGGGTGGCGCGGCCTGTTGGAGAACCGCCGCATCCAGCTGCACAACGACGACCGCAACGATCGGCTGTTGGCCAAGGGCGGCACGATGCTCGGGACCGCGCGCACCAACCCCGACCGGCTCCGTGCCGGGCTCGACGAGATCAAGCAGACGCTCGACGACAACGGCATCGACGTGCTGATCCCGATCGGCGGCGAGGGCACCCTGACCGCGGCCAGCTGGTTGTCCGAGGAGGGCGTGCCCGTCGTGGGGGTGCCCAAGACCATCGACAACGACATCGACTGCACCGATGTCACGTTCGGCCATGACACGGCGCTGAACATCGCCACCGAGGCCATCGACCGCCTGCACAGCACCGCCGAGTCGCATCAGCGGGTCATGCTCGTCGAGGTGATGGGCCGCCATGCGGGCTGGATCGCGCTCAACGCCGGGCTGGCCGCCGGTGCGCACATGACGTTGATCCCCGAGCAGCCGTTCGACGTCGAAGAGGTGTGCCGCCTGGTCAAGGCACGTTTCGTGCGCGGCGACTCGCACTTCATCTGCGTGGTCGCCGAGGGCGCCAAACCTGCGGAGGGCTCGATGCAGCTGCTCCAGGGCGGCATCGACGAGTTCGGCCACGAGCGCTTCACCGGGGTGGCCCAGCAGCTGGCCGTTGAGGTGGAGAAACGCATCAAGAAGGAGGTGCGCACCACGGTGCTCGGCCACGTGCAGCGCGGCGGCACGCCGACGCCCCACGACCGGGTCCTGGCCACCCGATTCGGCGTCAACGCCGCCGACGCCGCCCATGCCGGCGAGTACGGGATGATGGTGTCGCTGCGCGGCCAGGACATCGGCCGGGTGCCACTGGCCGACGCGGTCCGCCAACTCAAACTGGTTCCGCAGAGCCGCTACGAGGACGCGGCGGCGTTCTTCGGCTGACGGAGGCGGCGGGAAAGGCCCGCACTAGGATCAGGGGCATGTCTGCCGCCACCGCCGAGCTGCTGGATTACGCCGAGGTCATCGCCCGCTACGAGCCTGTCCTCGGTCTCGAGGTGCACGTCGAGCTGTCCACCGAGACCAAGATGTTCTGCAGCTGTGCCAACCGCTTCGGCGGCGAGCCCAACACACAGGTGTGCCCGGTCTGCCTGGGTATGCCCGGGTCGCTCCCGGTGCTCAACCAGGTCGCCGTCGAGTCCGCGATCCGCATCGGCCTGGCACTGAACTGCGAGATCGTGCCGTGGTGCCGCTTCGCCCGGAAGAACTATTTCTATCCGGACATGCCGAAGAACTACCAGATCTCCCAGTACGACGAACCGATCGCCATCAACGGCCACCTCGAGGTGCCGCTGGACGACGGCAGCACCTGGCGCGTGGAGATCGAGCGGGCACACATGGAAGAAGACACCGGCAAGCTGACCCACCTGGGCAGCGAGACCGGTCGTATCGCCGGCGCCACCACGTCGCTGATCGACTACAACCGCGCCGGGGTCCCGCTGATCGAGATCGTCACCAAGCCCGTCGAAGGCGCGGGGGAGCGGGCCCCGGAGATTGCCCGGGCGTACGTGACCGCACTCCGAGATCTGTTGCGGGGCTTGGGAGTTTCCGATGTCCGGATGGATCAGGGCTCGATGCGGTGCGATTCGAACGTCTCGCTCAAACCGATCGGGCAGGCCGAGTTCGGCACCCGCACCGAAACCAAGAACGTCAACTCGCTCAAGAGTGTCGAAGTCGCCGTGCGTTACGAAATGCGCAGGCAGGCAGCGGTTCTGGAATCAGGCGGAACGATCCTGCAGGAGACCCGGCACTTCCACGAGGACGGCTACACCTCGCCCGGTCGCAGTAAGGAGACCGCGCAGGACTACCGGTACTTCCCCGAACCCGACCTGGAGCCGGTGGCCCCCAGCGCCGAGCTCGTCGAACGGCTGCGTGCCACCATCCCCGAACTTCCATGGTTGTCGCGCAAACGGATTCAGCAGGACTGGGGTGTGTCCGACGAGGTGATGCGCGACCTGGTCAACATCGGCGCGCTCGATCTGATCGCCGCGACGGTCGAGCACGGCGCGTCCAGCGATCAGGCCCGCGCCTGGTGGGGCAACTTCCTGGTGCAGAAAGCCAACGAGTCTGGAGTCGAACTCGACGCGCTGCCGATCACGCCGGCCCAGGTCGCCGCCGTGGTCAAGCTCGTCGACGAGGGCAAGCTGTCCAACAAGCTGGCCCGCCAGGTTGTCGAGGGTGTGCTGGCCGGTGAGGGCGAGCCCGAGCAGGTCATGAACGACCGCGGCCTGGCCGTAGTGCGCGACGACTCGCTGATCCAGGCCGCTGTCGATGAAGCTCTTGCCGCCAACCCCGATGTCGTGGAGAAGATCCGCGGCGGCAAGGTCCAGGCGGCGGGCGCAATCGTCGGGGCGGTGATGAAAGCCACCAAGGGCCAGGCCGACGCCGCGCGGGTGCGTGAGCTCGTCATGGCTGCCTGTAGCTAGCAGTCCGGTGAAAAAACGCCCCCAGGACCTGGTCTTCCGAATTCTGGCGCACCCGCTGCGGCTGCTGTCGCTGCGTTCGATCGTCATCCTGGCCCAGCTGGGGGTGATAACCCTGGTGCTGACGCTGGGCGTCTGGGTGTGGGTCGGGGTCACCAACGACCAGCTCGATCAGCTCGACCGGCGTCTCGATTCGTTGTCCAGCTTCGGCGACGTGAACACGCTGCTGCGCAGCGTGCAGGACGGGACCGGACCCGAGCCCACCGAGAACGGCCTGGTCCGGACCGCCAGATTGGGCGACGCCACGATCTCGGTCCCCGCCGACGTCGTGCTGCCCGAGCTGCCCGCCGGCTACGCCGACGCCAGCATCGACGGCGTCGAATACCGGGTGCGGACGCTGACCACCGGCAACGCCTCCATCGCGCTCGGCGCACCGCTGGCCGAGACGCAGGCCAGGATCGACTCGCTGCACTGGCGGGTGTTCTGGATCTGTGCGGGGGTGATCCTGAGCACACTGCTGGTCGGCTGGGTGATCTCGCTGATCATGGTCAACCCGTTCCGGTTGCTGGCCCAGCAGGCTCGCGCGATCAACGCGCAGTCCAACCCCGACGAGGTACAGGTTCGCGGGGTGTGGGAGGCGGTCGAGATCTCCGAAGCGGTCGAGGGCATGCTGGCGCGGATCGGTGACGAACAGCAGCGCACCCGCGCGGCGCTGGAATCGGCGCGCGACTTCGCCGCCGTGGCCTCCCACGAGCTGCGGACGCCGTTGACCGCGATGCGGACCAATCTGGAAGTGCTACTCACCCTGGATCTGGCGCCCGAGCAGCGCAAAGAGGTGATCACCGACGTCATGCGCACCCAGTCCCGCATCGAGGCGACCCTGGGCGCGCTGGAGCGGCTCGCGCAGGGGGAGTTGACCACCGTCGACGACTTCGTGCCCGTCGACGTGGCCGAACTGCTCGACCGTGCCGCCCACGATGCCATGCACAACTATCCCGGGCTGGACGTGTCGCTGGCCTCCTCGACATCGGTGTTGATGCTCGGCATGCCCGCCGGTCTACGACTGGTCATCGACAACGCGATCGCCAACGCCGTCAAACACGGCGGCGCCACCCAGGTCAGGCTCAGCGTGGTGTCGTCGTCGGAAGGTGTCGAGATCGCCGTCGACGACAACGGAGCCGGTGTGCCGGAGCAGGAGCGGGCGACGGTGTTCGAACGCTTCCACCGGGGCACCACCGCGTCGCGGTCCGGGTCGGGTCTGGGGCTGGCTCTGGTGGCGCAGCAGGCCGAGATCCACGGTGGCACCGCGGCGCTGGAGGTCAGCCCGCTGGGCGGTGCCCGGCTGATGCTGCGGCTGCCCGGTCACGGTCCGCAGTAGCGGAGCGTCTCGATCAGGTCTTCTCGTCGTTGGTCCGCGGGAACCCGCCGCCCTGCGGGAACAACGGGAACACCACGTCGTCGAGTCGCTCGGCGTCACCGGCGGTCTTGTTGACCGTGGCGCCCCAGATGTTGCCGTCGGGGGATACCTGCAGTGCCCACGCGTGACCGTGCTGGTCCTGGCGCACGACTTCGGGCTCGCCGGTCACCGCGCCGGTGTCGGGGGACAACCGCACGGCGACGGTCTGCTTCGTGTCCACGAGATTCACCAAGATGGTGCCGTCCAGCGCCGCGCAGCCGGCCACACCCGGCCGGTCCGGCCAGGTCCAGACCTCCGACACCACCGAGTTCTTGGTGATGCGCTGCAACCGGTCGCCGCTGGCGGTTCTGTCGGTGATGTACAGCGACTGATCGGCCGGGTCGATGCAGGTCCCGCCTGCAGCGCCCAGGCCCGACAGTGCGGTTGTGGTGGGCGCCTGGTCGACGGTCGTGGGCTGCTCGATGCGCAGCAGCTTGCCCGCCATCGACGCGGGATCCGCGGCCAGCGCGGCATTGCCGGCGTCACCGGTCTGCACCATCAGCGTCGTCGGGCTGGAGAAGATCAACGAGCCCCGGTTACCGGTGGTGCCCTTGGGAATGCCGGTCAGGATCGGCTTGGGGATGTCGCCGTCGGCGATGCGGATCACCCGGTTGTCGGTCGGGGTGCTGATGTAGGCGTACATCAGCCGGTCCTGCGAATAGGTGGGTGACAGCACGATGTCCATCAGGCCGCCGTCGCCGGTCGGATCCACCGGAATCACCGTCTTGACGGTGGGTTCGGCCCGCACCGACACCTGCTTGACGGCTCCGGTCATACGCTCGCCCACCAGGGCGGACTGACTGTCGGGCAGCATGATCAGCCCGCTGGTGCTCTCCAGGCAGCCCTGCATGACGCCGGGTGCCGGGCACTCCTTCGGGAATGGCTTGGCGGGCAGCGGCGGCGGAGGTGTCGGGGTGGTGGTGGGCCCCGGGGCCAGCTCGGGCTCGGTGGTGAACGGCTGCGACTGGGCGGAATCGAACCTGGCACAGCCGGCGACGGCCAGAAGTCCCGCGCACATCAAGGCACACACCGCGGTGGCGGCTGTGCGTGCCGACCGGCGCTTTCTCATGCTGGCCAGGTTACGGATCGTGCGGCGGTGCGCGCCACGCGCTACCCGCGCATGCTGCGCCAACAGGTACGAAGGCGCGCCGGGCTAATTCCCGAGCAGCGGCGCAGCAGCACTTACCCTGGCTGTTGTGACGAGTCCCCATGACCCCAGCGCCTGGCAGCGGCCCGACGACTCGGGCCGGCCCGCCTCGGCACGGCTGGTGGACCCCGAGGACGACCTGCATTCGCCGAACTTCGGCGGCGACACCGAGACCACGGCGATCCCGCGGTACGACACCCCGAAGGCGGCCACCGACCAGACGCCGTTCGGCCTCATGAACGATCCGGAGCCGCTGCCGTACGTGCAGCCGTCCGCCGGGCTGGCCCCGGGCGCATACGGCTCGACCGCGACGCCGACCGAGGTCGAGCCGGCCGACTCGGCTCGCTCCGACCGGCGCGGCACCCAGGATCTCGGCTTGTTGCTGCTGCGGGTGGCGGTCGGGGCGCTGTTCATCGGTCAGGGTCTGCAGAACCTTTTCGGCTGGTGGGGTGGCTCCGGGGTGAGCGAGTTCCGCGACTACCTCGCCGACCTGGGCTTCCGCTACGCCGACATCCTGGCCTATGTCGCCGCCGGCGGTCAGGTCGCTGCCGGTGTGCTGCTGGTTGTCGGCCTGTTCACCCCGGTGGCGGCGGCCGGAGCGCTGGCCTACCTGGTCACCGGCATGCTGGCCGAGGTTGCGGAAGCGCACGACGACGCCCGGCTGTCGGCATTTCTCACCGACGGCCATCAGTACGAGGTGATCCTGCTGTGCGCTGTCGCGGCGATGATCCTGATCGGGCCGGGCCGCTACGGCCTCGACGCCGGGCGGGGTTGGGCACGCCGCCCGTTCATCGGTTCGTTCGCGGCACTGCTGCTCGGGATCGGCGCCGGGGTGGCGATCTGGGTGCTTCTCAACGGCACCAACCCCTTGGCGTGACCCACGCCGTGCCTTGTGGCGTGACCCACGCCGTGCCTTGATGGCGTGACCCACGCCGTGAGTTACGAGTAGGGGTTGGGGACCCGCCCGTCGCTGGCAGCGGTCAGCAACGGCAGCGTCGCGAAGGTCACCGCCGGCAACGACACCTCTGTGCCGTCGTGCAGGCGCGCCAGGGCCCACGCCCGGCGGCCGAACCGCAGCCCGGCGATCTCGTCCCAGCGGACGGCCCGGCTGCTGAGCAACGTGCGGGCGGTGACGCCGTCGCGGTCGGCGACGGTGCGGTAGCGCACGATGGCCACCGACGCAAAGACCGGGATGAGCAGCAGCAACGCCCACCAGGGCGGTCCGGCCAACACGATCGACAGCATCGCGAAAGCCAGGATCAACACCGCGATGTGTGCCATCGGGGAGATCTTGATGACGACTGGCGTCGACTCTGACGCCGAACCCGGCGCCGAAGGGGTGCCCATGGCGCCATCATCCCATCGGGGCCGGCCGCCCCGGCACGCCGGGCGAATTTGACCTTTCGCCAGTTCGGAAGCTACCGTCGTGGCTTATGTGGACCACCCCGGGACTGGTAGTAATTGGGTTGCGCGTTGATGCCGCGCTGGCCCTCACCCGGGTATAGCCACCACAGCATCGACGCGCAACCCTCGTTCAGCCGCCGGGCTGACGGGGGTTTTTTCTTGCCCGATTGACAACAGACACAAGAGACCGAGGACATCGTGAGCGCACCCACCACGCGAGCACCCGAACAGTCGGAGATGCCGGCAAACGGCGGTCACCTCCCGACCGGCGCGAAGGCCACCCCTGCGCAGCCGAAACGGATTGCCCCGCAGCAGATGACCGGAGCCCAGGCGGTGATCCGCTCGCTCGAGGAACTCGATGTCGACGTCGTCTTCGGCATCCCCGGCGGCGCGGTGCTGCCGGTCTACGACCCGCTGTTCGACTCCGACAAGCTGCGTCACGTGCTGGTGCGCCACGAGCAGGGCGGCGGTCACGCTGCCAGCGGGTACGCCCACGCCACCGGCCGGGTCGGGGTCTGTATGGCGACCTCGGGTCCCGGGGCCACCAACCTGGTGACGCCGCTGGCCGACGCCTATATGGATTCGATCCCGGTGGTGGCGATCACCGGCCAGGTCGGCCGGGCCCTGATCGGCACGGACGCGTTCCAGGAAGCCGACATCTCGGGCATCACGATGCCGATCACCAAGCACAACTTCCTGGTGCGCAACGGTGACGACATCGCCCGTGTCATCGCCGAGGCGTTCCACATCGCCGCCAGCGGACGCCCCGGGCCAGTGCTCGTCGACGTCCCCAAGGACGTGCTGCAGGGCCAGTGCACGTTCGCCTGGCCGCCGCAGTTCGAGCTGCCCGGGTACAAGCCGAACACCAAACCGCACAACCGGCAGATCCGGGAAGCGGCCAAGCTCATCGCCGAGGCGCGCAAGCCGGTGCTCTACGTCGGCGGCGGTGTCATCCGCGGCGAGGCAACCGACCAACTGCTGGACCTGGCCGAACTGACGGGCATCCCGGTGGTGACGACGCTGATGGCGCGCGGCGCGTTCCCCGACAGCCACCCCCAGCACATGGGCATGCCCGGCATGCACGGCACCGTGGCCGCGGTGGCCGCCCTGCAGCGCAGCGATCTGCTGATCGCGCTGGGCACCCGGTTCGACGACCGGGTCACCGGGAAGCTGGATTCCTTCGCGCCCGAGGCGAAGGTCATCCACGCCGACATCGACCCCGCCGAGATCGGCAAGAACCGGCACGCCGACGTGCCGATCGTCGGTGACGTCAAGGCCGTCATCACCGACCTGATCGAGGCGTTGCGCCGCGACGGCACGCTGGGCACCCTGAAGACCGACAACTGGTGGGAGTACCTGCGCAACGTGCAGTCGACCTACCCGTTGAGCTACGGCCCGCAGAGCGACGGCAGCTTGTCACCGGAGTTCGTCATCGAGTCGCTGGGCAAGATCGCCGGACCCGACGCGGTGTACGTCGCCGGGGTGGGTCAGCACCAGATGTGGGCGGCCCAGTTCATCTCCTACGAGAAGCCGAAGACGTGGCTGAACTCCGGCGGCCTGGGCACCATGGGTTACGCGGTGCCCGCGGCGATGGGCGCGAAGATGGGCTGCCCGGACACCGAGGTGTGGGCCATCGACGGAGACGGCTGCTTCCAGATGACCAACCAGGAGCTGGCCACCTGTGCGATCGAGGGCGTCCCGATCAAGGTTGCCCTGATCAACAACGGCAACCTGGGCATGGTCCGGCAGTGGCAGACGCTGTTCTACGAAGAGCGGTACAGCCAAACGGATCTGGCCACACATTCGCGGCGGATCCCCGATTTCGTCAAGCTCGCCGAGGCGCTGGGTTGTGTGGGTCTGCGTTGTGAGCGCGCCGAGGACGTGGCCGAGGTGATCGCCCAGGCGCGCGCGATCACCGACCGCCCGGTGGTGATCGACTTCATTGTGGGCGCGGACGCCCAGGTGTGGCCGATGGTGGCCGCGGGCACCAGCAACGACGAGATTCAGGCGGCGCGTGGCATCCGGCCACTGTTCGACGACCCGGAAGAGGGACACGCATGACGACCACCGCACGCCGCACGCATACGCTGTCGGTGCTTGTCGAAGACAAGCCTGGTGTCCTGGCCCGGGTCGCGTCGTTGTTCTCCCGGCGCGGCTACAACATCCAGTCACTGGCCGTCGGAGCGACCGAACAGAAAGACCTGTCCCGCATGACGATCGTGGTCGACGTGGAGGATTCTCCGCTCGAGCAGATCACCAAGCAGCTCAACAAGCTGGTCAACGTCATCAAGATCGTCGAGCAGGAGGACGCCAACTCGGTGTCCCGTGAGCTTGCGTTGATCAAGGTCCGCGCCGACGCCGCCAGCCGCGGTCAGGTGATCGAGGCGGTGAACCTGTTCCGCGCCAAGGTCGTCGACGTCTCCAACGAGTCGCTGACGGTCGAGGCGACCGGTACCCAGGAGAAGATCGAGGCGCTGCTGCGCGTGCTCGAGCCCTACGGGATCCGCGAGATCGTCCAGTCCGGCGTGGTTTCGCTGGCGCGCGGCCCCCGCGGGATCTCCACCAAATAGGACCAAGACCCAAGACCCGCAACAGTCAAGACAAGAAGGAAGATTCACGAATATGGCAGTTGAGATGTTCTATGACGACGACGCGGACCTGTCGATCATCCAGGGCCGCAAGGTCGGCGTCATCGGCTATGGCAGCCAGGGCCACGCCCACTCGCTGAGCCTGCGCGACTCGGGTGTGCAGGTGAAGGTGGGCCTGAAAGAGGGCTCGAAGTCCCGCGAGAAGGTCACCGAGCAGGGCCTGGAGGTCGACACCCCGGCCGAGGTCGCCAAGTGGGCCGACGTGATCATGCTGCTGGCACCCGACACCGCTCAGGCCGAGATCTTCTCCAGCGACATCGAGCCCAACCTCGAGGACGGCAACGCGCTGTTCTTCGGCCACGGTCTGAACATCCACTTCGGTCTGATCAAGCCGCCGGCGAACGTGACCATCGGCATGGTCGCGCCGAAGGGCCCCGGGCACCTGGTGCGCCGTCAGTTCGTCGACGGCAAGGGCGTGCCCTGCCTGGTCGCCGTCGAGCAGGATCCCAAGGGTGAGGGTCTGGCGCTGGCGCTGTCGTATGCCAAGGGCATCGGTGGTGCGCGGGCCGGCGTCATCAAGACGACGTTCAAGGACGAGACAGAGACCGACCTGTTCGGTGAGCAGGCCGTGCTGTGCGGCGGCACCGAGGAACTCGTCAAGACCGGTTTCGAGGTCATGGTCGAGGCGGGCTACGCCCCCGAGCTCGCCTACTTCGAGGTGTTGCACGAGCTGAAGCTGATCGTCGACCTGATGTACGAGGGCGGCATCGCCCGGATGAACTACTCGGTGTCCGACACCGCCGAGTTCGGCGGCTACCTGTCGGGTCCCCGGGTGATCGACGCCGACACCAAGAAGCGGATGCGCCAGATCCTGTCCGACATCCAGGACGGCACCTTCGTCAAGCGCCTGGTGGCCAACGTCGAGGGCGGCAACAAGGAGCTCGAGGCGTTGCGCAAGCAGAATGCCGAGCACCCGATCGAGGTCACCGGTAAGAAGCTGCGCGACCTGATGAGCTGGGTGGACCGGCCCATCACCGAAACCGCCTGACTTTCGCGGACGAGGATTCCCGGTCGTCGATCCGAAGAGGATCGCGACCGGGATTTTCTCTTTCAGGTGACGGTGCCGCGGTCGGTACTCTCGGTGGACATGACGGGCGCACAGACGCCGGGTGAGCGACTCCTCGCCCGCGCGGGCGGATTCCGCGGGCTGGTGTACACATCGCTTCCGGTGGTCACTTTCGCCGCGGCCAACGCGCTCGCCGGGCTGGGCCCCGCACTGATCGCCGCGCTGGGCGCGGCGGCGGTGGTGCTGGCTTGGCAACTGCTGCAGCGCGAATCGGCCCGACCGGCACTGCTGGGTTTCGCCGGCGTCGCGGTGGGGGCGGCCTTCGCCTTGGCCACCGGCCGAGCCAAGGACTTCTACCTTCCGGGAATCTGGATGTATCTGGCCCTGGCCGTGGTGTTCACCGGCTCGGTTCTGGTGGGGCGTCCCGTGGTCGGTGTGGTGTGGGCGTGGATCACCGGCCGTGACGACGGCTGGCGTCGGATCCGGCGCGTGCGGTTGGCCTTCGATCTGGTCACGCTCGGCATGGCGGCGATCTCAGCCACCCGGTTCGCAGTGCAGTACCACCTCTACACGACCGACCAGGAGGGGATGCTCGCCGTGGCGCGCATCGCCATGGGTTGGCCGGTGCTGCTGGTGACATCGCCGGTGCTCTATTTCGTCATTCGCTCGGCGATGAGGGCCATGCCGCGCACCGGCGACGGAACCTAGGAGAGTCGTTCGGCGACCGTCACCACTCTGCGGGCCAGGTGGTCGAGCGCGTCCAGCGTGGCGTCCTCGAGTTCGTTGCGGTTTTCCGGTCCGGTGACATGGCCGACGCCGTACGGGTTTCCGTCCGCGAACTTCACGCCGTCGGTGTAGCCGGGCGGTACGAGGATGCCCCCGAAGTGCATCAGCGAGACGTAGAGGGTGACCAGCGTGGTTTCCTGCCCGCCGTGCGCGGTCTGCGAGGACGTGAAGGCCGCGTACACCTTGTCGGCCAGCTGACCCTTGGCCCAGAGCCCGCCCAACGAGTCGATGAACGCCCGAAACTGAGAGGCGGCGTTGCCGAACCGCGTCGGTGTGCCGAAGATCACCGCGTCGGCCCAGACGATGTCGTCACCGCTGGCGGCGGGAAGGTCCTTGGTCGCTTCGTAATTAGCTGTCCACGCGGAGTTCGACGCGAACGACTCCGGGTCGCGGGTCTCGGCGATGTGGCGCAGCCGCACCTCGGCCCCGGCGGTCTCCGCGGTCGCGGCCACCCGGTTGGCCATCGCGGTGCCATGACCGGTCGCAGAGTAATAGATGACTGCCAATTTGGTCATGGCTGCGAGCCTACCCAGCGAGTGAGGGCAGCTCGCGAATGCCGAATTCCTTTCGCAGCACGGTGCGGGCGGCGTAATAACCCGCCATGCCGTGCACACCGCCGCCCGGCGGCGTCGCCGACGAACACAGGTAGGCCCCGGGGATCGGCGTCGACCACGGATTCCACCGCAGCGCAGGTCCGGTCAGCGCGCTGAGCATGTTGTTGCCGCCGACCCCGATGTCGCCGCCCACCAGGTTGGCGTTGTGATCGGCCAGTCGAGCGGCAGGCACGCTGCGCACGCCGACGACCAGATCCCGGAAACCGGGTGCGAACCGTTCGAACACGCCGCTGACGGTGTCGGCCATGTCGACCGTCGACCCGGCGGGCACGTGCGCGTAGGCCCACAGCGGTCGCCGGCCCTGCGCATCGATCCGGCCGGGATCGGTCAGATGGGGCAGCGCGGCGAGCACCATCGGCCACTCGGCGTGGCGTCCTTCGGCGATCTCGCGTTCGGCCAGCGCCATCGCGGCCCGGTCGCCGCCCAGATGAAGCGTCGGAGCTTCGGCCAGACGGGGATCGCGCCATGGAATCTCACCGGAGAGCACGAAATCGACCTTGGCGACGCCGGGGCCGTACCGGTAGCGCAACAAAGTCCTGGCGTAGCGCGGCGGCAACCGGTCTCCGTAGATGCGCAGCAACGCGGTGGGCGCGGTGTCGTAGAGCACCACCCCCGGTGGTGGATCGGTCACCTCCTCGCCGAGGACCAGTTCGCCTCCGTGCGCACGGAGGTCGGCGAGCAACGCATCGGGAATCGCCTGCGACCCGCCCACCGGGATCGGCCAGCCGACCGCGTGCGCCAGCGTGGCGAGCATCAAGCCCGCGCCGGCCGACACCAACGACGGCATCTGCGAGATCGTGTGGGCCGCAACCCCGGTGAACAGTGCGCGGGCATCCTCTCCACGCAGGCTGCGCCAGGCGGGACTGCCCTGGGCCAACAGGCGCGGGGCGACATGCACCGCAGCCGGGATGCTCGGGGGAATCGAGCGCTTGTCGCCGAGCAGCAGTCCCACCACACCATCGCAGTCGGCGGCCAGCGGTCCGAGCAGCCTGCGCCAGGACACGCCGTCGTCCAGTTCGTCGCAGGTGCGGTCGATGTCGCGGTACCCGATCGCCGCCGGTCGGTCGGGCAGGGGATTGCCGTAGGACACCTCCGGCGAGGTGAGGGCGACGCCGCGGGAGCGCAGATCGAAAGCCGAGAAGAACGGCGACGCGAGGGCCAGCGGATGCACCGCCGAACAGATGTCGTGGCTCACCCCGCCGAACTCGGGGTCGGGCAGGGTCCGGGCTCCGCCCCCGGCGGTGGGCTGCGCCTCGATCACGCGCACCGACAGACCCGCCCTGGCACAGATCACCGCGGCGGCCAACCCGTTGGGGCCGCTGCCTACGACGGTGACATCGACGCTCGAATCATTCCCGCCCACCAACCGGTTATAGCAGCCCGTTAGGCTGAAGCCTCGTGAGTCTGCCTGTGGTACTGATAGCCGACAAGCTGGCCGCCTCGACCGTGGAAGCCCTGGGTGACCAGGTGGATGTCCGCTGGGTCGACGGCCCCGACCGGGAGAAGCTCCTCGCCGCGGTGGTGGACGCCGACGCACTGCTGGTGCGGTCGGCCACCACCGTCGACGCCGAGGTGTTGGCCGCTGCCCCCCGGCTGAAGATCGTCGCCCGCGCCGGCGTCGGTCTCGACAACGTCGACGTCGAGGCGGCGACCGCGCGCGGTGTGCTGGTCGTCAACGCCCCCACCTCCAACATCCACAGCGCAGCCGAGCACGCCGTGGCGCTGATGCTGGCCGCCGCCCGGCAGATCCCCGCCGCCGACGCCACCTTGCGGGAACACACCTGGAAGCGGTCGTCGTTCTCCGGTACCGAGATCTTCGGCAAGACGGTCGGCGTGGTGGGCCTGGGCCGGATCGGCCAGCTGGTGGCCCAGCGGTTGGCGGCCTTCGGGGCGCACATCGTCGCCTACGACCCCTACGTGTCGCATGCGCTCGCCGCGCAGCTGGGCATCGAGTTGCTCACGCTCGACGACCTGCTCGGTCGAGCCGACTTCATCTCGGTGCACCTGCCCAAGACCAAGGAGACGGCGGGTCTGATCGGCAAGGAGGCGCTGGGCAAGACCAAACCCGGCGTGATCATCGTCAACGCCGCCCGGGGTGGACTGATCGACGAGCAGGCGCTGGCCGAGGCCATCACGGGCGGACACGTCCGCGGGGCCGGCCTGGACGTCTTCGCCACCGAGCCGTGCACCGACAGCCCACTGTTCGAGCTGCCGCAGGTCGTGGTGACGCCGCACCTGGGTGCATCGACCGCCGAAGCGCAGGACCGCGCCGGCACCGACGTCGCCGCCAGCGTCAAGCTGGCCCTGGCCGGGGAGTTCGTGCCCGACGCGGTCAACGTCGGCGGCGGCGCCGTCGGCGAGGAGGTCGCGCCGTGGCTCGACCTGGTGCGCAAGCTGGGTCTGCTGGCCGGGGTGCTCTCGCCCGAACTGCCCGTGTCGCTGGCGGTCAACGTATGCGGTGAGCTGGCCGCGGGCGGACCCGGTGAGGTCGAGGTGCTGCGGCTGTCTGCGCTGCGTGGGCTGTTCTCGGCGGTGATCGAGGACCCGGTGACGTTCGTCAACGCGCCGGCGTTGGCCGCCGAGCGGGGCGTCGAGGCCTCGATCTCCACCCAGTCGGAAAGCCCCAACCACCGCAGCGTGGTCGACGTGCGGGCTGTGGGCGCCGACGGGGTCACGGTCAACGTCGCCGGCGCGCTGTCGGGTCCGCAGATGGTGGAGAAGGTCGTCCAGATCAATGGACGCAACCTCGACCTGCGCGCTGAGGGCGTCAATCTGATCATCAACTACGACGACCAGCCGGGTGCCCTGGGCAAGATCGGCACGCTGCTCGGCGGGGCGGGCGCCAACATCCTCGCCGCACAGTTGAGTCAGGACGCCGACGGTGAGGGCGCCACGGTCATGCTGCGCCTGGATCGCCAGGTGCCCGCCGACGTGCTCGCCGCGATCGGTCGCGACGTGGCCGCGGTGACGCTGGAAGTGGTGGATCTGTCATGACCGCAGCGATGAGGCTGGGTGTGATCGCCGGCGACGGCATCGGCCCGGAAGTGGTTGGCGAGGCGCTCAAGGTCCTCGATGCCGTGTTCCCCGGAGTGGAGAAGACCGAGTACGAGCTGGGCGCGCGGCTGTATCACCGCACCGGCGAGGTGCTGCCGGACTCGGTGCTCGACGAGATCAAGGGCCAGGACGCCATCCTGCTGGGCGCGATCGGTGACCCGTCGGTGCCCAGCGGGCTGCTGGAGCGGGGGCTGTTGCTGCGGATCCGCTTCGCGCTCGACCACCACATCAACCTGCGGCCCGGGCGGCTCTATCCGGGAGTGGCCAGTCCGCTGGCCGGTGATCCCGAGATCGATTTCGTGGTCGTGCGGGAGGGCACCGAAGGCCCCTATACCGGCAACGGTGGGGCCATCCGGGTCGACACCCCCCACGAGATCGCCACCGAGGTCAGTGTCAACACCGCTTACGGGGTGCGGCGTGTGGTGCAGGACGCGTTCGGTCGCGCCCAGCAGCGCCGCAAGCATCTGACGCTGGTGCACAAGAACAACGTGCTGACGTACGCGGGCTCGCTGTGGTGGCGCACGGTGCAGGCGGTGGCCGCGGAGTACCCCGACGTCGAGGTGGCTTACCAGCACGTCGATGCCGCCACGATCCACCTGGTGACCGACCCGGGCCGGTTCGACGTCATCGTCACCGACAACCTGTTCGGCGACATCATCACCGACCTCGCTGCCGCGGTGTGCGGCGGTATCGGTCTCGCGGCAAGCGGCAACATCGACGCCACCCGCATCAATCCGTCGATGTTCGAACCGGTGCACGGCAGCGCGCCGGACATCGCCGGGCAGGGCGTCGCCGACCCGACCGCGGCGATCATGTCGGTCGCGTTGCTGTTGGCGCACGTCGGCGAACTGGAGGCGGCGGCCAAGGTAGACCGGGCCGTGGAGGACCACCTGGCCACCCGCGGAGACGCCCGGCTGACCACGTCCGAGGTCGGCCGGCGCATCCTGGACCGGCTCTGAGGCGCGCGCGATAGCGACGATCGCGACGCTGAGCCGGCAGTGCTGGCTGTTCGTCGTCGGATCGTCGCTGTTCGCCGTGGCCACGCTGCCCGGTTTCGGGGGATGGGCCGGGGCGGCCGCGGCCAACGCACTGTGTTTCGTCGGCTCGTGGTTCTTCACCGCCGCGGCATGGGTGCAGCTGCAGTTGTCGGAGCAGACTGCTCGTGGCGAATGGTCCTCGGCCGCTGTGCAATTCATCGGGACGGTGTTGTTCAACGTCAGTACCGCGGCGGCGGTCTGGACGCACGCAGTGTCGGCGGAGCGCAGGTACGTCTGGGCGCCCGACGCCGCGGGCTCGCTGGCTTTCCTGGTCAGTGCGGTGATCGGATTGTCCGCCGTGGCCGCCGCCGTCGGCTCGGTCGATCTGCGCCGGCGGCAGTGGGCGGCTGCCGTGGTGAATCTCGTCGGTTGCCTCGCGTTCGGGGTGTCCGCGGTGGCCGCGCACGTGGGCCGCACCGGGGTCACCGCCGACCCGCGGCTGGCGACCGCGGGGACATTTCTCGGCGCGCTGTGCTTCCTGGTCGCAGCTCTGATCGTGCTGCCCCGAGGCTCGGCCGGGCCCTCCGCCCACGCTCACGCGACGTCCTCCTGACCAGGAAAGCCGCGGTGACCGAGGGTGTTCCGGCGTCTGCGTACCCGGGGGACGGCCGCGGCGGTCAACCGCTGCGCGCAGAGCCCCGACGGTCGCTGACGCTCCCGGCGGGCACCGGTACCGCGGGGATCGCGAGAAGCGGAAAGATGGCGCACACCGCGAAAGCCACCGGGAACCCGACGATTCCGATGAGACCACCGAACAACGGCGGCGCGACACCGGCGGTCAGCAACTGGCTGGTGTTCTGAGTGCCCAGCGCCCGTCCGCTCCAGAACGGGCCCGCGTTCTCGGCGATGGCGGTGAAGGCCAACCCGTTGTCCGACACCGTGATCACCGAGGCCGCCATCATCAGCGCGATGCTGACGGGGGAGTCGAGCGCATCGGTCACGGCGAGCAGCATCATCGACACGGCCGCGGCGAGGGCGATGGCCCGGATGGGGCGAAGACGGGCGGACACCACGTCACCGCTGCGGCGCAGCACCCCATCCGACCAGCGACCGGCGCCGACCCGGCCGCCCGCTCCCAGCAGCTGGGCCAACATCACCAGCGTGCCGGCCGAGCCAGGCGACCAGCCGTGCGCGTCGATCAGCCACACCAGGGTGAAGGTCCACACCAGCACCTGGGGCACGACGAGCAGCACCGACGCGAGGTGGATGCGCCACAACATCGACGATCCCCGGTAGGGGTTGGCCAGTTCGGTCGGATCGGCCTGTGACCGCGTCGGCCGGGGCGGATCGACGACGGCCACCACACACACCACTGCCGACGCCGCGCAGACGATACCGGGGAACAGCAGCGCCGCCGAGATTCCATGGGACTCGGCCAGACGGGGGATGACCAGCGCGCCGACCCCCACTCCCAGCGGTTGGGCGGTCTGGCGGATGCCCATGACCAGTCCACGCCGGCGGGCGTCGAACCAGCCGACTACGAGCCGCCCGCTGGCCGAATTGCTGCTGGCCGCGGCCATGCCGCCCAGGAACAGGAAGACCCCCACGGCGACGAGGGACTGCACTGAGGCTGCAGCGAACGCCGCGGCTGCGGTCGAGACGGATCCGAGGGTGAGAACGAGGCGCTCACCGAACCGGTCCACGGCATAACCCCACGCGATCAGCGTGACCACCATGCCGAGGCTGGGCAGAGATGACAGCAGCCCGGCGGTCGCCAGGGTCAGCCCGCGCTCCGTCTGCAGCGTCGGGATCAGGAAAGCCACCCCGTTGATGAACACATTGGCGCACAGCGTGGTCACCAGGGCGATGACCAGCATCGACCAGCGTCGCAGGGAGCTGATCGCGTCGACGGGCACGGCGCCATCGTCTCACATCCGTCTCATCTGATTGAACATCTGTCTCAAAATATGAGACATGATCGGCTGCCCGGCCACCGGACCCGGGCATCGCGGCAGGGCACTAGGCTGAAGACATGCGTCTCGGCCGAATCGCCAGCCCCGACGGGGTCGCCTTCGTCAGCATCGAAGGCCCCCCCGATCAGCCGGGTGAGGCGATCGCGCGCGAGATCGCCGAGCACCCGTTCGGTGCGCCCACCTTCACCGGGCGGCAGTGGCCTCTCGCCGACACCCGGCTGCTCGCCCCGATTCTGGCCAGCAAGGTCGTCTGCATGGGCAAGAACTATGCCGCCCACATCGAGGAGATGGGCGGCGGCACCTTCGAGGACCCGATCATCTTCCTCAAGCCCAACACGTCGATCATCGGACCCAACACCGCGATCCAACTCCCGGCTGACGCGCATCCGGTGCATTTCGAAGGCGAACTGGCCGCGGTCATCGGCCGCCCGTGCAAAGACGTGCCGGCCGCGCGCGCCGCCGAGAACATCCTGGGCTACACGATCGCCAACGACGTCTCGGCGCGCGACCAGCAGAAGAAGGACGGTCAGTGGATGCGCGCGAAAGGCCACGACACCTTCTGCCCGGTCGGGCCGTGGATCGTCACCGATGTCGACCCGGCCGATCTCGAGCTGCGCACCGAGGTCAATGGCGAGGTCAAGCAGCGGTCCAGGACCTCGCTGATGATCCATGACATCGGCGCCATCGTCGAATGGATCTCGCGGGTGATGACGCTGCTACCCGGCGATTTGATCTTGACCGGAACTCCCGAGGGCGTGGCCCCCATCGAGGACGGCGACACCGTCAGCATCACCGTCGAGGGCATCGGCACCCTTTCCAATCCTGTTGTGCGCAAAGGACACCAGTGACCACCAGAGTCAGATTCTGCCCCTCACCGACCGGTACGCCGCATGTCGGGCTGATTCGCACCGCCCTGTTCAACTGGGCCTACGCGCGACACACGGGCGGGACGTTCGTGTTCCGCATCGAGGACACCGATTCTCAGCGGGACAGCGAGGACAGCTATCTGGCTCTGCTGGATGCGCTGCGCTGGCTGGGTCTGGACTGGGATGAGGGGCCCGAGGTCGGCGGACCCTACGGCCCCTATCGACAGTCGCAGCGCCGCGACATCTACACCGATGTGATCCAGCGGCTGCTCGACACCGGCGAGGCGTACGAGGCGTTCTCCACGGCCGAGGAGGTCGAGGCGCGGCACCTGGCGGCGGGGCGCAGCCCCAAACTGGGCTACGACAACTACGACCGCACGCTGACCGACGAGCAGCGTGCGGCCTTCCGGGCCGAGGGACGCCGGCCGGTGGTGCGGCTGCGCATGCCCGACGAAGACATGACGTGGCAGGATCTGGTCCGCGGGGAGACCACGTTCCCAGCGGGCTCGATTCCCGACTTCGCGTTGACCCGCGGCAACGGAGAACCGTTGTACACGTTGGTCAATCCGGTGGACGACGCGTTGATGAAGATCACCCACGTCCTGCGCGGTGAAGACCTGCTGCCGTCGACGCCCCGCCAGCTGGCGCTGTACGAGGCACTGACCCGCCTGGGCGTGGCCGAGGCGACCCCGCGCTTCGCTCACCTGCCCTCGGTGCTGGGTGACGGGAACAAGAAGCTGTCCAAGCGCGACCCGCAGTCCAACCTGTTCCTGCACCGCGAGCGCGGATTCATCCCCGAGGGCCTGCTCAACTACCTTGCTCTGCTGGGCTGGTCGATCGCCGACGACCGGGACGTGTTCAGCGTCGAGGAGATGGTCGCCGCCTTCGATGTCGCCGACGTCAACTCCAACCCGGCCCGTTTCGACCAGAAGAAGGCCGACGCGCTGAACGCCGAACACATCAGGCTGCTGGCCCCGGCCGAGTTCGAACGCCGGCTGGCCGAGTACTTCGCTGCTCACGGACACGACACCGGTCTCGACGAGGCCCAGTTCGCCGAGGCCGCGCAGTTGGTGCAGACCCGCATCGTCGTGCTCTCGGATGCCTGGGATCTGCTGAAATTCCTCAGCGACGCGGAGTTCAGCCTCGACGAGAAGTCGGCGGGCAAGGAGCTCAAAGAGGCGGCGGTGCCGGTGCTGACGGCTGCGCTGGGGGCACTGGAGGATGTGTCGCGGTGGGAGACCGCCGAGATCGAGGCGGCGCTCAAGACGGCGTTGATCGACGGCTTGGAGCTCAAACCGCGCAAGGCGTTCGGACCGGTCAGGGTCGCCGCGACCGGCTCCTCGGTCAGCCCGCCGCTGTTCGAATCGCTGGCGCTGCTGGGCCGCGATCGCAGCCTGGCGCGCCTGCGCGCCGGTCGGGACCACGCCGCTGCGTCGGCGCCGGCGGAGGCGTGAAAAACCACCGCAGAATCTTTGGTAGTCTGCTCGTCGGCCGCCAATGCGGCGCTCCACGGATCCACCGGGGTGCGTCGAGGCCGGAAATAGCTTGTGACCAGCGGTGACAGGCAGCCAATGGGGTATGGTGTAATTGGCAACACAGCTGATTCTGGTTCAGCCATTCTAGGTTCGAGTCCTGGTACCCCAGCGAGACAACGAGATTAGGTCAGCGTTCTCGGCTGAGTTATGCTGACCGTCCGAAACGAGTTCTAGCCCCCGTCGTCTAGCGGCCTAGGACGCCGCCCTCTCACGGCGGTAGCGTGGGTTCGAATCCCATCGGGGGTACCAGTCACCGGCTCCGGACCGAATGCGGTCCGGAGTTTCGTGCTTTCCAGGCCCTCCATTGCGAGGTCGTCGTGCGTTTCCAGGTCACAGACGGCGGGTGAGCGCCTCCGCGGCGGCGACCAGGTCCGCGGCCCACCGTGCGCCCGGCCGGCGGCCGATCCGATCGATCGGACCTGACACCGACACTGCCGCGATGACGACACCGCGGGCGTCGCGGACCGGCGCTGAGACGCTGGCCACACCCGGCTCTCGTTCGGCCACACTCTGCGCCCACCCGCGCTTGCGCACCTCGGCCAGCGTGCGATCGCTGAAGCTCGCGGCCGGTAGCACCGCGTGCTGGGTCGCGGTGTCGGCGTAGGCGAGCAGCACCTTGGCGCCGGACCCGGCGGTCATCGGCAGGCGGGTTCCGACGGGCACGGTGTCGCGCAGCCCTGCCGGTGGTTCGAGCGCCGCCACACAGATCCGGGAGGTGCCCTCGCGCCGGTACAACTGCACGCTCTCTCCGGTCAGCTCCCGCAGGCGCGGCAACACCGAAGCGCCCGCGGCCAGCAGCGGATCTTTGACGTGGCGGGCCAGTTCGGTGACCGCGGGGCCGATGTGCCACTGGCCGTCGCCGTCCCGGGCCAGCAGCCGGTGGGTTTCCAAGCCGACAGCCAAGCGGTGTGCAGTGGCCCGGGGGAGCTCGGTCCGCTCGCACAGATCGGCGAGCCCGCACGGTGAGTCGGCGACCGCGTGAAGAACGCTCATCGCTTTGTCCAACACGCCGATGCCGCTATCCTGTCTCACAAGGAGATACTGTCGTCCCAGATTGTGAGATAGTCAAGATGGCCCTCGCGCACCAGCCCCGCACCATGGCCGAAAAGGTGTGGAACGACCACGTCGTCGTTTCCGGAACCGGAGAGGGCGGGGCACGTCAACCCGACCTCATCTACATCGACCTGCATCTGGTTCACGAAGTGACCAGTCCGCAGGCCTTCGACGGGCTGCGGCTCGCCGGTCGTCCCGTACGCAGGCCGGACCTGACGATCGCGACCGAAGACCACAATGTGCCGACCGTCGACATCGACAAGCCGATCGTGGATCCGGTTTCTCGCACGCAGGTCGAGACGCTGCGCCGCAACTGCGACGAGTTCGGCATCCGGCTGCACCCGATGGGTGACGCCGAGCAGGGCATCGTGCACATCATCGGGCCGCAACTCGGGTTGACCCAGCCCGGGATGACGGTGGTCTGTGGTGACAGCCACACCTCCACCCATGGCGCCTTCGGTGCGCTGGCCATGGGCATCGGCACATCCGAGGTCGAGCACGTGCTCGCGACCCAGACGCTGCCGCTGCGGCCGTTCAAGACCATGGCGGTCAACGTCGACGGCCGGCTTCCAGCGGGCGTCAGCGCCAAAGACATCATCCTGGCGGTCATCGCCAAGATCGGCACCGGCGGTGGGCAGGGCCACGTGATCGAATACCGCGGCACCGCCATCGAATCGCTGTCGATGGAAGGCCGGATGACGATCTGCAACATGAGCATCGAAGCCGGCGCCCGAGCGGGCATGGTCGCCCCCGACGAGACCACCTTCGAGTTCCTGCGGGGTCGACCCCACGCGCCTCAGGGCGCCGCCTGGGACACCGCGGTCGAAGCGTGGAGTCAGCTGCGTACCGACGACGGCGCCGCATTCGACACCGAGGTCTACCTCGACGCGTCGACGCTGAGTCCCTTCGTGACGTGGGGAACGAATCCCGGACAGGGCGTACCGCTGGCGGGTTCGGTGCCGGACCCGGAACTGATGCTCGACGAGGGAGAGCGGCAGTCTGCCGAGAAGGCGTTGGCCTACATGGACCTTCGCCCGGGAATGGCGATGCGCGACATCACCGTCGACACGGTGTTCGTCGGGTCCTGCACCAACGGACGCATCGAGGATCTGCGCGTCGTCGCCGACGTCCTGCGGGGCCGCCGTGTCGCCGACGGGGTTCGGATGTTGGTGGTGCCCGGATCGATGCGCGTGCGCGCCCAAGCCGAAGCCGAAGGGCTGGGCGAGGTGTTCACCGCGGCCGGGGCCGAGTGGCGGCAGGCGGGGTGCTCGATGTGCTTGGGAATGAACCCCGATCAGCTCTCTCCGGGCCAGCGCTGCGCGTCCACGTCGAACCGGAACTTCGAAGGCCGGCAGGGCAAGGGCGGCCGCACCCACCTGGTTTCGCCTGCGGTCGCGGCCGCGACCGCGGTCCGTGGCACCTTGTCCTCGCCTGCCGATCTGCCCGCGGCCCCGGCCCGCTGAATTCCAGAGCCACCCCAGCCCCGAGCCCCAGAATCCTCAGGAGATCCCGATGGAAGCTTTCCGCACCCACACCGGCATCGGCGTTCCGCTGCGGCGGTCCAACGTCGACACCGACCAGATCATCCCCGCGGTGTACTTGAAGCGCGTCACCCGAACGGGATTCGAGGACGGTCTGTTCGCCGCCTGGCGCACCGACCCGTCCTTCGTCTTGAATCAGGCCCCCTTCGACAACGGCTCGGTGTTGGTCGCCGGCCCGGACTTCGGAACCGGATCCTCCCGCGAACACGCGGTGTGGGCGCTCATGGACTTCGGATTCCGGGTCGTCATCTCGTCGCGATTCGCCGACATCTTCCGCGGCAATGCCGGCAAGGCAGGTCTGCTGGCGGCCGAAGTCGCCCAGGATGATGTGGAATTGTTGTGGAAGCTGATCGAACAACAGCCCGGGTTGGAAATTGGTGTAAATCTTCAAGATCGAACGGTGACCGCAGGAACGGTCGTGGTGCCGTTCAACATTGACGACTACACCGCCTGGCGGCTGCTCGAAGGACTCGACGATATAGGCCTTACGCTGCGGAAACTCGATCAAATCGAGGAATATGAAAGCAGCCGTCCGGACTGGAAACCGCGCACCCTGCCCGCCTGACGGCGGCCTTCGCAGAGGCGAATTCCGGACTCCGCAAGGCCCTTTTGAGGCCTTCGGTAGGAGGCCAAGCGCAGCAATCGGATTGAAAAAAGTTCGCTGGCTTGGCCTGAAATTGCGCGTGGCTCTTGGAAATCAGCAGGCAATGGGTTTACCGTGTCCACTAGTCGGCCCAAGTAGGGCCACTGGTTTCGGAGGTTTTGCATGAATAAAGCAGAGCTCATCGACGTACTCACGGAGAAAATGGGCTCGGATCGTCGGCAGGCCACCGCTGCGGTGGAAAATGTCGTCGACACCATCGTCCGTGCGGTACACAAGGGTGACAGCGTGACGATCACCGGCTTCGGTGTTTTCGAGCAGCGCCGTCGCGCCGCACGCGTGGCGCGCAACCCGCGCACCGGTGAGACGGTGAAGGTCAAGCCCACGTCCGTTCCGGCGTTCCGGCCCGGCGCTCAGTTCAAGGCCGTTGTGTCTGGCGCGCAGAAGCTTCCGGCGGACGGTCCGGCCGTCAAGCGCGGGGTGACCGCGACGACCGCGCGGAAGGCCGCGAAGAAGGCTCCGGCGAAGAAGGCCGCTGCCAAGAAGGCTCCGGCTGCCAAGAAGGCTCCGGCCAAGAAGGCCACGGCCGCGAAGAAGGCTCCGGCTGCCAAGAAGGCTCCGGCCAAGAAGGCCACGGCCGCGAAGAAGGCTCCGGCTGCCAAGAAGGCTCCGGCCAAGAAGGCCACGGCCGCGAAGAAGGCTCCGGCCAAGAAGGCTCCGGCCAAGAAGGCCGCGACCAAGGCCCCGGCCAAGAAGGCTCCGGCCAAGAAGGCCACGGCCGCCAAGAAGGCGCCCGCCAAGCGCGGTCGCCGGTAGTCAGTTCTCGAATTTCGCCGCGGGTCGACATGACCCGCGGCGAATTCGTGTGCCGGGAGGTCGACCGACACCGACACGAGTTGAATTCAATTGTGCGGTCACTTCTTCGGTGGCAGCGCCGTATCGATGTGGTCGGCGGCGATCAGTCGCCCGTCGACAAGCGACATCACCCAGGTGCTGCCCTTGCGGTTGCCGGCCTGACCGGGGCGGACCCCGTCGCGCCGGCACCACCAGTCCACGAGGCCGGGAATCACCTTCCCCTGACTGCAGATCACCGGGGTGGCTGACGAGGCCGCGATGTCGAGGATGCGTTCGTGCGCGGCATCGCGATCGCTCTTGTAGGCCTCCTCGGTCAACGAGGTCTCGGCGCGGATCGTCGCACCCAGTTCTTCGGCGAGCGGGTCGAGCGTCTGCTGACAGCGCACCCGGTCCGCGGCGAACAGTTCTTCGGCGCCGAAGGCCAGCAGCTGACTGATCAACGATTCCGCCTGCGCACGACCGTGCTTGTCCAACGGGCGCAGGCGGTCGTCGCCGACGAAGCGGGACTTGCTGCCCGCGGTGGCGTGCCTGACGATCAGTACCGACCGGGTGTCGGCGGGTGCGGCCAGGAACCGGCTGACGACGTCGCGGTCGTGCGGGTACTGCAATTCGGACATCGCCTGGTGTGCCGGAAGCCACTTCAGCTCGTCCACCTCGTCGTTGGCCTTGAACTCGCCGTGCAGGTGCCGAGCCGCCCAGTACCGGACCTGCTTGGCGCCCTGGGGAACCGAATAGTGCACGGTGGCGAGCTGCCGCCCCAGCCTGGCGCGGAAGCCGGTCTCCTCTTCGATCTCGCGCGCGGCGGCGATCGGTTCGTTCTCACCCGGGTCGACCTTGCCCTTGGGCAGCGACCAGTCGTCGTACCGGGGACGATGGATGATCGCGATCTCCGGCGTCTCGTCACGCGGGCCGGGACGCCACACCACTGCACCCGCAGCCCGGATCGTCTTCGTGTCCGAAATCGGATCCGGCGATGTCGCCTTCGGCAACTCAGCTCCTGCGGGTCGTTACGGTCCTGGCGGTTCTCACGAGTAGCGGTGTCGTTCCATCATCGACACCTGGTGGTCCCGGACGGTCTGTCCCTCCTGCGGCGAGGCCGTCCAGCGTCCGTCAGGACCCAGTTCCCAGCAGCGGGTCTGCGGATCGGTAGCCGATTCGAAGATGTCGTCGAGTTGGGCGCTCAGCCGCGGATCCTTCACCTGGGCCATCACTTCCACTCGCCGGTCGAGATTACGATGCATCATGTCCGCGCTGCCGATCCAGTATTCGTCGATGGCGCGGAAATGAATGATCCGTGAATGCTCGAGGAAGCGGCCCAGAATCGAGCGCACCACGATGTTCTCCGAGAACTCGGGCACGCCGGGGCGCAGCGCACAGATTCCCCGCACCACCACCTCGACCCGGACCCCGGCCTGCGACGCCCGGTAGAGCGCGTCGATCACCTGCTCGTCGACCAACGCATTGGCCTTCAAGCGGATCCGGCCCTCGGCGCCGTCGCGGGTCGCGGCGATCTCGCGCTCGATGCGTTCGATGATGCCCTTGCGCACCCCGTAGGGGGCCACCAACAGGTTGCGGTAGGAGTCCTTGCGCGAGTATCCGGTCAGCGAGTTGAACAGGTCGGTCAGGTCGGCGCCGATGTCGGGCGCGGCGGTCAGCAGACCGATGTCCTCGTAGAGCCGCGCCGTCTTCGGGTTGTAATTGCCCGTCCCGACATGGCAGTAGCGGCGGATCATCGAGCCCTCCCGACGCACCACCAGGCAGGTCTTGCAGTGTGTCTTGAGGCCGATCAACCCGTACACCACGTGTACACCGGCTTGTTCGAGAGCACGTGCCCACTTGATGTTGGCCTGCTCGTCGAACCGCGCCTTGATCTCGACCAGCGCCACCACCTGCTTGCCGGCCTCGGCCGCGTCGATCAAGGCGTTGACGATCGGGGAGTCGCCGGACGTGCGGTACAGGGTCTGCTTGATCGCCAGCACGTTGGGGTCGGCGGCGGCCTGTTCGATGAAGCGCTGCACCGTGGTCGAGAACGAGTCGTACGGATGGTGGACCAGCACATCACCGTCGCGCAACGCCGAGAAGATGCTCTTGGGGGTCTCGCGTTCGCCGAATGCCGGGGGAGTGGCCGGCACGAACGGGCGGTCTTTGAGAGCCGGCCGGTCCACGCTGTACACCTGCCACAGCGAGGACAGGTCGAGCAGGCCGGCGACCTCGACCACATCTCCGGGGTCCACGTCGAGTTCGCGGAGCAGCAACTCGAGCATGCCCTCGGTCATGTCGTCGGAAACCTCCAGGCGCACGGGGGAACCGAAGCGCCTACGGGCCAGCTCGCGCTCCAGGGCCTGCAGCAGGTCTTCGTCGCGGTCCTCCTCGACCTCGAAATCCGCGTTGCGGGTGATCCGGAACGCGTGATGTTCGACGATCTCCAGGCCGGGGAACAACACCGGCAGGAATGCCGCGATCAGCTCCTCCATCGGCAGGAAGCGGACGATGCCGGGATCAGCCGAACGGTCGGACAATTCGACGAACCGGTCGACGTTGTCGGGCACCTTGATGCGTGCGAAATGCTGGCCGCCGTCGTCGGGATGTTTGACCGTGATCGCCAGATTGAGACTCAGACCGCTGACGAACGGGAACGGGTGGGCCGGATCCACCGCCAGCGGGGTGAGCACCGGGAACACCTGCTCATGGAAATAGGTCGACAGCTCGGCGCGTTCGGCGTCGTCGAGTTCGGCCCACGTCACGATGACGATGCCCTCCTCGGCCAGCGCCGGCCGCACGCTCTCGAGGAACACCCGGGAGTGGCGGCCGGCGATCTGCCGAGTGCGTTCACTGATGCGGCGCAGCTGTTCGCGCGGCGACAGGCCGTCCGCAGAGCGCACCGACAACCCCATCTCGTCGCGGCGCTTCAACCCGGCGACGCGCACCATGTAGAACTCGTCGAGGTTGGAGGCGAAGATCGCCAGGAACTTCAGCCGTTCCAGCAGCGGCAGGCTCGGGTCGGCGGCCAGCGCGAGGACCCGGGCATTGAAGTCGAGCCAACTCAACTCGCGGTTGAGGTAACGGTCTTCCGGCAGCGGGTTCTCCACCTGCGGCGGGGTCGCCGCCGGTGGTGCCTCCGGCGCGGGCCCGACCCCGGCCGTGATCATCGGCAGGCCGTTCGTCGCTTCGGGACTATCCGGTCGCGTCTGCGCTTCGGTCATGGCTCTGATGATCCCCTATCTGCCGGGCGTCCTGCTACCGAGATCGGTCATTGTGTGCAGCCGAAGAGGCACCGTGTTCGATTGCCCGAGTGGTCGCTGTTCCCACCCCGAGTCGCCGGGCTTGGGCAAGGTCTTCCGGGGTGTCGATGTCGTGCCGCAGGCCGGGCCAGGCGCCGATCAGCTCGACCGCCCCCGAGTCGCGATGACGCTGCGCGGAATCGGTCCCGAACCGGGGTGCCAGCGCGACGCCGAACGAGAACAATGCTGACGTCCCCGTTCCGTGGCGGTCGGCCACGAAGCTGCGCCGGTGGCTGCGCGCCGCGGCGATGGCCTCGGCAAGCTCCGTCGTGCGCAGCGCCGGCAGATCACCTTGCAACGCAACGACGTTGGCGGCATCTCGGCGCACGTGTGCGTCCGCCGCCCGCAGCGCGTTGTTCAGCGGATCCCGGTGACCGTCGGGGGTCGGGTCCGCGAGCACAAGGCCGCCGAGCCCTCGAGCGGCCTCGGCGGCCGTGTGGTCGGGGGTGACGACGATGACGTTCGCCACGGCCGGTACCGCGGCTGCTGCGGTGATGGTGTCGACGAGCATCGCCAAGACGACGTCTTCGCGGGCGGGTCCCGAAAACACCGGAGCCAGCCGTGTCTTGGCAGCGCTGAGCCGTTTGACGGCGATCACCAGACCGACGTCGGCCACGGTGTTGTCGCTGCCGCTCACGAGGCCATCCTGCCAGCCCTGCGCTGGCGGCTACGCTGAAGCCGTGGTCGAGGCGGCGGTGATGGGTGCGGGAGCGTGGGGATCAGCGCTGGCCAAAGTGCTGGCCGATGCAGGCAACCGCGTGACCCTGTGGGCCCGTCGCCCGGAACTGGCCGATGAGATCAACCGCACTCACCACAACCCCGACTACCTCGACGTGGCGTTGCCCTCCGCCATCCGCGCCACCAGCGATCACACCGAAGCGCTCGCCGGTGCCTGCACGGTGCTGCTCGCGGTTCCGTCGCAGTCGCTGCGGGCCAACCTGACGAGTTGGTCCGACTGCATCGGGCCCGACGCCACCCTGGTCAGCCTCGCCAAGGGCATCGAACTGGACACCCTGATGCGGATGAGCCAGGTCATCACCCAGGTGACCGGTGCCGATCCGGCCCGAGTCGCCGCGCTCACCGGTCCGAATCTGGCCAGCGAGATCGCGCGCGAGCAGCCGGCCGCCACCGTGGTGGCATGCAGTGACTCCGGCCGGGCAGTGGCCGTTCAGCGGGCACTGGCCACCGGATACTTCCGCCCCTACACCAATTCCGACGTCATCGGCGCGGAGATCGGGGGTGCCTGCAAGAACGTCATCGCGCTGGCCTGCGGCATGGCTGCCGGCTCTGGTCTGGGCGAGAACACCGCGGCGGCCATCATCACCCGCGGCCTTGCCGAGATCATGCGGCTGGGAATCGCCTTGGGTGCCAAGCCCGCCACGTTGGCCGGGCTCGCCGGTATCGGGGATCTCGTGGCGACCTGCATGTCGGAGCATTCGCGCAACAGATCGTTCGGTGAGCGGCTGGGCCGGGGCGGCACCATGCAGGCGGCGATGGCTGCCACCGGCGGCCATGTCGCCGAAGGCGTCACCTCCTGTCAGTCGGTGCTCGCCGTGGCCGCCAGCTACGACGTCGAGATGCCGCTGACCGAGGCCGTGCACCGGGTGTGCCACAAGGGACTGTCCGTCGACGAGGCGGTGGCGCTGCTCCTCGGCCGTTCCACCAAGGCGGAGTAGCGTCATGGCCCGGGCACACGGAGATTCCACTCGTAGTGTGAAAGCCGTTGGCACCGAACCGATTCCGGGTTCGCCCATCGGCCCGGTGCCGACTTCGGCGGCGGCCTACCACCTGTCGCGCGACGAGGACGCGGGAGTGGACACCTACGGTCGGGCGTCCAATCCGTCGTGGCGGCACCTGGAGTCGGCACTGGCCCAACTCGAGGGCGCCGCCGCGGCGGTGACATTCGGTTCGGGCATGGCCGCCCTGTCGGCGGTGTTGCGGATCCTGGCCGAGCCGGGGCGCACCGTCGTCGTCCCCGCCGACGGGTACTACCAGGTGCGCGCGTACGCCGAGGAATTCCTGGCCGCTCGCGGAGCCAAGGTGGTCCAGGCGAGCTGCGCAGAGATGTGCGACGCGGCCATCGGCGCCGACGTGGTGCTCGCCGAGACGCCGTCGAATCCCGGTCTCGATGTCGTCGACCTGCATCGCCTCGCGCTGACCTGCCGATCGCAGGGCACAGTGCTCGTGGTCGACAACACCACCGCGACGCCACTGGGCCAGCAACCGTTGTCGCTGGGCGCCGACCTGGTGGTCGGCAGCGCCACCAAGGCGCTTTCCGGTCACCACGACGTCCTGGCCGGTTACGTCGCCGGCAGCCATCCCGATCTCATCGAGCGGGTGTTGCGTGAGCGTCTGCTGGCCGGGTCGATTCTCGGTGCCTTCGAAGCGTGGCTGGTGCTGCGCAGCCTGGGTTCGGCCGGTCTGAGGTTCGAGCGTCAATGCCACAACGCCGCTGCGGTGGCGCTGATGCTCAGTGCCCACCCCGCGGTCCGTTCCGTGCGCTATCCCGGCCTTCCCGACGATCCGTCGCATCCGGTGGCCGCAGCGCAGATGCGCCGCTTCGGAGGCCTGGTGTCGGTGGAACTGGCCGACGCCGAGGCGGTGCACGCGTTGGTCGAACGCAGTCAGCTGCTGGTCGCCGCGACGAGCTTCGGCGGTATCCACTCCTCGGTGGACCGCCGCGCCCGGTGGGGTGATCCGGTCAGCGCCGGTTTCGCCAGGATCTCGCTGGGAATCGAGGACACCGACGACCTGCTCGGTGACCTCGACGAGGCGCTCAGCGCCCTGTGACGCCTCAGGCGAGGCCCGCGGCGTCGGGGCCGGACGGTAGCCTCTCTAGGTTGTGACTGCCCGCACCCGTGTCGCCGTCGTCTACGGCGGCCGCAGCTCCGAGCACGCGATCTCCTGCGTCTCGGCAGGCAGCATCCTGCGCAACCTCGACCCCGAGCGCTTCGAGGTGGTCGCCGTCGGCATCACCCCCGAGGGGTCCTGGGTGCTCACCGACGCCAAGCCCGAGACGCTGGCCATCACCGACGGCACGCTGCCCGGGGTGAGCGGGGCGTCCGGAACCGAGTTGGCGCTGGCCGCCGACCCCGGCCGGCGGGGTCAGCTGGTGTCGCTGGGAGAGGGTGCCGGCGAGATGCTGGCCGCAGTCGACGTGGTCTTTCCGGTGCTGCACGGACCCTACGGCGAGGACGGCACCATTCAGGGCCTGCTCGAACTGGCCGGCGTGCCGTATGTGGGAGCCGGGGTGTTGGCGTCGGCGGCCGGGATGGACAAGGAATTCACCAAGAAGCTGTGGGCGGCCGAGGGGCTGCCGATCGGTGATCACGTGGTGCTGCGTCCGAAACGGGCCACGCTGTCGCTGGAGGAGCGGGAGCGCCTCGGCCTGCCCGTCTTCGTCAAACCCGCCCGTGGTGGCTCGTCGATCGGGGTCAGCCGGGTCGACAGCTGGGATCAGCTGCCCGCCGCCATCGACGCGGCCCGCCGGCACGATCCGAAGGTCATCGTCGAAGCCGCAGTGGCCGGTCGGGAGCTGGAGTGCGGCGTGCTCGAGTTCCCGGACGGACGCATCGAGGCGAGCACGGTCGGTGAGATCCGGGTCGCCGGCGTGCGGGGCCGGGAAGACGGTTTCTACGACTTCGAGACCAAATATCTCGAGGACGGCGCCGAACTCGACGTACCGGCCAAGGTCGACGACGACGTCGCCGAGCAGATCCGCGCGTTGGCGGTTCGTGCGTTCACGGCGATGGACTGTCAGGGTCTGGCCCGCGTCGACTTCTTCCTCACCGACAACGGCCCCGTGATCAACGAGATCAACACCATGCCGGGATTCACCACCATCTCGATGTTCCCGCGGATGTGGGCGGCCAGTGGGGTGGATTACCCGACCCTGCTCGCCACGATGGTCGACACCGCCATCGCCCGGGGCACCGGTCTGCGCTGAGGCGCTCGCCGAGCGTGCGGGTGGTGCGAAAATCCGGCCCGGAGTTCGCGCTGAGTTCACTGTCGGCGCGGCTACCGCGCCGGGGCCGGATCGATCGGTTGTTCCGGCAGCGTCTCGGCGATCGCCGCCGAGAGCCTCTGGATGGGAGTGGGTCCGGAGCCTGCGGGCAGCGTGAGCGCCACGTACACCGGCCGGTCGACCGCGAACCAGGTGCTGCGACCGGCCGCTCCTTCACCTGCCGCGGTTTCGCCCGTTGCCGGACCGCCCGCCCCGGTTTCGCCCGCCCCGGGGGCACCTGCCGCGGTTTCGCCCACCCGGAACCACTGCACCGCGTCCACCATCTGCAGCGGCGCACCGACGACGAACTCGGCGGGACGGTCCAATCCGCAGCGCAGGATCAGGGCCTCAGCCCCGGCGTCGGATTGCCAGGCCGCGGTGCCCGGCGGTGTCGGCTCGACCACCGGGGCGCGCTGATAGTCGCCCAGCTGGTCGGGCAGCGCACCGATGAGCGCGCCGCATTCGGGGCTCTCGGCGCGGGGGGCGGGCACGGTGGAGATCGCAATCGGTTCCGGCGCGGGCTGCCGCTGCCGCACCGCGGCGACCGCCAGAACCGCGACCACCGCGCCGACCGCGACGACGACCGCGACGATCAACACCGCTTTCGGCGGTCCGTCACCGGTCTGGCTGTTCACCCGCCAAACTCTAGGGTGCCGCCCCGTCGGCGATCGGGCAGGTCAACGTCCGGGTGATGCCGGGCACCTGCTGGACGCCGGGCACGACCGAGGACTTCAGCTCGGCCAGTGTCGGCGCACCGACGCGGACCACCACGTCATAGGGGCCGGTGACGTATTCCGACGACAGCACGCCGGTCAGGCCCGCGAGCTGCTTGGCGACGACTTCGGCGCGACCGACCTCGGTCTGGATCAGAACGAAAGCCTCGACCACGCCGCAACACCTCCATCTGGCTGCATAGACTCCACGCCGCAGGAGCCAAACGTACCGCAGGTGCGTCCGGTGTTCAGGGCACGCGGCAGTGCGCGGGCGACGAGAGGAATCCACAGATGACCGGCGATGGTCCCGGCGTAACGCTGGCGGAGTCTGGTGAGTTCGCCGTCATCGACCGGTTGGTGGCGGGTCGTCGCCAGCCGCCATGGGTGCCGCTCGGACCCGGTGACGATGCTGCAGTCATCGCCTGCCCGGACGGACGTACCGTGGTGAGCACCGACATGCTCGTCGAGGACCGTCATTTCCGCTTGGACTGGTCGTCGCCCCACGACGTCGGTCGCAAGGCGATCGCCCAGAACGCGGCCGATATCGAGGCGATGGGCGGGCGCGCAACCGCATTCGTCGTCGGCTTCGCCGCGCCGGGGCACACGATTACCGCGCATGCCGTCGACCTGGCTGACGGCATGTGGCACGAGGCGGATCTGATGGGTGCCGGCATCGTCGGCGGTGACCTGGTGTCCGGTCCGCAGTGGGTGGTGTCGGTGACGGCGCTGGGGGACCTCGGCGGGCGGACTCCGGTGCGGCGCAATGGCGCCCGTCCCGGGGATGTGGTCGCGCTGATCGGAGATCTGGGCCGCTCGCACGCCGGTTACGAACTGTGGCGCAACGGAATCGAACAATTCGACGAGCTGCGCCGGCGGCACCTCGTGCCGCACCCGCCGTACGGGCAGGGAGAGGTCGCCGCGCGCACGGGAGCGACGTCGATGACCGATGTCTCCGACGGTTTACTGGCCGACCTCGGCCACATCGCCTCCGCGTCCGAGGTTTCCGTCGACGTCTCGCTCGACCTGCTCGCCGCCGACCTCGACGCTGTCGCCGCGGCGGGCGCGGTGGTGAACGCCGACGTTCGACAGTGGGTTCTGGGTGGCGGCGAAGACCACGCGCTGGTCGCGACCTTCCCCACGGATCCGCCCCCCGGCTGGCGGCGCATCGGTCGCGTGCTGGATCACCCGGGTTCGCAGCCACGGGTCACCGTCGACCGTGTCCCGTGGCACGGCACCGCGGGCTGGGAGTCGTTCCGGGTCGACTAGGTTGGCCTGTCGTGACGGCACGCCCACTTACCGAGTTGATCGATCCATCCTGGGCCGACGCCCTGCAACCGGTCCAAGCCCAGGTGGCGACCATGGGCGAATTCCTGCGCGCCGAACTGGCCGCAGGACATCGCTATCTGCCGACCGGCCCGAACATCTTGCGGGCCTTCACTTTTCCGTTCGACCAGGTGCGGGTGCTGATCGTCGGCCAAGACCCTTACCCGACGCCGGGTCACGCCGTCGGGTTGAGTTTCTCGGTGGCCCCCGACGTTCGGCCGCTGCCACGCAGCCTGGCCAACATCTTCACCGAATACTGCGCTGACCTCGGACACTCCGCGCCCACCTCCGGTGACCTGACCCCCTGGTCGCACCAAGGTGTGATGTTGCTCAACAGGGTGTTGACAGTGCGTCCCGGAACACCGGCGTCGCACCGGGGTAAAGGCTGGGAGGCCGTCACCGAATGCGCGATCAGGGCCTTGGTGGCACGGCGTCAGCCGCTGGTGGCTGTGCTGTGGGGGCGGGACGCCGCCACGCTGAAGCCGATGCTGGGGGACACTGCGTCCATCGAGTCGGCGCATCCGTCACCGTTGTCCGCCTCGCGCGGCTTCTTCGGATCCAAGCCCTTCAGCCGAGCGAACGAATTGCTGGAGAAGATGGGCGCCGACCCGGTGGACTGGCGGTTGCCCTGACGAGATCAGGGCACCGGCGACGGAGTCACCTCGGGCATCTCCGGTGACGGAACGTCGACCGAAGGCATGTCCGGTGACGGCACGTCGATGTCCGGCGAGGGAACCTCGATGGTGTTCTCACCGTCGGTCGTCTCGGACGTGGTTTCCGTCGTCTCGGTGGTCGGCTGGTTGTCGTTGGCTGAGTCATCACCGCATGCCGTCAGCAACCATCCCGCGGCGAGAGCCCCGGAGACAGCGATCAGAGCGTGGCGAGAGATTCCGGCGTGCAACATCTGTGTGCTCATTCCCATCCGGCCGGACCCGGTGCCCGGCCTCAGGGAGATGCGATACCCGAAGGGGTCGCCGGTAAACGAGCGGACGTCACACCGGCGGGAACGTGCTCAGCCTCGGCTGACCTTGCCGGCCTTGAGGCAGGAGGTGCAGACGTTGACACGCTGCTTGTTGCCGCCCGGGCGCGTCACGGCACGCACGGACTGGATGTTCGGATCCCACCGGCGGCTGGTCCGGCGATGGGAGTGTGACACCGACTTGCCGAAGCCGGGGCCCTTCCCGCAGATCTCGCACACGGCAGCCATAAGTAGAACTCCTCGATATCAGTACGTGGGGTCTGGGTCTGGGGCCGCAGAGGACCGCGGCTCGACCCGACAACCCGACCAGAATACCGACCGGTGCAGTGATCACCAAAAAAGCGGCCGCAGCCCCGGTATCCACAGCCGCTCAACGGCAGCACGCGGCGCTGTCTGCGGCACTGGCTAGGCTGTCGCCCACGGCGTCAGCGCGGGCTGGGTCGCGGGAGCCGCACGTGTCTGGAGGTGGCGATGTCGGCTGGGCTGCTCGACGCGTCCGCCCTGCGGGCGTGGGCGCACAACGCGGTCGCCGACCTGATCAGCCACACCGATGAGATCAACCGGCTCAATGTCTTCCCCGTGGCCGACGCCGACACCGGCACCAACATGCTGTTCACGATGCGCGCCGCATGGGCGCAGGCCGACGCCCACTCCGGGGCCGACGACGCCGCCACGGTGGCGGCCCGGCTCGCCGACGGTGCGTTGCGCGGAGCCCGGGGCAACTCAGGGGTGATCCTGTCGCAGATCCTGCGCGGTCTGGCCGACGTGAGCGCCGAGGCGGCCGCGGACCGGGGCGGAGGACTGTCCGACATCGACGGGGCCCTGTTGGCGGCGGCGTTTCGGCACGCCGTCAGCCTTGCGGTGACCTCGATGGGCCAGCTCGTCGCTGGCACCATCGTGTCGGTGCTGCAGGAGGCTGCCTCCGCGGCCGAGGTTGCGGCGGGAACGGGCGCGGTGCTGGCCGAGGTGGTCGCCGAAGCGGGCCGGGCGGCGGCGGCCGCCCTGGAGCGAACTCCGACCCAACTCGAGGTGCTGGCGGCCGCGGGCGTGGTGGACGCCGGCGGTCGCGGGTTGCTCGTCCTCCTCGACGCGCTGAGCAGGACGTTGTCCGGTCATTCGCCTCCGCGCCCGGTCTATCTGCCCTCTCCGGCCGCGGCCGCTGTGGCACCGGCTACCCCGGCGTCACCGCAGTTCGAGGTCATGTACCTGCTCGCCGACTGTGACGCCGACGGTATCGAGAAGCTGCGGGTGCGGCTCGACGAGCTCGGTGACTCCGTCGCGATCGCGGCTTCCGGCCGCCAAGCCGGAACGCCCGGCCGCTATTCGGTGCATGTGCACGCCGACGATGCCGGCGCGGCCGTCGAGGCGGCCCTCGAGGTCGGCACTCCCAGCCGTATCCAGATCACCGCGTTGAGCGGGGGTGGTGACCGGCATCCGTCAGGCAGCTGGACGCGCGAGCGCGCGGTGCTGGCGGTCGTCGACGGCGGCGGGGCCGAGAGCCTGTTCCGTACCGAGGGCGCGCAGACACTGAGAGTGGAGCCCGACGTCCCCATCAGCGCCCATCAGCTGCTCCACGCGCTGGTCAACACCGGCGCGGCGCAGGTGATGGTGCTGCCCAACGGCTACGTCGCGGCCGAGGAACTGCTGGCGGGCTGGGCCGTCGCGGCCGACTGGGGAATCGACATGGCCCCGATACCCGCGGCGTCGATGGTGCAGGGCCTGGCGGCGCTGGCCGTGCACGATCCCGAACGCCGATTGGTCGACGACGGGTTCACGATGGCCCGCGCCGCTGGCGGCGCGCGGCACGGATCGGTGCGGCTGGCCGCCGAGGAGGCGTTGACGTGGGCGGGCACGTGTCGGCCCGGCGATGGGCTGGGGATCGCCGGTGACGAGGTGGTCATCGTCGGCGACGGCCTCGTCGCTGCCGGGGCGGGTCTGATCGACGTGCTGCTGGCCGCCGGCGGTGAGTTGGTGACCGTGCTCACCGGTCACGAGGTCGACGAGGACGTCGCCGCGGCGCTGACCGCGCATGTCCGTGAACACCATCCGGGCACCGAGATGGTCACGTTCCACACCGGTCACTTCGGGGACGCACTGCTGATCGGGGTGGAGTGATGGCCACACTGGACGACCGCCTCGATTTCGTGCTCGGCAAGAAGGCCGCCGACCAACTCGACGAGTACTTCGGGATCCGGACGGTCGGCGAGCTGATCCGGTACTTCCCACGCAAGTACAGCGACGCGATGACGACCCGCGGTGAGGGGGAGGCCCTCGACCTCGCCGAGGGCGAGCACGTCACGTTCGTCGACACCATCACCAACGCCGAAACCAAATGGACCAATCGGACTCCCAAGCGGGATTTCCTCGTCGTCACGCTGGGGCAGCGGCGCCCGAAGGTCACCGCCACGTTCTTCAACCCGCGGTATCTGAAGAAGACGCTCGTCGCCGGCGCCCGCGTCATGCTTTCGGGTGAGGTCGGCTACTACCGCGGCACGATGCAACTGACACACCCCGCGTTCATGGTGCTCTCAACCGCAGGCCGAAGGAACATCGGTACGAAGGCGTTGACGTCCGTGGCCACGGCGACGGGGGCTTCCGGAGACGACCTACTCGCCGAATTCGAGAAGGAGTTCTTCCCGATCTACCCGGCGAGCGCCAAGATGCAGACCTGGGAGATCTACGCCTGCGTGCGTCAAGCGCTCGACGTGTTGGACCCCATCCCGGAGTCATTGCCGAAAACCTATGTGCGCGAGCACGGTTTGATGTCCGAGGACGAGGCGCTGCGAGCGATCCATGTCGCCGAGACCGAGGTTTCGCGTGACCGCGCCATCGAGCGGCTCACCCACGATGAAGCGGTCGGGCTGCAGTGGGGTCTGGTGGTTCGGCGCAACAGTGAGCTCGGTGCGTCCGCGCCGCAGGCGCCTGTGCGGATGGACGGATTGGTGGCGGCCATGACGGGCCAGCTGCCGTTCGAGTTGACCGCGGGCCAGCACGAGGTTCTCGAGGTGATCTCCACCGAGCTCGCCGCGGCACGCCCGATGAACCGGATGCTCCAAGGTGAGGTGGGTTCGGGAAAGACGATCGTGTCGGTGCTGGCGATGCTGCAGCTCGTCGACGCGGGTTACCAGTGTGCGCTGCTGGCGCCGACGGAAGTCCTTGCCGCCCAGCATGCCCTGTCGATCCGTACCATGCTCGGTGCGCTGGGGATGGCCGGTCAGCTCGGGGGAGCCGAGTGCGCGACCCGGGTGGCGTTGTTGACGGGATCGGTGACGGCGCAGCAGAAGCGTGAGGTGCGCGACGAGGTGGCCTCCGGGCAGGCGGGGATCGTGATCGGTACGCACGCGCTGCTGCAGGACACCGTCGAATTCCACCGCCTCGGCATGGTGGTGGTCGACGAGCAGCACCGTTTCGGTGTCGAGCAGCGGGATCGATTGCGCGCCAAGGCCCCCGAGGGCATCACCCCGCATCTGTTGGTGATGACCGCGACACCGATTCCCCGCACCGTGGCGCTCACCGTCTACGGCGACCTGGAGACCTCCACGCTGCGGGAGCTGCCGCGAGGCCGGCAACCGATCACCACCAACACGATCTTCGCCCAGCAGAAACCCGCCTGGCTGAGCCGGGCGTGGGAGCGGATCGCCGAGGAAGTCCGCGCCGGACGGCAGGCATACGTGGTTGCCTCCCGCATCGACGAGAACGACACTGCTGCCGACGACAAGCCCGCCAATGCGGACAAGGGCACGAAGAGCACCAAGAAAGCCAAGAAAGACAAGAAAGACGACGATAAGGAACCGGGGCCACCACCGATCACCGTGGTCGACCTCTTCGCCGTGCTGCATCAGGGTCCGCTGGCCGGTCTCCGGTTGGGCCTGATGCACGGGCGACTGCCCAGCGACGAGAAGGACGCCGTGATGGCCGCGTTCCGGTCCGGCGAGATCGACGTGCTGGTGTGCACCACGGTCATCGAGGTCGGCGTCGACGTGCCGAACGCCACCGTCATGGTCGTGATGGACGCCGACCGGTTCGGGATCAGCCAGCTGCATCAGTTGCGGGGCCGGATCGGGCGCGGCGAGCACCCCAGCTTGTGCCTGCTGGTAAGCAATTTGCCGGAGGGTTCGAAGGCGGGCAGGCGTCTGACGGCCGTGGCCGGAACCCAGGACGGATTCAAGCTCGCCGAACTCGACCTGCGGGAGCGCAGTGAGGGTGACGTGCTGGGCCTGAGTCAACACGGCCGTCCGATCACGCTGCGATTCCTGTCGCTGTCCGAGCACCGCGACGTCATCGAGGATGCCCGGGACCTGTGTGAAGCGGTCTACGACTTCAACCCCGGTGACGCCGGGATGGCGTTCCTGTCGGCGCCGTTCACCGATACCGACCGACTCGATTACCTGGACAAGTCTTGAGCCGTAAGCAGATCCTGTGGCTGGCGGTTGCGGTGGCGCTGGCCGTGTTCGTCGCCGTCCAGGTCGTCGACGATTCCCGGCAGCCCTCGGAGTTGATCGCCCAAGCCGACGTCCCCACCGTCGCCCCCGGCGTCGACGTCCTCGCCGGTGTTGCCGAGATCCCCGAGCGGGTACGGGGATACGACTACCGGCGTGACGCGTTCGGAGAGGCGTGGACCGATGACACCACCGCCCCCGGGGGCTACAACGGGTGCGACACCCGCAACGACATCCTCGACCGTGACCTGATCGACAAGACGTACGTGGCGATTTCGCGCTGCCCGACGGCGGTGGCCACCGGGGTGCTGCGCGATCCCTACACCAACGCCACAGTCGCCTTCACCCGTGGCGAGCAGACCGGGGCCGAGGTACAGATCGATCATCTGGTGCCGCTGGCGCTGGCGTGGGACCTCGGGGCGCGCAACTGGACGGACGTGATGCGCGTGCGCTTCGCCAACGATCCGGCCAATTTGATCGCTGTCGCCGGTGATGCCAACCAGGACAAGGGCGACAAGCAGCCCGCGCTGTGGATGCCGCCCAACGAGGCATTCCACTGCCAGTACGCGATGCAGTTCATCGCGGTGTTGCGGGGCTACGACCTACCGGTGGACGCCGCGTCGGCGCCGGTTCTGCAGGAGGCTGCGCAGACCTGCCCGGCAGCCTGAGGCCGTGAATACCGCCGGCATCTCAGCGATCCGGCACCGCCGCGACAACGCGGGCGACCCATCCGTCATCGGCCCCCGATGAACTGCCAGGTGCCCGCGGCCACCGCGACCGCGATGGCCGCGGCCGCAATGACTGTGCCGTAGGCGATCAGGGCCGCTTCGCGCCAGCCGAATGACGACGGCCGCGCCCAGGTTCTGGTCGGGTGGGCGCCGAATCCGCGGGCCTCCATGGCGGTGGCCAGCTTGGAACCGCGGCGCAGCGCGAACACCAGCAGGGCGAACGCCTGACCGAACACGCGCCGAATGCGGTTGGTGTCGGCCACCCCGCGAGCCCGGCGGGCGTAGCCGAGATACTGCCAGTCCTGGCGCAGCAGGCCGACCATGCGCAGTCCGGCCAGCGCCCCGATCACGAAGCGGGCGGGTAGCTTCAGCACCTGCCCCAACCCGTCGGCGAGTTCGGTCGGCGTGACATCGACGAACAACAACACCGACGGCAGGGCGATGGCCAGCACCCGCAGGAACATCGCGCCCGCAAGCTCGATGGAGCCGTCGCTGACGTTGATCAACAGGAAGTGCCAGTGCACGGTGCCGCTCGGTTCCCCGTAGAGCAGGTTCGTCAGCGCGGTCAACGCGGCCGCGACGGTGACCACCGCGCCGCGGAACGCGACGGTGCGCAGGCGAATTCTGAGCGCGAGGAAAAGCGGAATCTCCAGTGCCAGCGCGGTAAGCGCCGACACCCAGTCGACGCTGAGCACCAGCGCCACGGCGATCACAGCTGCGGTCAGCAACGTGGCAACAGGGTTGAGGCCAGGGCGGGTCCGGGCATCCAGCGATGTCACTGCAGCTCGATCCGGTCGTCGGCAAGCAGGTCGACGAACTCGTCATCGTGGGTGGCGGCGACGACCGCGGTTCCACTGTCGGCGATCTCGGAGAGCAGCGCCACGAGTTCGACCCAGGTGCGTCGATCCTGGCCGAAGGTGGGCTCGTCGAGGACGATCAGCCCGGGCCGGGTGATCAGGACGGTGGCCACGGACAGGCGGCGTTTCTCGCCGCCTGAGAGGGTGTAGGGATTGCGATGCGCGAGGTGGCTCAGACGCAGCCGGTCGAGCAGCTCGTCGGCCCGTGCGGCGGTCTCGGTGCTGTTGTGGCGCAGAGCTTTTGGTCCGAGCAGGATCTCGTCGCGCACGCTGCCGGTGAGGAACTGGTGTTCGGGGTCCTGGAAGACGGTGGCGATTCGGGTGAGCAACTCCTTGGAGCGCCAGCCGATGGGTTCCACACGTCTGGGTGAGGGGGCGAACTGCGCCTGCGCGCAGAGCCGGCCGCCCTGGGGCGGTAACAAGCCGCCCAGGGTCAGCGCCAGCGTCGATTTCCCGGTGCCGTTGCGCCCGGTCACGGCCGTCACCCGGCCCCGGCGGATCTGGAAGTCCAGACCCGCGCGAACCGGGGCGGTGGGGTAGCCGACGGAGAGGTCGGTGGCGCTCAGCAGCGGTTCGTCGGCCGCCGGACGGCGCCGGGAGATCCGCGGCGGGGGAGCTCCGGGCACCCAGATCCCGGACTGCAGCAGGTGTTCGCGCTGGCGGGCGATGGTCGGCTCCGGCGCGCCGTCGGCCACCACCTGACCGTTCGGGCCCAGGACGACGACGCGGTCGACGACGGGCAGCCAGGTCTGGGTGCGGTGCTCCACCACGACCACGGTGGCGCCGCCGGCGTCGGCGGCCGCGGTCACCGCATCACGGACCTCGAGGACTCCTTCGGAGTCCAGATTCGCGGTGGGCTCGTCGAGCAGGATCAGGCCCGGATTCATCGCCAGCACCCCGGCGAGTGCCAGGCGCTGCTTCTGGCCACCCGACAGAGTGGAGGTGTCTTGCGATGCAGGAAGATTCAGACCGACGGAGCGAAGGGCGGTGTCGACGCGCGGCCAGATCGCTGCGCGTGGCACTCCGAAGTTCTCCATGCCGAAGGCCACGTCGTCGCCCACCCGCGACAGGATCACCTGCGAATCCGGGTCCTGCAGCACCATTCCGATGCGCCCGCGTCGATCGGCGGGACGAGATCCGTCGACGAGGAGGCGACCTGTCTCGTGTCCTTCGTCGGCGCCACCCAGCAGCCCGGCGAGGCCCAGCAGCAGGGTGGACTTTCCCGAGCCGGACGGCCCCAAGACCTGTACGCGCTGGCCGGCCTCGATGTCGAGGTCGAGTTCGCTGACCGCCCAGCTGTTCTGCCCGGCGTGCTGCCAACCCCACTGCTGCGCCGTTACGCGGGCGCCGACGTGGGTGGACGCCGCGGAGGGCATCAGGTGGCGGAACGCGCGAACGCCCGCCCGGACTCGAAGCGGCTCAGGGCGCCGGTCCGGGCCAGGCCTCTGACGACGAACCAGGACAGGAGTCCGGCGATGACGGCGCCGGAGATCACCGCTGATGCCGTGTAGATGACCGCGAACGCGGTGGCGGCCCCCGGGTACCAGAGGATCAGGTCGTTGACGGCCAACGCGACCCCGGCCAGCGCGCCGGCGAGGATCGCGACGGGCAGGTTCCACCGCCGGTACAGGAACACGGCGAACACGAGCTCGGCGCCCAGACCCTGCACCAGCCCCGATTCGATGGTCAGCACGCCCCATTGGTTACCGACCAGCGCCGACACGGTGGCCGCGACGACTTCGCCGTACAGTGCCGCGCCGGGCTTGCGGATGACCAGTGCCGTGAGCACACCGGCGAACAGCCACCCGCCACCGGCGAGCGCCTGCAGGCCGGGCAGCAGTGCGTTCAGCGGCGCGGTGATCGGGCTGTGCGCGACGTTCCAGATGACGAACACCAGTCCCGCCGCGACGGCGAGCACGCTGGCGACCACGATGTCGACCACCCGCCAGCGCAACGACCCGGTCCGGAAGGACGACCCGGCGCCGTGAAACGACTCGGTGCCCTGGAACGACTCTGTGCCATGAAACGACTCTGTGCCATGAAACGATCCGGTGCCATCAGGGTGGGGCTGACCCATCACATCTCCCTACGCCGGCATTACCCGGTCAGGTTCGTACGGTCGACGGCCGTCAGCCGTCCTCTCAGCGCACTCGGTGTGCACTCCCGTGTGGAACCTCCCAAGCTACTGCAGAGCGCGAAGATGGCGCCACGCCGGGCATCGGTCACCGCCGGTGAAAGCTCCAGGACCACCCGGCGCCGGTCTCGACCGCGGTGACGTCGGCGGCCGCCTGGGGCGCGAACTCGCTGATGAACTGCTCCTCCTGAGCTGCCCAGCGGTCCCAGTGCGGGCGATAGGTGTCGCCGTCGCGGTGCAGGGCGCGACGGCGGCGCACCTCGTCGGCGGCGGTCACCCAGATGCCGAGATCGGCCAGCGCGCGATGCGCGGCGGACAGCGCGCCGACCCCCTCCACGATGAGCCGGGTGCCGGGCTGGACCGTGTGCCACGGCCCGGGGGCGTCGGTGCCCCAGTCCCACTGGCGCCATCGTCCCGGGTGACCTTTTGCGCGGGGTGCGAGCAGCTGGGTGCCGACGTGCTCGACCGCCCACGCCAGCCCGTCCCAGCCCGGGTAGATGTCGTCGAGACGGACCACCGAACTGGCCGACCACCGCCGCTGCAGGTGGTCGGCCAGCGTGGACTTGCCCGCCCCCGACCGCCCGTCGATCAGCACGGTCGTCGCGTCGGCGGCGACGAGGCTGACGACCAGATCGTCCGGGGTCACGTCTGCGAACCCTAGGACACCAGGGCGGACTCGGGAGCTTTGTCGAAGGCGTCGTCGATGAGCACCACGGAGCGATCCGCGCGTTCGATGAGCGAGCAGGCGATGGAGGCCCGGTAGCCGGAACCGCAATGCACCCAGACTTCACCGGCCGGCACCTCGTCGCGCCGGGCGAGCAGCTCGTGCAGCGGAATGTTGAGCGCGCCGCGGATGTGGCCGCCGTCGAATTCGGTCGTCTGGCGGACGTCGAGAACGGTCACCTCGTCGCGGTCCAGGGCGCCCGCGAGGTCGTCGAACGCGGCCACCCGATAGCTCTGCAGAGCGTCACCGCCGGCCAGGGATGAGATGTCGCCGGCAGCGGAACCTGTGACTTTGTCGACCCCGATTCGGGCCAACTCCCTTCTCGCCGAGAGAATCTGGTCGCGATCCTCACCGACCAGGGTCATCGGGGCACCCCAGCGGTAGAGCCAGCCGAGATACGTCGCGAACTGTGTGGACAACTCGAAGCCGAAGGTTCCGGCGAGATGGCCGGCCGCGAAGGCGGTGCGGCTGCGCAGGTCGACCACCCATTCGCCGGAATCGATGCGGCGGCGCAGCTCTGCCGGGTCCACCGGTTCGGGCAGGGACAGGTCGACGGGAGCAGGACCTTCGGTGTTGATGACGCCCATGTGCGCGTAGTAGGCCGGATACGCGCCCAGGCCGGCCAGCAGCTGGTCGACATAGGTCTGCTCGTCGTTGGTCAGGGCCGGATTGTTCTGCCGCTCGTCGCCGATCGTCGAGCTGTCGCCGCTGGCCGGCGTCGCCGAACAGAAGCTGCCGAAACCGTGGGTCGGATAGACCTCGACGTCGTCGCCGAGTTCGTGGGCCAGCCGGCGCACCGAGTGGTACTGCGCGTGAGTGAGCTCGACGGTGTCGTCGTCGTCGACCAGATCGGTTCGCCCGGTCGTGCCGTGCAGCATGGAGCCGCCGGTGAACACCCCGACGGCCGAACCCGACGCGTCGCGGAGGACATAGCTCACGTGCGTGTGCGTGTGGCCCGGGGTGTGCAGCACCGCAAAGCTCATCGGGCCGACGTCGACGACGTCTCCGTCGCGCACCGCCCGGCGGGTGAACCCCACGTCATCGCCGTCCGCGACGACGTATTCGGCGCCGAGGGTGCGGGCGAGTTCCAGGCCGCCGGTCACGTAGTCGTTGTGGATGTGGGTCTCCAGAACGTGGGTGATCGAGACGCCCTTCTCGTCGGCGAGGTCGAGGATGCGGTCGATGTCGCGTTGCGGATCGATCACCGCGGCGCGCCCTTCGGCGCTGACCAGATAGCTGCGGTCGCCGAGGCCGGATGTCTCGATGATGGTCACGTCCATGGTGTTCCTCCCGTGTCGTGGTTGAAATCGGTTGAGTGCGAAGACGGTTCAGTGCAGCCAGATCGTGTCGACGACGACGAAGGTCGCGACAGCGAAGACCAGGTAGGCGAACCAGCGTTGCAGGCGTTCGGTGTGCAGGCGGGTAGCCAGCGACCCGGCGATCAGCGACCAGACCGTGGCGGCACCGGCGAACGACGCGGTGACGGCCCAGTCGATCTGCAGGCCCTGCAGGTGGGACAGGAACCCGGCCGCGGAGTTGACGACGATGATCAGCAGCGAGGTGCCCACCGCGATCGACATGTCCACCCCGAGGGCGATGACCAGTGCGGGGATGATCAGGAACCCTCCGCCGACACCGAACAGTCCGGTGAGCACGCCGACCAGCGCGCCGGCCGGGATGGATCTTGGGGCGCACCGGCGCCAGTCGATGCCGTCCTGACCGACGTCACAGGCGGTGCCGGTGCTCGCGGTGTCCTTGAGCATCCGCGCCCCGGCCAGCACCATGACCGCGGCGAAGCCGATCAACAGCGCACTCTGGGGCAGACGTGTGCTGATCGCGGTCCCGGCGAACGTCGCCGGGATGCCCGCGGCGGCGAACACCGCCGCCAGCCGCCACTGCACTTGCCCAGCGCGGATGCGCGGCACGGCACCCACCGCCGAGGCCACCCCCACGACCAGCAGCGAGATCGGGATCGCCTGACGCATGTCCAGGCCGACCGCGTAGACCAGGGCGGGGACCGCCAGAATCGACCCGCCGCCGCCGAGCAGGCCCAGCAGCACACCGATCAAGGCCCCGAAGCCGAGGGCGACGGCGAGGGTCATTCGGGTGTGCCTCCTTGTCCGGTCGTCGGCCGCGGTGCGGATGCCTGCCCACCCCGCATACACCCCATGGGGTATTCCTAAACATTACGGGTAGCCCGCCGCGACGAGGACGAGGTGTCCAGGCTGTCCGACGAGGACCGCGCCCTGACCAAGGGTGATCCGCTACATCACGACCGCCGTCGGGGCAGCAGTCACCCGCCACGCTGAACACGCCTTTGCGCGAACACGCCTGCGTGCGGGCATGACGTCGCGCGGGACTGCTCGGATGAGGGGGCGCTGCACGACGTCAGCGCTGGAGGGCAGCCGGAGGAGGCCCGGGAATCAGGCGCCGGTGTAGGTTTCCGGATCCGGACGGAACCGGGTGCCGTTGTCCAGGCCGTTCAACGACGCCATCTGGTCGTCGGTCAGTTCGAACCCGAAGACGTCGAGGTTGGCGGCGATCCGCTCCGGCGAGGACGACCGGGGGATGACGACGTTGCCGAGTTGCAGGCTCCATCGGATGAGCACCTGCGCCGCGGTCTTGCCCTGAGCCTCGGCGATCGCTGTGACGGCAGGGTTGGACAGCAGATTGCCCACACCCAGCGGGCCGTAGGCCTCGGTGGTGATGCCGTTCTCGGCGTTGACGGCCCGCAGTTCGGCCTGGTTCAGCAGTGGGTGGAGCTCGATCTGGTTGACCGCCGGGGTGAAGAACGACAGCGCGATGAGATCTTCGAGGTGCTGGGAGTGGGAGTTGCACACGCCGATCGACCGGGAATGGCCGTCCTCCTTGGCGCGCATCAGCCCACCCCAACTGTCGATGTACTTGCCGTGCTCACCGCCCGGCCAGTGGATGAGGTACAGGTCGACGTAGTCGAGGCCGAGACGTTCCAGGCTGCGCCGCAGCGCGTCCTGCGAGGACTGGAAACCCTGATCCTCGGTGGCCAGTTTGGTGGTGATGAACAGCTCGTCGCGGGCGATACCCGATGCCGCGACCGCGCGACCCACGGCAGCCTCGTTGCCGTAGGCGGCGGCGGTGTCGATCATCCGGTAGCCGGCCTCCAGCGCGGCCGACACCGCCTGCTCGGTCTCCGCCTCGGACAGTTCACCCACTCCGAGGCCGATGACCGGCATCGTGTTGTCGTCGTTGAGTGTGACGGTGGGGATTGCTGCCGCCGAGGTCATGTCACCTGCCCTGCTGAAGTGGATGCTCGAAGGTGGCCCCGACGTTCACCCGCAGTGGGTCCGGAGTCACCGATTTCGCCGTTGACTATATTGCTGCCGCCGATGGTCACCTAATCTGCTTCGGGATCGGACGCGATTGCTGTCGGCGCCACCAGGGCGCGGCCTGCCCGGTCCGGGTGAGACGGATGGAGCACACATGACGCAGACGAGCATCGCCCCGACGCAGCGCCCGAAGATCCGCACCGTCGACGTCGTCGCCAACAGAGTTGCGGGCGTGACCCTGCGCGCGCTGCCGCACATACCCGACCGGATCAAGCGGTTGCTGATGGGTGGGCGGTCGATCACCCTCGACGGCAACACCCTCGACGTCACCCTGCAGCTGATGCTCGCCGGCCAGAAGACACTGGGTCTCGACGGGCTGGTCGGCGACGACGATCACGTCACCGCACGGGCCCAGCTCGAGCTGCTGGCCGCCAGTTTCGCCGAGCGCATCCCGGTCACGGCGGTGACCGACATCGAGGTGGACGGCGCCGCCGGACCGATCCGGGCCCGGCACTATCGTCCCGCCGAATCCGGCGCCCCGCTGCTGGTGTTCTTCCACGGCGGCGGACATGTGATGGGCAGTCTCGACACCCACGACGACCTGTGCCGTGAGATCTGTCGCGCGGGTGGTCTGCACGTGGTCTCCGTCGACTACCGCCTGGCGCCCGAGCACCCGGCCCCGGCCGGGGCCGAGGACGCCTACGCCGCGTACCTGTGGGCCCGCGAGCACGCCGCCGAGCTGGGCGCCGATCCGCACCGGGTCGCCGTCGGAGGCGACAGTGCCGGGGCGAACCTCGCGGCGTTGGCGTCGCTGCGGGCGCGAGACGAGGGGGCGTCGCCGCCGAGCCTGCAGGTGCTGCTGTACCCGGTGACCGACTACGAAAGCCAGACCAGGTCCAAGACCCTGTTCGCCCGCGGGTTCTTCCTCACCCGCCGCGACATCGCCTGGTTCAAAGAGCGGTTCCTCGGCGGCTCCCGGTTCGACGCCACCGCCCCGGAGGTGTCCCCGCTCCTCGTCGACGATCTCTCGGGCCTGGCCCCGGCGCTGGTCGTCACCGCGGGCTTCGACCCGCTGCGTGACGAGGGCAGGCAGTACGCCGACGCGATGCGCGCGGCGGGCACCGTGGTGGACTACCGCGAGTACGGGCCGGTCGTGCACGGCTTCGCCAACTTCTTCACCCTCGGTGGGGCCAGCGCGACCGCCACCTCGGAGGTCATCTCCGCCATCCGCGCGCATTTGACCCGCGCCCGCTAAACCCGCGTTTGCGCGCCGGTACGCTGTGTCCGTGGCCTCCAAACCCAAGAAGAACGCGCGGTACGACCTCAAGGCGGCGGACCGGAAGCGCAATCTGTTCGTGCAGATCGGATTGACCTCGATCGTGGTGCTGTTCGCGGCCGCGCTCATCCTCTACATCCTGATGTCGGCGGACGAGAAGCCCACCGCCGGGGAGACCAAGTCCGTGCGGGTCGCCTCGAACAGTGTGATCACCAAGGAGGGCACCGACGAGCCCAAGGCCGTCATCTCGCTCTACGAGGATGCGCTGTGCCCGGCCTGCGCCGCGTTCGAGCAGGGGTTCGGCCCGACGCTGACCAACATCACCGACTCCGGGGCGGCGGCCATCGACTATCACATGGTCGGCATCCTGAACCGCCCGCAGAACGACAACTACTCGTCGCGCGCCGGGGGAGCCGCGTACTGCGTGGCAGATCAGTCGGTCGAGGCGTTCCAGCGGTTCCACGCGGCGCTGTATGCCCAGCAGCCGAGCGAGACGGGGACCAGCTATCCGGACAATGCCCAGCTGATCGAGCTTGCGCGCCAGGCCGGAGCCTCGGAGAACGTTCCGGAGTGCATCAGCAAGGGCACCTACGTCGACATGGTCGCCGGGATGGCCGGCGCCGCCGGCATCACCGGCACTCCGACGCTGCGGATCAACGGCGAGGATTACCAGTACAGCACCCCCGAGGCACTGGTCGCCAAGATCGAAGAGATCGTCGGTGACGTGCCCGGGCTCCAAGCGGCGCCGCCGGCGCAGGCGCCCACCCCGGCATCATGACCGTCACCGCGGACCCGGTGGGCCAGGACGCCCCGTCGAGCGACCAGGCGGGCGGGGTCGCGGTCCCGCGCAGTAGCGCGCTGTGGGTGCTGATCGCCGGTTTCGTCGGGCTGGCGGCGGCGCTGACGCTGACGATCGAGAAGATCGAACTGCTCATCAACCCCGACTACGTGCCGACCTGCAGTATCAACCCGGTGCTGTCCTGCGGCTCGGTGATGATCACCCCGCAGGCATCGCTGTTCGGCTTTCCCAATCCGCTCATCGGGATCGTGTCGTTCGCCGTGGTCCTCGTCACCGGCGTCCTGGCAGTCGCGCGGGTGCCCCTGCCCCGCTGGTACTGGGCGGGCCTGGCCGTCGGCACCCTGGCGGGCACCGTCTTCGTGCACTGGCTGATCTTCCAGAGCCTCTACCGCATCGGCGCGCTGTGCCCGTACTGCATGGTGGTGTGGGCGGTGACCATCCCGCTTCTCGTGGTGACCGCCGGCATGGCGTTGGCCCCCCAGCGCAGCGGTTCACGCCTGGTCAGAACGCTGTACAGCTGGCGCTGGTCGGTGGTGACGCTGTGGTTCGCCGCGGTCGTGCTGCTGATCCTCGTCCGGTTCTGGAATTACTGGTCGACCCTTCTCTGACCTGGGCGTGGCCGATGCGGTTAGGGTGAACCGTGGCCGGTCAGAACTCTTCGATCTCCAAAGTCCTGGTAGCCAACCGCGGTGAGATCGCGATCCGTGCATTCCGCGCGGCCTACGAGATGGGCATCGACACCGTCGCGGTGTACCCGTACGAGGACCGCAACTCGCTGCACCGGTTGAAAGCCGACGAGTCGTATCAGATCGGCGAGACGGGTCATCCCGTCCGGGCCTATCTGTCGGTGGCAGAGATCATGCGGGTGGCCCTGGAAGCCGGGTGCGACGCCGTCTACCCCGGCTACGGATTCCTCTCGGAGAACCCGGAGCTCGCCGCGGCCTGCGCACAGGCCGGTATCACGTTCGTGGGCCCCAGCGCCGCAGTGCTGGAGCTCACCGGCAACAAGGCCCGCGCCATCGCGGCCGCCCGGGATGCCGGGTTGCCCGTGCTGGCGTCGTCGGAGCCGTCGGCATCGGTCGACGCCCTGGTGGCGGCCGCCGAAGGCATGGAGTTCCCGCTGTTCGTCAAGGCGGTGTCGGGCGGCGGCGGGCGCGGTATGCGCCGGGTGGCCGATCGCGCCGCGCTGCCCGAAGCGGTGGAGGCCGCCAGCCGGGAAGCCGAATCGGCCTTCGGCGACCCGATGGTCTATCTCGAGCAGGCGGTGCTCAACCCCCGCCACATCGAGGTGCAGATCCTGGCCGACGCCGACGGCAACGTGATGCATCTGTTCGAGCGGGACTGCAGCGTGCAACGCCGCCACCAGAAGGTGATCGAGCTGGCCCCGGCGCCGAATCTGTCCGAGGAACTGCGCACCAGGATCTGCCAGGACGCGGTGGCGTTCGCCCGCCAGATCGACTACACCTGCGCGGGCACGGTCGAGTTCCTGCTCGACGAGCGCGGGCATCACGTGTTCATCGAGTGCAATCCGCGGATCCAGGTGGAGCACACCGTCACCGAGGAGATCACCGACGTCGACCTGGTCTCCAGCCAGCTACGTCTGGCATCGGGGGAGACGCTGGCGGATCTGGGCCTGTCCCAGGAGGGGATGCGGATCCGCGGGGCGGCCATGCAGTGCCGGATCACCACCGAGGACCCCACGAACGGCTTCCGTCCCGACACCGGCCGGATCACCGCCTACCGCTCGCCGGGAGGCGCCGGTATCCGCCTGGACGGCGGCGCGGTTCTGGGCGGCGAGATCGGTGCCCACTTCGACTCGATGCTGGTCAAACTCACCTGCCGGGGCCGCGACTTCGGCACGGCGGTCGCGCGTGCGCACCGCGCGCTGGCCGAGTTCCGCATCCGCGGGGTATCGACGAACATCCCGTTTTTGCAGGCCGTCATCGACGACCCCGACTTCCGGGCCGGGCGGGTGACCACGTCGTTCATCGACGAGCGGCCCTACCTGCTGACGGCGCGCTCCCCGGCGGACCGCGGCACCAAGATCCTGAACTACCTGGCCGACGTGACCGTCAACCAGCCGCACGGGCCGCGGCCGTCGACGGTCTACCCGCACGACAAGCTGCCCCAGATCGATCTGGACGCGATGCCGCCGCGGGGCAGCAAGCATCTGTTGACCGAGGTGGGTCCCGAGGCGTTCGCGCGCTGGATGCGGGAATCCAAGGCGATCGGGGTGACCGACACGACGTTCCGGGATGCGCACCAGTCGCTGCTGGCCACCCGGGTGCGGACGTCGGGACTGCTGATGGTCGCGCCCTACATCGCGCGGATGACGCCGCAGCTGCTGTCGATCGAGTGCTGGGGCGGGGCGACCTACGACGTCGCGCTGCGGTTCCTCAAGGAAGACCCGTGGGAGCGCTTGGCCGCGCTGCGCGAAGCCGTGCCCAACATCTGTCTGCAGATGCTGCTGCGCGGACGCAACACCGTCGGTTACACGCCCTATCCGGAGTCGGTGACCCACGCCTTCGTGCAGGAGGCCACCGCGACGGGCATCGACATCTACCGGATCTTCGATGCGCTCAACAACGTCGACTCGATGCGACCGGCGATCGATGCGGTGCGCGAGACCGGTACCGCGGTGGCCGAAGTGGCGATGTCCTACACCGGTGACCTGTCGGACCCGGGGGAGAATCTCTACACCCTGGACTACTACCTCAAGCTCGCCGAGCAGATCGTCGACGCCGGCGCGCATGTGCTGGCGATCAAGGACATGGCGGGTCTGCTGCGCCCGCAGGCCGCCGCCGCGCTGGTCGGGGCACTGCGCAGCAGGTTCGACCTGCCGGTGCACGTGCACACCCATGACACCCCGGGCGGCCAGCTGGCGACCTATCTCGCGGCCTGGCAGGCCGGGGCGAACGCCGTCGACGGTGCCTCGGCGCCGCTGGCGGGGACGACGAGCCAGCCGGCGTTGAGTTCCATCGTGGCCGCGTCCGCACACACGGAATACGACTCGGGGCTGTCGCTGTCGGCAGTCTGTGATCTGGAGCCGTACTGGGAGGCGCTGCGAAAGGTCTACGCGCCGTTCGAATCCGGGCTGCCCGCACCGACGGGCCGGGTGTATCACCACGAGATCCCCGGCGGCCAGCTGTCCAATCTGCGTCAGCAAGCCATCGCGCTTGGTCTCGGTGACCGCTTCGAGCAGGTCGAGGCGGCGTACGCCGGGGCCGACCGGATCCTGGGCCGGCTGGTCAAGGTGACGCCGTCGTCCAAGGTGGTCGGTGACCTGGCGTTGGCGCTCGTCGGCGCGGGCATCAGCGCCGACGAATTCGCCGCCGACCCTGCGCGTTTCGACATTCCGGACTCGGTGATCGGCTTCCTGCGCGGGGAACTGGGTGACCCGCCCGGTGGCTGGCCCGAGCCGTTGCGCAGCAAGGCCCTGGCGGGCCGGGCGCCGGCCAAGCCGCAGGAAGAGCTGTCCGCCGAGGACGCCGAGGCGCTCAGCGAGCCCGGCCCGGTCCGTCAGGCCACGCTGAACCGGCTGCTGTTCCCCGGTCCGACAAAGGAATTCGAGGCCCACCGGGAGCTCTACGGAGACACCTCGAGCCTGTCGGCCAACCAGTTCTTCTACGGCCTGCGCCACGGCGACGAACATCGGGTCACGCTCGAACGTGGTGTCGAACTGCTCATCGGTCTGGAGGCGATCTCCGACCCCGACGAGCGGGGTATGCGCACCGTGATGTGCATCATCAACGGCCAGCTGCGTCCCGTCGTGGTGCGCGACCGCAGCATCGCCAGCGACGTCCCCGCCGCCGAGAAGGCCGTCCGGACCAATCCCGACCACGTCGCCGCCCCGTTCGCCGGGGTGGTCACGGTCAGCGTCACCGAGGGCGAGTCGGTACAGGCGGGCCAGACCATCGCCACGATCGAGGCGATGAAGATGGAGGCCGCGATCACCGCCCCCAAGGCCGGTTCGGTCGCCCGGGTGGCCGTGTCGGCCACCGCCCAGGTCGAGGGCGGGGACCTGCTGGTCGTGGTCGACAGCGATGGGCCCGCGCGCGAAGCGCAGCCGACGACCGAGGGATCAGCCTGACCCGCATCGTGGCCGGCAGCCTCGGCGGGCGTCGCATCGCGGTGCCGCAGCAGCGGGCCGGGCTGGGGACCCGGCCCACCACCGACCGGGTACGGGAGTCGCTGTTCAACATGTTGGCCGCGCGCATCGACTTCGCCGGCATCGCGGTCCTCGACCTCTATGCCGGGTCCGGTGCGCTCGGGCTGGAGGCGTTGTCGCGCGGCGCCGCCTCGGCGCTGTTCGTGGAGGCCGACGCCAGGGCGGCGGCGGTGATCGAACGCAACATCGTCGCGCTGGGGGTGAGCGGTGCGACGGTGCATCGGTCAGCCGTGGCCGCGGCGTTGCGCGCCGCGGCCGCCGCGCCGGTGGACCTGGTGCTGGCCGACCCGCCCTACGAGGTCGAGGACGCACAGGTGCTCGACATGCTGGCCGCGCTGGCGACCGGGCGGTGGATCGCCTCGGGCAGCGTGGTCGTCGTGGAGCGATCGGCGTCCGGACCCGAGATCGCCTGGCCCGACGGCTGGACACCGTGGCGGACCCGCCGCTACGGCGACACCCGTATCGAGCCCGCCCAACGGGACTGACGCGGCCTGTCGGGCACCCGGCCGGGGCGGGTGCCGCCCTGCTAGCGTCGCAATCCATGAGCGGTGCGGTATGCCCGGGGTCCTTCGATCCGGTGACGCTGGGTCACATCGACATCTTCGAACGCGCCGCGGCGCAATTCGACGAGGTCGTTGTCGCGATCCTGATCAACCCCAACAAAAAAGGGATGTTCACCATCGACGAGCGCATCGCGTTGATCGAGGAGTCGACGACCCATCTGCCGAACCTGCGCGTCGAGTCGGGGCAGGGGCTCGTCGTCGACTTCGTCAAAGACCGCGGGTTGACCGCCATCGTCAAAGGTCTGCGTACCGGCACCGACTTCGAGTACGAGCTGCAGATGGCGCAGATGAACAAGCATATCGCCGGGGTGGACACCTTCTTCGTCGCGACCACGCCGCGCTACTCGTTCGTGTCGTCGTCGTTGGCCAAGGAGGTTGCCTCGCTCGGCGGTGACGTCACCGAGTTGCTGCCGGCGCCGGTCAACCCCCGCCTGCGCGACAAGTTGGCCGAACGCTCTTGAGTCGGTGCAGCCGCTGGTCGCGCTGTTCGCCCCGGAGTTGACATAATGGGCGGCACCAGCAATTGACCACGACACACCGGCGCCGGTAGCTGAGTCACAGACGTAACACCAGGCACACTGGTCACTGTCAAACTACGCCTGGAGGGTGTCGCCGTGTACCGAGTTTTTGAAGCGCTCGATGAATTGGGTGCAATCGTCGAAGAAGCGCGCGGCGTGCCGATGACGGCCGGATGCGTGGTGCCGCGCGGTGACGTCCTCGAGTTGATCGACGACATCAAGGACGCCATCCCGGGTGAGCTCGACGACGCGCAGGACGTGCTCGACGCGCGCGACGGGTTGCTGCGCGAGGCCAAGGACCACGCCGAGTCAACCGTGTCGACGGCCAACGCCGAAGCCGACTCGATGGTCAACCACGCCCGCGCCGAAGCCGACCGGTTGCTCTCCGACGCCAAGGCGCAGGCTGACCGGATGGTCGCCGAGGCGCGCCAGCACAGCGAACGCATGGTCGGTGAGGCCCGCGACGAGGCGGCGCGCATCGCGGCCACCGCCAAGCGGGAGTACGAGGCCAGCGTCGGGCGGGCCAAGTCCGAGGCCGACCGGCTCATCGAAAGCGGCAATCTCGCCTATGAGAAGGCTGTTCAGGAAGGCATCAAGGAACAGCAGCGGCTCGTGGCGCAGACCGAGATCGTCGCCACCGCCAACGCCGAGGCCACCCGGATGATCGACTCGGCGCACGCCGAAGCCGACCGACTGCGCGGCGAGTGCGACATCTACGTCGACAGCAAACTCGCCGAGTTCGAGGACTTCCTCAACGGCACCCTGCGGTCGGTGGGCCGGGGCCGGCACCAGCTGCGCACCGCCGCGGGCACCCACGATTACGCGGCCCGCTGACCGGTCCGCAGCCCCGACCGCGAACACGCGATCGTTAGCCGGATTCCGGCCCGTACGATACGTGCATGGCGACGCATGCAAAGGCAGCGGCGCACCGCGGGTCACGGTCGCCCCTCGTGATCGACATTTCCCGGCTCGGTAGGCGCCCCGGTTCGATGATGACCGTCGAGACCACGGTGCCCAGTCCGTTGCGGATCGGCGTGGAGCTGATCGCCGTCGACGAGGGCGCGCCCCTGGATCTGAACCTGCGGCTGGAGTCGGTGTCCGAGGGGGTCCTGGTCACCGGCACGGTGTCCGCGCCGACGTCGGGGGAGTGCGCGCGCTGCCTGAATCCGCTCACCGGTGACGTGGAGATCGATCTCACCGAACTGTTCGCCTATCCCGACAGCACGACCGACGAGACCACCGACGACGACGAGGTCGCCCGTGTCAGCAGCATCCGTGGCGCCGAGTCGGTGGACCTGGAGCAGCCGATCATCGATGCGATCGGACTGGTCCTGCCGTTCTCGCCGGTGTGCGGCGACGACTGCGCCGGGCTGTGTCCCGACTGCGGTATGCCGCTGGCCGACGCCGAACCTGGACACCAGCACGAGAAGATCGATCCGCGCTGGGCCAAATTGGCCGAGCTCCGCGACCAGACAGCAGGGGGACCGCGGGAGCCCAGCGGAGACGAGCAGTGACGGCGGACCGTGCGCCTCTGCTCGCGGCGCTCGGCGTCGACCTGCCCGAGGAGTTGCTGACGATCGCGCTGACGCATCGCAGCTATTCCTATGAGAACGGCGGCCTGCCCACCAACGAACGCCTCGAGTTCCTCGGCGACTCGGTGCTCGGCCTGACGATCACCGAGGAGCTCTACCACCGTCACCCTGACCGCTCCGAGGGCGATCTCGCCAAGCTGCGAGCCAGCATCGTCAACACCCACGCACTCGCGGATGTGGGCCGCGCGCTGCCGCCCGAGGGTCTCGGCTCCTACCTGCTGCTGGGCAAGGGTGAGGAGAACTCCGGCGGCGCGGACAAGTCCAGCATCCTGGCCGACGGCGTCGAATCCCTTTTGGGTGCGGTGTATTTGGAGCACGGCGCGAGCATCGCGCGCAAGGTCATCCTGAAGTTGTTCGGAGACCTGCTGGACACCGCGCCGACGCTGGGCGCCGGTCTGGACTGGAAGAGCAGCCTGCAGGAGCTGACCGCGTCGCGCGGGCTGGGCGCGCCGACCTATCTGGTGAGCTCCACCGGACCGGACCACGACAAGGAGTTCACCGCCGTGGTGGTCATCGCCGGGGTGGAGTACGGCAGGGGTGTGGGACGGACCAAGAAGGAGGCCGAGCTGCGCGCTGCCGCTGCGGCGTGGAACGCGCTGAACCCGGATGCCTGAGCTTCCCGAGGTCGAGGTCGTCCGGCGCGGGCTGGCTGCGCACGTCACCGGCAGGACCATCACCGCGGTGCGGGTGCATCACCCTCGGGCGGTGCGCCGCCACGAGGCGGGGCCGGCCGATCTGACCGCCCGCTTGCTCGGTAGCCGCATCAGCGGCACGGGCCGGCGGGGCAAGTATCTGTGGCTGACCCTCGACGAGGGGGCCGATGAGCCGCTTGCGCGAAGAGAAACTGATTCCGCTCTGGTGGTGCATCTGGGTATGAGCGGGCAGATGCTGCTGGGATCGACACCCAGCACCGGCGCGGGTGGCCCGCAGCGTCAGCCCAACGAGAACCACCTGCGCATCGCGGCGCTGCTCGACGACGGGACGACCGTGAGTTTCGTCGACCAGCGGACGTTCGGCGGATGGATGGTCACCGAGCTGGTCGATGTCGACGGCGCGCAGGTGCCCGAGCCGGTCGCCCACATCGCCCGGGATCCTCTGGACCCAGGGTTCGACCGTAACGCCGTGGTGAATGTGTTGCGGCACAAGAACTCCGAGATCAAACGTCAGCTGCTCGACCAAACCGTCGTCTCCGGTATCGGCAACATCTACGCCGACGAGGCGCTGTGGCGCGCCAGGGTCAACCCGACCAGGCTGGCGTCGGGTCTGTCGCGACGGAAGCTGGCCGAACTGCTCGATGCCGCAACCGCGGTGATGTCCGACGCGCTGGGTCAGGGCGGGACGTCGTTCGACTCGCTCTACGTGAACGTCAACGGTGAGTCGGGCTACTTCGACCGGTCGCTCGACGCGTACGGCCGGGACGGGCAGCCGTGCCGGCGATGCGGCGCGGTGATGCGCCGGGAGAAGTTCATGAACCGCTCGTCGTGCTACTGCCCGCGGTGTCAGCCTCGTCCCCGAGCGCGCTGATCTTGCCCATTGCCCGTCGAACCGAGGTTTCGGGTCGTCGTCTGCGCCAGAGTCGAGACCGGGAATCTCCGTTCGGAGAACGTTGTAGAAAGAGAGCATGACCGAACTATGGGTTGAGCGCACCGGGGTACGGCGTTACACGGGCCGCAGCTCCAGGGGCGCGGAGGTGTTCATCGGGTCCGAGGATGTCGAGGGCGTCTTCACCCCCGGCGAACTGCTCAAGATCGCGCTCGCGGGGTGCAGCGGGCTGTCCAGCGACCAACCGCTGCGCCGCCGACTCGGAGACGACTACGAGGCCACCATCCGGGTATCCGGCCAGGCGGACCGCGAGCAGGAGCGCTACCCGCTGCTCGAGGAGTCGTTGGAGCTCGACTTGTCGGGGCTCTCGGCCGACGACCTGACCCGGCTGCTCACCGTCGTCGAACGCGCCGTCGACCAGGTGTGCACGGTGGGGCGCACGTTAAAGACTGGCACCAAAGTGAATTTTGAGGTGAAAGATGTTGGGGGAAAGTGACGTCCGGCTCACCGCCTGGGTGCACGGATATGTGCAGGGCGTGGGTTTCCGCTGGTGGACGCGCTCAAAAGCCCTGGAGCTGGGCCTGACGGGGTTCGCGGCGAACAAACCCGACGGTCGCGTCCAGGTGGTTGCGCAGGGCTCGAAAAAGGCCTGTGAGCAGCTGCTCGGCGCTCTTGAGGGCGGGGACACGCCGGGAGAGGTGGACAAGGTGATCGCGAACTGGTCGGAACCGGCCGACGCGTTCACCGGCTTCACCGAGCGCTGACCTCCGCGACGGTAGGGTGGCACGTCATGCATCTGAAGAGTCTGACGCTGAAGGGCTTCAAGTCCTTCGCCTCGCCGACGACTCTGCGCTTCGAACCCGGCATCACCTGCGTCGTCGGCCCCAACGGGTCGGGCAAGTCCAACGTCGTCGACGCGCTGACCTGGGTGATGGGTGAACAGGGCGCCAAGACCTTGCGCGGCGGCAAGATGGAGGACGTCATCTTCGCCGGGACCTCCTCGCGAGCCCCGCTCGGGCGAGCCGAGGTCACGCTGACGATCGACAACTCCGACAACGCGCTGCCGATCGACTACTCCGAGGTCTCGATCACCCGCCGGATGTTCCGTGACGGTGCCGGTGAATACGAGATCAACGGCAGCAGTTGCCGTTTGATGGATGTGCAGGAGTTGCTGTCCGACTCGGGTATCGGGCGCGAAATGCACGTCATCGTCGGTCAGGGCAAGCTCTCGGAGATCCTCGAGTCGCGTCCCGAGGACCGGCGCGCCTTCATCGAGGAGGCCGCCGGAGTGCTCAAACACCGCAAACGCAAGGAAAAGGCGGTGCGCAAGCTCGACTCGATGCAGGCCAACCTGGCCCGCCTCACCGACCTGACCACCGAGCTGCGACGCCAACTCAAACCGCTGGGTCGGCAGGCCGAGATGGCGCGGCGCGCCCAGACCATCCAGGCCGACCTGCGCGACGCGCGGCTGCGGTTGGCCGCCGATGACCTGGTCACCCGCAGGGCGGAGTTCGACAACACCAATCAGACCGAGACGACGCTGCGCCGCGAGCATGACGAGCTCAGCGCACGGCTGGAGACGGCCACCGCCGAGCTCGATGCGCACGAGAGTGCCGTCGGTGACCTCAGCGAGCGCGCCGACGCCGCCCAGCAGCGCTGGTTTCGGCTCTCGGCGCTGGCCGAGCGGGTCAGCGCGACCGTCCGGATCGCCAGTGAGCGCGCCCAGCATCTGGATGCCGAACCCGAGACCTCCGGCGGCCCCGACCCCGACGAGTTGGAGGCCCAGGCCGACGAAGTCGCCGAACGCGAACGCCAGCTACTCGAGGAACTGTCGGAATCCCGCGAACGTCTCGACGCGGCGCGCGCCGAGCTCGCCGAACGTGAGCAGGTCGCGGCTGAAGCGGAACGGGCGCACCTGGCCGCGGCCCGCGCCGAGGCCGACCGTCGTGAGGGCCTGGCCCGACTGTCCGGGCAGGTCGACACGATGCGTACCCGCGTCGAGTCCATCGACGAGACGGTCGCCAGGCTGAGCACCGCGATCGACGACGCCGCCGCGCGCGCCCAGCAGACGCAGGCCGAGTTCGAGACCGTGCAGAGCCGCGTCGGCGAACTCGACGCCGGGGAGGTCGGCCTCGACGAACACCACGACCGCACCGTGACGGCGTTGCGGTTGGCCGACGAGCGGGTGGCCGAACTGCAGGCCGCCGAACGCGCCGCAGAGCGTCAGGTCGCCTCGCTGCAGGCCCGCATCGATGCGTTGTCCGTAGGCCTCGAACGCAAGGACGGCGCCGCCTGGCTACAGGAGAACCACAGGGGCGCAGGACTTCTCGGGTCGATCGCGAATCTGGTCAAGGTGCGGGCCGGGCATGAAGCGGCCGTGGCTGCCGTGTTGGGCGCCGCCGCGGACGCGCTGGCCGCGCAGGACTCGCGGTCGGCCGGCGACGCGCTGACCGCCCTCAAGGAAGCCGATGGCGGGCGGGCGGCCATCGTGCTGGGTGACTGGCCCGTTCCGGCCGCACCCGGCCCCGGCCCGCTGCCCGGCGGTGCGGTCTGGGCCGCCGATGTGGTCGACGTCGATCCCAGCGTGCGCAGTGCGGTGACGGCGATGATCGCCGGGGTGGTGGTCGTCGCTGATCTCGCGGCCGCACTCGAACTCGTTGCCGCCCATCCTGAATTGCGCGCGGTGACCGCCGACGGTGATCTGGTCGGCGGTGGTTGGGTCAGCGGCGGCTCCGACCGGCGGCCCAGCACGCTGGAGATCGCCGCCGAGGTCGACAAGGCGCGCGCGGAGTTGACCGCCGCCGAACGCCAGACCGGCGAGTTGTCGGCCGCTCTGGCCGGGGCGTTGGCCGAACAGACCGCGCGCCAGGACGCCGCGGAGCAGGCGTTGGCCGCCCTCAACGAATCGGACGCGGCGATCTCGGCGATCTACGAACAGCTGGGTCGATTGGGCCAGGACGCCCGCGCCGCCGACGACGAGTGGCAGCGGCTGATCAAACAGCGCGACGAACTCGAGGCCGGGCGCACCCAGACCGTCGACGAACTCAGTGCGCTCGAGGCGCGTCTGCACAACGCGCAGCAGGAGCCGATGTTCGAGGTGGCACCGGTGGACCGCGAGGAGTCCACTGCGGCCGCCGACGCTGCGCGCTCGGCCGAGGTGGAAGCCCGGCTGACGGTACGCACCGCCGAAGAGCGCGCCAATGCTGTTCGTGGAAGGGCGGATTCGCTGCGTCGCGCCGCCGCCGCCGAGCGGGAGGCCCGGGTGCGGGCCGCGCGGGCCAGGGAGGCGCGGGTCCATGCGGCGGCGATGGCCGCCGCGGTCGCCGCGTCCGGACGAGCGGTTGCCGAGCGGTTGAGCCAAGCGGTGGTGGTGGCGTCGCGGATTCGCGACGAGGTCGCCGCCGAGCGGCAGACCCGGGCGGCGGCACTGGGCCGGGCGCGCGACGAAGTCGGTGAGCTGTCCACCCGCATCGCCGCACTGACCGATTCGCTGCACCGCGACGAGGTGGCGAAAGCGCAAGCGGCGCTGCGCATCGAGCAGCTCGAGGAGCAGGTGCTCGAGCAGTTCGGCATGGCCGCCGCCGACCTCGTCGCCGAGTACGGGCCGACGGTGCCGTTGCCGCCGTCGGAGTTGGAGATGGCCGAGTACGAGCAGGCCAAGGAGCGCGGCGAGCCTGTCACCGCGCCGGCCCCGATGCCGTATGACCGGCCCACCCAGGAGCGGCGCGCCAAGCGGGCCGAGCGTGAGTTGAACCAACTGGGCCGGGTCAACCCGCTGGCGTTGGAGGAGTTCGCCGCGCTGGAGGAGCGGTACAACTTCCTGTCCACCCAGCTCGAGGACGTCAAGGCCGCCCGCAAAGACCTGCTCGACGTGATCTCCGATGTCGACGGCCGGATCCTGCAGGTGTTTACCGACGCCTACGCCGATGTCGAGCGCGAGTTCGCCCAGGTCTTCTCGACGCTGTTCCCGGGTGGGGAGGGCAGGCTGCTGCTCACCGACCCGAGCGACATGCTGACCACCGGAATCGAGGTCGAAGCGCGGCCGCCGGGCAAGAAGATCAAGCGGTTGTCTCTGCTGTCGGGCGGCGAGAAGTCCCTGACCGCCGTCGCGATGCTGGTCGCGATCTTCCGGGCCCGCCCGTCCCCGTTCTACGTCATGGACGAGGTCGAGGCGGCGCTCGACGACGTCAACCTGCGCCGGCTGATCAGCCTGTTCGAACAGCTCCGGGAGCGCTCGCAGCTGATCGTGATCACCCACCAGAAACCCACGATGGAGGTGGCCGACGCGCTGTACGGCGTGTCGATGCGCGGTGACGGCATCACGACGGTGATCTCGCAGCGCATGCGCGGCCAGGAACTGGTCAGCAGCCGGACCTGAGACTCAGCAGGCAGGACCGGAGCGCGCAGCCGGGCGCCGAGGAACTCCGTGCTCAGATCCACACTGTTCAGGTCGGTCTGGGTCAGCGCGTTGTAGGGCAGCCGGTAGCGCTCCAGGCCGGTGCGAACGAACTGGTAATCCACCTGTTCGGTCAGGCAGACGTCGATGTGCCTGCGCTTGCGGTGCGCCGCGGTGAACGTGGGGTCGGGCGTCATCGTTCAGGCCCCCTGCGACAATGGCGTGGTGTCTGAGGGTCTCTGGATCGCGATAGCGGTCATCGCCGTTCTGCTCGTTGCTGCGCTCGTGGTCGGATTGCTGCGGTACCGCAAGCGGCGCATCAGCCTCGCCCGTCCAGACACTGCTACTCCTGTCGATCGCTCGGGCGGCTACACCGCCTCGTCGGGCATCACGTTCAGTCAGTCCACCCCGACCGTGACTCCGCCGGGGGTGAAGCCGCCCAGCGGGCCGGAGCCGACGCCGGCGAGCCGGCCAGACACCGCCCCGCCGCAGCCGGAGCGCATCGACACCACCGGGCTACCCGCCGTCGGCGATGATGCCACCATCCCGCGGGACGCGCCGAAGCGTCCGATCGCCGATGTCACCCTTCCCGAGCCGCGGACCGCGCCGCCGGTCGAGCCGCCGACCGCGCCGCCGGTCGAGAGGCCCGCGCCGCCGGTCGAGACACCCCCGCCGGTTGCCCCGGCGGAATCGGCAGCGCCCGGGGCCCCCGCCCCCGAGGAGATCCCGGCCGGCGCCGAAGCGCCGGACATCGAGGCCATCGCGCCGCCGGAGGGCCGTCTGGATCGACTGCGCGGCCGGCTGGCCAAATCGCAGAACACCCTCGGTCGCAGCATGCTCGGCCTGCTCGGCGGCGGCGATCTCGACGAGGAGTCCTGGGAGGAGATCGAGGACACCCTGCTGATCGCCGACCTCGGCCCGGTCGTGACCGAATCGGTGGTGGCGGCCTTGCGCGCCAAGATGGCCAGCAGCCAGGTGCGCACCGAGGCCGACGCCCGCGCCGTGCTGCGCGACGTGCTGATCACCGAACTGCAACCCGACCTCGATCGCTCCATCCGCGCACTGCCGCACGACGACAAACCCTCGGTTCTGCTGGTCGTCGGCGTCAACGGAACGGGCAAGACCACCACAGTCGGCAAGCTGGCCCGCGTGCTGGTCGCCGACGGCAGGCGGGTGGTCCTCGGGGCCGCCGACACGTTCCGCGCCGCCGCCGCCGACCAGCTGCAGGCCTGGGCGTCGCGGGTCGGCGCACAGGTGGTCCGTGGCGCGGAGGGCGCCGACCCGGCCTCGGTGGCGTTCGACGCCGTCGACACGGGCATCAACTCCGGTGCCGACGTCGTCGTCGTCGACACAGCCGGACGGCTGCACACCAAGAGCGGCTTGATGGACGAGTTGGGCAAGGTGAAAAGGGTGGTGGGCCGCCGGGCGGCGGTCGACGAAGTGCTGCTGGTGCTCGACGCCACGATCGGCCAGAACAGCCTGCCGCAGGCCAGGGTGTTCGCTGAAGTCGTCGACATCACCGGTGTCGTGCTGACCAAGCTGGACGGTACGGCCAAAGGTGGCATCGTGTTCCGCGTCCAGCAGGAGTTGGGTGTGCCGGTCAAACTCGTCGGACTCGGAGAAGGGCCCGACGATCTCGCGCCGTTCGAACCCTCGGCCTTCGTCGACGCGCTGCTCGGCTGACCGTTTTTCGTGGCGCTACGCCAGCACACCGGGGACGAAAATTGTTCCACGGCGCGATCGTTTTTGCTGAACGTGCCTGGTGAAACCTGAGCGTAACCGGATGCGTGAACCCGTTCACGTAGCTGAAACACGAACGAATCACAGGTGAAACGCGCGCACAAGAGTCTCTTCGGGAGGCCGATCATGTCGGCTCACGTCCCAAGGAGGTTCAAACAAAGTGGTTTTTGGCTTGCATGACGTGGCCCTAGCCATACCAGATGATCAGTTCCTGCCGTTCGGTGAAGGCGGCCTGAGCGCAGGCGATACGGCGTGGATCATCACCGCCGCTGCGCTGGTGTTGTTCATGACCCCCGGCCTCGCCTTCTTCTACGGCGGGCTGTCGCGGCAGAAGTCCGTCCTGAACATGATGATGATGTCGTTCGGCTCCATGGGTGTCGTCAGCGTCATCTACGTGTTGTGGGGCTACTCGATGTCCTTCTCCTCCGCGCACGTGGGCGGAGGAAACTACCTGGGCCTGTTCGACAATCCCTTTGCGTTGTTCGGGGTGAACCAGCTCACCGAGACCCGCGAGATCGACGGGGTCGACACCTTCGTGCTGGGTGGATTCGGCACCGTGCCCGCCATCGTGTGGGTGGCCTTCCAGCTGACATTCGCCGTCATCACCGTCGCCCTGATCAGCGGCGCGGTGGCTGAGCGGATGAAGTTCGGCACCTGGCTGCTGTTCGGCGGCATCTGGGTCACCCTTGTGTACTTCCCACTGTCCCACATGGTTTGGGGCGGCGGCCTGCTCTCGGGTGCCGAGGGCGGCATCGCTGCAATGATGTTCGGCACCGACGAGGAAGGTGGCGCCAACGTAGCGCCCATCGACTTCGCCGGCGGCACCGTGGTCCACATCAACGCCGGTATGGCCGCACTGGTACTGGCGCTGCTCCTCGGAAAGCGCAGCGGCTTCGGCAAGTCCGCCTTCCGTCCGCACAACGTCCCGTTCGTGCTGTTGGGCGCGGCGATTCTGTGGTTCGGCTGGTTCGGCTTCAACGTCGGCTCCGAAGGCGCCGCAGACGTGCTCGCCGGTCTGGTGTGGGTCAACACCACCGCGGCGACCGCGGCCGCCATGCTGGCCTGGTTGCTGGTGGAGAAGATCCGGGACGGCCACGCCACCAGCGTCGGCGCCGCGTCGGGTATCGTCGCCGGTTTGGTCGCAATCACCCCGGCGTGCGGTAACTTGACCCCGATCTGGTCGATCGTGGTCGGCGCGATCGCGGGTGTGCTCTCGGCGCTGGCGATCGGACTGAAGTACAAGTTCGGTTACGACGACTCCCTCGACGTGGTCGGTGTTCACCTGGTCGCAGGCCTGTGGGGAACCATCTCGCTCGGCTTCTTCGCAACCGACGCCGGCCTGTTCGTCGGCGGCGGCTTCGAGCAGCTCGTCGTGCAGTTCGTCATCGCGCTGGTGGCCGTGATCTTCACCGCGGTCATGACCCTCATCATCGCCTTCATCGTCAAGCCACTGGGCTGGCGGGTGTCCAAGGAAGACGAGGACACTGGTATCGATGAAACCGAACATGCCGAAACGGCTTACGAGCTCGCCTGATCGGCGACAATTTCATCGGAAGGGATCAACTACATGAAGCTGATTACTGCGATCGTCAAGCCGTTCACTCTCGAGGACGTTAAGACTGGTCTCGAGCAGACGGGTATCCTCGGAATGACCGTGAGCGAGGTTCAGGGTTACGGTCGCCAGAAGGGCCACACCGAGGTGTACCGCGGTGCCGAGTACTCCGTCGATTTCGTGCCGAAGGTGCGGGTCGAGGTCGTCGTGGACGACGCCGCCGTCGACAAGGTCGTGGACGTGATCGTCCAGGCTGCCCGTACCGGGAAGATCGGCGATGGCAAGGTCTGGGTGAGCCCGGTCGAGACCGTGGTCCGAGTCCGCACCGGTGAGCGGGGGGCCGACGCCCTGTAATCGCCCATCCATCTGAGGACGTCGTCTCCCGGCTCTGCGCCGTGTGAGCGCTGGATCGTTAAGTGCCGGGAGGACAACAAGTCATGACAGAGCGGAAAGCAGACCCCGCCGCCGGAGCGCCCCGATGGGTGCGCCCGGCGGCGGGTTCGTCTCGGCCGGCGACCGATCTGGCGGCGGCCGCAGAGCAGCTGCTGGTGGGCGGCTCTCGCCAGCTCGAGTCGGCCGCCCTTCGCGATGCCCTGCTCGATCTGTACGACTTCTGGCTGACCACAAAAGCCACCGAGATCGGCATCACCGCGAGCAGCGGGTTCGCGATCGTCGCCACCGGCGGGCTCGGCCGCGGCGAGTTGTTGCCGTACTCGGATCTCGACCTGATGCTGGTGCACGACGACATGCCCACCGACATCGTCGCCGAGGTCGCTGAGCTGTTGTGGTACCCCCTGTGGGACGCCAACATCCGCATCGACCACAGCGTGCGGACCGTCGACCAGGCGCTCACTGTCGCCGGGGAGGACATGTCGGCCGGGTTGGCGATGCTCGAAGCACGGCACATCGCCGGTGACCCCGACTTGTCGGCGATGCTGATCGGGGGTGCGCGCAGGCAGTGGCGCACCGGGATCGCCTCGCGGTTCGACGAACTGGTCGAGCACACCAGGGCGCGTTGGGAACGCAGCGGTCAGATCGCCCACCGTGCGGAACCCGACCTCAAGTGCGGCAGGGGAGGACTGCGCGACGTCCAACTGCTCAACGCGCTGGCCATTGCCCAGCTCGCTGATGTCTATCCCTCCCGCTCGCTGGTCTCGCCGACTGAAACCCTTGGCGACGCGCATCTTTCGCTTCTCAATGTGCGGACCGAACTGCACCGGGTGGCGGGCAAAGGCCGCGAACTGCTGCTCGCCCAGTATGCCGACGAGATCGGCGCCGCACTGCGCATCGGCGATCGATTCGACCTGGCGCGCATGCTCTCCGATGCCGCGCGCACTGTCAGCTACTACGTTGACGCCGGAATCCGAACGGCTGCCAATGCATTGCCCCGCCGCGGGCTGGCCGCACTGCGCAGACCGGTGCGCCGTCCGCTCGACGAGGGCGTGATCGAGTTCAACGGCGAGGTGATCCTCGCCCGCGACGCACGTCCCGAGCGTGATCCCGGACTCATTCTGCGGGTCGCCGCCGCGTCGGCGACAACCGGTCTGCCGATGGCTTCCTCCACGCTGAGCCGACTCGTCGAGACTGCGCCGGAGCTGCGCACCCCATGGCCCCGTCAGGCACTCAAGGACTTGCTCGTGATGCTCGCCGCCGGTCCGTCCGCGGTGGGGACCATCGAGGCACTCGACCGGACCGGGCTGTGGGGCAGATTGTTCCCCGAGTGGGGGGCGGTGCGCGATCTGCCGCCCCGCGACGTGGTGCACATCTGGACGGTCGATCGTCATCTCGTCGAAACAGTATCTCGGGCAAGCGCCTTCACGACCCGGGTGGCCCGGCCGGATCTCCTGGTCCTCGGCGCGCTGGTGCACGACATCGGCAAGGGGCGCGGCGGCGACCACAGCATCATCGGCGCGGAGCTGGCCACCCAGATCGGAAATCGGTTGGGGTTGTGGCCCTCGGACATCGACATCCTCGCCAAAGTGGTGCGCCACCACCTGCTGCTGGCCCACACCGCGACCCGGCGAGACCTCCAGGACCCCAACACCATCGCCTCCGTGGTGGACGCCGTCGGCGGTGATCTGGTGGTGCTGGAGCTGCTGCATGTTCTGGCCGAGGCCGACTCGCTGGCCACCGGTCCGGGGGTGTGGGGCGACTGGAAGGCCTCGTTGATCGGCGACCTGGTGCGTCGGTGTCGGCTGGCGATGGCCGGTGAGCCGCTGCCGCAACCAGATCCGGTGGATCCGCGGTTCATGTCGCTCGCTGCACAGCACAAAGTCCATGTCGAACTCACCCCGGCCGACACCCCACACATCTTCAAGGTCACGATGATCGCCCCTGATCGGCGAGGGCTGCTGTCGAAGGCGGCGGGGGTGCTGGCGCTGAACTCGTTGCGGGTGCACTCGGCGTCGGTCAACGGCCACCAGGGCGCCGCGATCAACACGTTCGTCGTCTCACCGCGCTTCGGTGCCCCGCCGGCAGCGGAGCTGCTGCGTCAACAACTGATCCTCGCCCTCGAGGGTGACCTGGACGTGGTCCGAGCGCTCGAGCAGAAGGAAGCCGACAGCGCGGGCCCGGGCCGGGCAGGAGAAGTGCGTGCCGCGGTGCCGATCAACGCGCCGGCGGCGCCACCGCGTGTGCTCTGGCACCACAGCGAAGGCACCGACCAGGTGATCGCCGAGATCCGGGCCACCGACCGAGCCGGTCTGCTGGCTCTGCTGACCGCAGTGTTCGAGCGCGCCGACGTCGACATCTCGTGGGCGAAGGTGACCACCCTGGGTTCCTCGGTGGTCGACGCCTTCGGCATCGTCCTTGCCGGGGCCGACGAGGCGGCGGTGCGCCAGAATCTGGAGGCCGAGTTGATGGCCATCCTGCCGGCTCCGCCGCCCGCCAAGCCGGCCGAACAGGCCAGCTGACGCCGCGTTCGAGGGGGCAGACCCACTACAAGTAGTCTTGGGTGCGTGTTTGAATCGCTGTCCGACCGGTTGACCGGAGCTCTCTCGGGACTGCGTGGCAAAGGTCGGCTCACCGACGCCGACATTGACGCCACCGCCCGCGAGATCCGATTGGCCCTGCTGGAAGCCGACGTGTCGCTGCCGGTGGTGCGGCAGTTCGTCACGCGCATCAAGGACCGGGCCAAGGGCGCGGAGGTGTCGGCGGCACTCAACCCGGCCCAGCAGGTCGTCAAGATCGTCAACGAGGAGCTGATCGGCATCCTCGGCGGCGAGACCCGCCAACTGGCGTTCGCGCGCAACCCACCGACGGTGATCATGCTGGCCGGTCTGCAGGGCTCGGGTAAGACCACGCTGGCGGGCAAGTTGGCCCGCTGGCTGAAGGGCCAGGGGCACACACCGCTGCTGGTGGCGTGCGACCTGCAGCGCCCCGGTGCGGTCAACCAGCTGCAGATCACCGGTGAGCGCGCGGGCGTGCACGTCTTCGCCCCGCATCCCGGCGTCGCGCCCGGCGGTGCCGAACTCGAACAGATGGCGGCCGGTGACCCGGTGGCCGTCGCGGCGGCAGGCCTGAACGAAGCCAAGTCCAAGCACTATGACGTCGTGATCGTCGACACCGCGGGTCGGCTGGGCATCGACGAGGAACTGATGCGCCAGGCCGCCGCCATCCGCGATGCGGTCAACCCCGATGAGGTGCTGTTCGTCCTCGACGCGATGATCGGTCAGGATGCGGTCACGACGGCCGACGCGTTCCGCGAAGGCGTCGGGTTCACCGGTGTCGTGCTGACCAAGCTCGACGGTGACGCGCGGGGCGGTGCCGCGCTGTCGGTCCGTGAGGTGACCGGCGCACCCATCCTGTTCGCCTCGGCGGGGGAGAAGCTGGAGGACTTCGACGTCTTCCACCCGGACCGCATGGCCAGCCGGATTCTCGGCATGGGCGACGTGCTGACGCTGATCGAGCAGGCCGAGCAACACTTCGATCAGGCTCAGGCCGAGGCGACCGCAGCCAAGATCGGCAGCGGTGAGCTGACGTTGGAGGACTTCCTCGAGCAGATGCTGGCGATCCGCAAGATGGGTCCGATCGGCAATCTGCTGGGCATGCTGCCCGGCGCAGGCCAGATGAAGGACGCGCTGGCCGCCGTCGACGACAGCCAACTCGACCGGGTCCAGGCGATCATCCGGGGCATGACGCCGCAGGAGCGCGCCGATCCCAAGATCATCAACGCGTCGCGTCGCCTGCGCATCGCCAACGGCTCCGGGGTGTCGGTCTCCGAGGTCAACCAGCTCGTCGACCGCTTCTTCGAAGCGCGCAAGATGATGTCGTCGATGGCGGGCCAGATGGGAATGCCGTTCGGCCGCAAGAACACCCGCAAGGCGGCCAAGGGCAAGGGGAAGAAGGGCAAGAAGGGCGGCAAGGGCCCCACTCCGCCCAAGACGCGCAATCCGCTCGGAGCCGGCATGGGCGGTATGCCCGCCGGTTTCCCCGATCTGTCGAACATGCCGAAGGGGCTCGACGAGTTGCCGCCGGGGCTCGCCGACATCGATCTGTCGAAGTTGAAGTTCCCGAAGGGGAATTGATGCGGCTGCACGTTCGCGGCAGAAGCCTGCCCGACGGTGAGCCCGTTGAATGGTGGTCAGTCGACGGCGTACTGAGTGCCGAACCGGTCACCGGCGCGGAAACCGTGTTTGATGGCGGCTGGATCCTGCCCGGTCTGGTCGACGCGCACTGCCACGTCGGACTCGGTCCCGGCGGTCCGATCGAGATGGACGAGGCGGTCGAACAGGCCGAAACCGAGCGCGGGGTCGGGGCGCTGCTGCTGCGCGACGCCGGTTCACCCACCGACACACGCAGTTTCGACGACCGTGCCGATCTGCCCCGGATCATTCGGGCCGGCCGCCACCTGGCGCGGCCCAAGCGCTACCAGCGCGGGTTCGCGATCGAACTCGAAGACGAGTGGCAGCTGCCTGACGCGGTCGCCGAACAGGCCCGGTGGGGTGACGGCTGGGTCAAGCTGGTCGGTGACTGGATCGACCGCGACCTCGGCGAGCTGGCCCCGCTCTGGTCGGACGAGGTGCTCAAAGCGGCGATCGACGCCGCGCACGCCAACGGTGCACGCGTCACAGCGCATGTGTTCAGCGAAGACGCGCTCCCGGGTCTGATCCGGGCGGGCATCGACTGCATCGAGCACGGCACCGGCCTGACCGAGGACACCATCGACCTGATGGTGGAGCACAGCACGGCCTTGGTGCCGACGCTGATCAACATCGACAATTTCCCCGACATCGCCGCGGGGGCGGGGAAATACCCCAAATATCAGCAGCACATGCTGGCGCTGCACCAATCGTGTGCCCAACGCATCGGCGCCGCCGGGGAAGCCGGGGTGCCGATCTACGCCGGCTCCGATGCGGGCAGTGCCGTCGCGCATGGCCGCATCGCCGACGAGGTCGAGGCGCTCAAAGGCATCGGCATGACCCCGACCGACGCGCTCGGCGCGGCCTGCTGGGATGCCCGCCGGTGGCTCGGCCGTCCCACTCTCGAGCACGGCGCGTCGGCGGATCTGGTGTGTTTCGACGACGATCCCCGCAGCGGACCCGAGGTGCTCGCCCATCCGGCGCTGGTGATGTTGCGCGGGACGGTTTTCTGATGCCGCGAGCGTGCACCTACCGTAGTGCTGCGTGTCGACCGACTACCGGGAACGCACGTTCGCGGCACCCGATCACTGGCTGAAGCCCCAATCGAGAAGTTCGATGGCCTGGCCGTAGAGGTCCCCGCTGCCGTACATCTGCACCACGACCAGTCGGCGGTTGCCGCGCTGCGCGGCGCCGACATAGGTCTTGCGGGCCAGGTTGGTGTAACCGGTCTTACCGCCGAGATCACCGGGGTATCGGGTCAGCAGTTCGTTCTGGTTGTGAATCGTCTTGCCGGGGAACTGCGCTGACGGAGAGCGCATGATGTGGGCGATCAACGGATATTGCAGCGCCGCGCGCATGATCACCGCCAGGTCGTGCGGTGTGGTCACCGACTCCCATCCGGGGCCGTCGAGGCCCGACGGTGACGAGGCCTTCGTGGCCCGCGCACCGACCAGGGCCGCTTTGCGATTCATCGCCGCCACGGCAACCTGCTGACCCCCCAGCATGTCAGCGAGCATGTTGGCGGCGTCGTTGCCCGACACCATGAGGATGGCTTCGAGCAGTTGGCGGGTGGTGTAGGCCTGCCCCGGTTCCAGGCCTACGCAGGAGCACTCGACGGTGGTGTGTGACGCGTTGGCCCGGGCGAAGCTGTCCGGGCTCAACCGGTCCAGCACCGTCATCGCCAGCAGCACCTTGATGGTGCTGGCCGGGGCGTAGCGCCCGTAGGGATCACGGCTGGCCAGCACGCGTCCGGTGTCGAGGTCGGCCACCAACCAGGCCTGGGCCGGGCCCCCGGCGGGGACCGACTGGGCGGCAGCGGGTTCGGGCTGGGCGTAGGCCCAGGGTGCCGACGACAGCTGCACGCCCGGCAGGACCGCGCAGAGGGCGAGCGCCAGCCCCGCGAATCGTCGTCGCACGTGTCGCGACGCTAGTGACGCCAGGACTCGCTAAGCGCGCGATCCGGTCACCATCGGGTATCGGGCGTTTGAGCTCACAGACGGCCGACGCCGGAACCGGGTGGCACGGCGAAGCCCCAGTCGAACAGGGCGGCCGCCTGGTCCCAGTACGTGGGCTCGCCCTCCTTGTTGAGTCCGTGCATCATCGCCACGACCAGGTTTCGCCCGCCCCGTTGGGCGCCGCCGACGAACGTCTTGCGGGCCAGGTCGGTATAGCCGGTCTTGCCCCCGAAGGTGCCCGGGTAGCGCACCAGCAGTTCGTCCTGGTTGACCAGCACGCGGTCGCCGTCGCGGGTCGGGAAGACCGCGCTGGGTTGGGCGGTGATCTGCGCGAACACCGGATTGGCCATGGCGGCGCGGAAGATGACGGCCAGGTCGCGGGGGGTCGACCAGATGTCGATACCGGGGCCGTCGATGCCCGACGGCGACCCGGCGTTGGTGCCGTACGCACCGAGCAGAGCGGCCTTGCCGTTCATCTTCATCAGCGCGGCCTCACGACCGCCGAGCATCGTGGCCAGCGTGTTGGCCGCATCGTTGCCCGAGACGAGCAACATGGCTTCCAGTAGTTGCCGGGCGGTGTAGGTCATGCCGGGGGTGACCCCGGCACAATTGCACTCCACCCGGGTGTCGGCCTCGTTGGCCACGACCGTCGCGTCGAGCGGCAGCTCGTCGAGGACCGTCAGCGCGGTGAGCACCTTGATGGTGCTGGCCGGGGCGTAGACCGCATGCTCGTTGCGTCCCGCCAGGATCTCGCCGGTGTCCATGTCGGCGAGCACCCAGGCCTCGGCGGGGCCGCCGGGCACGGGCATCGATCCGGCGGGTTGGCTCACCCCGGCGGCGGGCACTGCCATCGCGGTCGGTGCGGTGGGGCCGAGGGTCCCGCCGGCGAGCAGACACAGCGTCGTCCCCAGACACGCGAGAAGCCTTGTCATGTCCGGTGAGCCTAAACCCCGCCGTGGATCGTGTTCAATCGATGCATGCTGAGCCTCGAGGAGATCTCCGACCGGCTGGAGATCCAGCAACTGCTGGTCGACTACTCCACCGCGATCGACCGGCGCCGCTTCGACGACCTCGACGCGGTGTTCACTCCGGACGCCTACATCGACTATCGCGCGATGGGAGGGATCGACGGTCGCTACCCCGAGGTCAAGGCCTGGCTGGCCGAGGTGCTGCCGAACTTCCCGGTGTACTCACACATGCTCGGCAATCTGTCGGTGGTGTTCGACGGGGACACCGCGAGCTCGCGGGTGATCTGCTTCAACCCGATGGTGATCGACGCCGAAGCCAAGCAGATCCTGTTCTGCGGGCTCTGGTACGACGACGAGTTCGTCCGAACCGCAGAGGGGTGGCGGATCACCTCTCGGGTCGAGACGAAGTGCTTCGACAAACTACTCTGACCCTTCGTGACCGACGTCGATGACCTCGTCCCCGACTCCACCGTCCGGAACATCGAACAGGCAATAGCGCGAAGCGCTTTCGCGGAACTCACCGCGTTCATCAGCCCGTTACCCACCGGTCAGATCGTGGCCATCCTGGAGCGACTCGACAGCAACGAGCGCGCCGTCGCCTACCGGATGTTGCCCAAGGGGCGCGCGCTGGAGGTGTTCGAGGTTCTCGACCCCAGCCTGCAGAGCGACCTGGTGCTCGCCCTGCAGGACGAGCAGACCGCCGAGCTGTTCGCCGACCTGGATCCCGACGACCGTGTTGAGCTGCTCGACGAACTGCCGGCGAACCTGGCCCGCCGACTGCTTCAGGGCCTGCCGGCCGACGAGCGGGACATGACCGCCGAGATCCTGGGCTACCCGCAGGGCTCGATCGGGCGGCGGATGAGCCCGGAGTTCGTGCGGGTGGACCCCGAATGGACCACCGCCACCGCGTTGACCAAGCTCAGCGACCACCTCGACGACGCCGAGACGGTCTACACGCTGCCGGTGACCGCCGACGATCGAACCCTGATCGGGGTCGTCAGCCTCCGCGAACTACTCAAAGCGGCTCCGGGGACGACGGTGGGGCAGGTGATGCAACCCGCCCAGTGGGTCCACGCGACCGACGACGCCGAGACCGCCGCCCGGCGCTGCGCCGACCTGAAGATGCTGGCGCTGCCGATCGTCGACCACGAGACGCGGATCGTGGGAATCCTGACCGTCGACGATGCCCTGTCGATCCTGGAGGACGCCGACTCCGAGGACCAGGCCCGCATCAGCGGCGTCGAGCCGCTGCGCCGCCCTTACCTCACGGCCCCGGTGCTGGGGTTGATGCGATCGCGGGTGGTCTGGCTGTTGGTGCTGGCGGTCGGCGCGACGCTGACCGTGCAGGTGCTCGAGGTGTTCGAGGAGACGCTCGCCGAGGTCGTCACGCTGGCGTTGTTCATCCCGCTGCTGATCGGCACCGGTGGCAACACGGGAAACCAGGCGGCCACGACCGTGACCAGGGCGCTGGCACTCGGCGACGTCAGACCGCAGGACCTGGGCAAGGTGCTGTTCCGTGAGTTCCGGGTGGGCCTGTCGCTGGGTGTGGTGCTCGGGGGGTTGGCGTTCACGATCGTCTCGCTGATCTACGGAGTCGACATCGGGACCGTGATCGGGCTGACCTTCCTGGCGTTGTGCACGATGGCAGCCACGGTGGGCGGGGTGATGCCGTTGATCGCACGGGCGATCCGCGCCGATCCGGCGGTCTTCGCCAACCCCTTCATCTCGACGTTCGTCGACGCCAGCGGCCTGCTGGTCTACTTCTTCATCGCCAAGGCGGTTCTCGGGATCTGACCGTCGCGATTTTCTGCCGAGCGCCGCGGTCTGGCACAATGGGCGGCTGTCCGGGCGCGGTGTCCTTCGTGGACGCGCCGCGCGCTGGTCACACACGTCAAGCAAAACCGGGTCCCGGCATCCCGCCGGCGATCGCTGAATTGCAGCGTGGCAATCACAGGAGAAGTAGTTCTACATGGCTGTCAAGATCAAGCTCACCCGTCTCGGGAAGATCCGCAACCCCCAGTACCGCATCGCCGTCGCCGACGCGCGCACCCGCCGCGAGGGACGCAGCATCGAGGTCATCGGCCGTTACCACCCCAAGGAAGATCCGAGCCTGATCGAGATCGATTCCGAGCGTGCCCAGTACTGGCTCGGCGTCGGTGCCCAGCCCACCGAACCGGTCCTGCAGCTGCTCAAGATCACCGGTGACTGGCAGAAGTTCAAGGGCCTGCCCGGCGCCGAGGGCACGCTGAAGGTCAAGGAGCCCAAGCCCAGCAAGCTGGATCTGTTCAACGCTGCGCTGGCCGAGGCCGAGAGCGGTGCGACGACCGAGGCCACGACGCCGAAGAAGAAGAAGGCGCCGGCCAAGAGCGCCGAGCCGGCCGCCGCCGAGCAGCCCGCGGCCGAGCCCGCCGCTGCTGAGCCGGCCGAGGCCTCCGAGCAGACCGACTCCGCCACCGCTGAAAACTGAGCCCCCGATGAGCTCTGTTGTCGTCGACGCTGTCGAACACCTGGTCCGCGGGATCGTCGACAATCCCGACGATGTCCGCGTCGACATGGTGACCAGCCGCCGCGGCCGCACGGTCGAGGTCCACGTGCACCCCGATGACCTGGGTAAGGTCATCGGGCGTGGTGGACGTACCGCGACCGCACTGCGCACGCTGGTCGCCGGGATCGGCGGGCGCGGTATCCGCGTCGACGTGGTGGACACCGACCAGTAACCGCCGATGGACCTGGTGGTCGGGCGGGTCGTCAAGGCGCACGGCGTCACCGGCGAACTCGCCGTCGAGATCCGAACAGATGATCCGGACAACCGGTTCGTCCCGGGAGCCACGCTGCGCGGCCGCGCCCCCCGCGGGGGACCCGAGACCGAGTACGTGGTCGAGTCCGTCCGTGAGCACGGCGGCCGCCTGCTGCTGCGGCTGGACGGTGTCGGCGACCGTGACACCGCTGAGCGGTTGCGCGGCACGGTATTCCTGGTCGATTCGGCGGACCTGCCTGCCATCGATGAACCCGACGAGTTCTACGACCACCAGCTCGAGGGCATGACGGTGTCGACCTCCGGGGGACGTGTCGTCGGTACCGTCACCGAGGTCCTGCACACCGGGGCAGGGGAGTTGCTGGCCGTCCGCGCGGGTGACGGGCCCGAGATGCTGGTGCCCTTCGTCTCGGCCATCGTCGTGTCGGTGTCGCTGGCGGACAACGCCATCGAAATCGACCCGCCCGACGGTCTGCTCGATCTCTGAGCTGGAGGATCGCAGCAGTGCAAATCGATGTGGTGACGATCTTTCCCGAGTATCTGCAACCGCTGCGGCAGTCGTTGCCGGGCAAGGCGATCGAGGCGGGCATCGTCGAGTTGGGCGTGCACGATCTGCGCACCTGGACCCATGACGTGCACCGCTCGGTGGACGACTCGCCGTACGGTGGCGGGCCCGGAATGGTGATGCGAGCTCCGGTGTGGGGCGAGGCACTCGACGAGATCTGTTCGCCCGAAACGCTTCTCGTCGTTCCCACGCCGGCGGGTCGGCTGTTCAGCCAGTCCATGGCCCACCAGTGGGCGGGGGAAACCCATCTGGTGTTCGCCTGCGGCCGTTATGAGGGCATCGACCAGCGGGTGGTGGACGACGCCGCGGGCCGGATGCGGGTCGCCGAGGTCTCGCTGGGGGACTACGTCCTGCCCGGCGGCGAGTCGGCGGCGCTGGTCATGATCGAGGCGGTGGTACGCCTGCTTCCCGATGTGCTCGGCAATCCGGTTTCGCACCAGGACGATTCGCACTCCGCGTTGGTCGACGGCCTGCTGGAGGGACCCAGTTACACCAGGCCGGCGAGCTGGCGTGGGCTGGAGGTTCCACCGATCCTGCTCTCCGGTGACCACGCGCGCGTCGCCGAATGGCGGCGCGAACAGCGACTGCAGCGCACCCGGGAGCGTCGTCCCGACCTGCTCGACTGAATCAGGCCAGCCCCTGCGGGAACATCGTGCGCACCGCTTCGGTGATGGTCTCGCGGGCAGTGGTGGCGTCGGTGGCCTGCATCGAGCCGATCGCCATCACGAACCGGCGGTCGCGGCCGATCACGCCGGTGGACAGATGCAGCCAGTCGGATCCGATGCAGCACATCCAGCCTTGCTTGACCGCGACCGGTTCGCCGGGCAGACCTTCGGGAATTCCGAACCGCTGGGGATACACGCCGCCGGGAACCATGCCGTCGGGCGCCGTCGGCGTCGACGCGGCCAGATTGCCCAGGATGACGTCGGCCTGCTCGGCGGGCAGTCCACCGGTTCCGGCGAGCAACTTGTCGTAGTAGCGCACCAGGTCGGTGACGGTGCTGATGGTGTTGTACCAGCGTCCGTTGCTCGGCGCGCGCGTCTGTGCGAGGCCGTAGCGGGACACCACGCGGTCGATGATCGCCGTTCCGCCGCTGCGATTCCAGAACACCTCCGCGGCGCTGTCGTCGGACGACCGCAGCATCACGTCGAGGGACTGCCAGTCCTCGGGGCTCAGCGTCGTCGAACCCTGCGCGACCTGCAGCAGCAGATCATCGGCGATGAACAACTTGACGACGGAGGCGACGGCGATGGTCCTACCGTTGCCGTTGGTCACCAGTTGGCCGGTGTTGCGGTCGAGCACCGCCGCGGTGATGTCTGCGCCTTCGGCGGCGGCCTCGGCGGTGGCCTGTCGCTCGCGCTCAGCCAGACCGGTGAACGCGGAGGCCGGGGCGTCGGGCGGGGCCTCCGGAAGCGGTGCCATGCCGCCCAGCGGAGCCACCACCGTCATCTGTGGTCCCGACGGCGCCGGCGGAGTGCCGTGCACGGCGGCTTCGCACGCGGTCATGACCGTCACGGCGCCCAGCAGGGCCGCGGTGGTCCGCGCCAGCCGCCACGGCCGTTGCATCACTGGATCCTCCAAAGGCGTCCGTACCATCGCTCATGGGAATATCGCTGCCGCCCACTGTTCTGGCGCCCGAGGCACCAGGGTATCGCTCGGATACCCACTTTGCGCTGCGGCGACGACTGTGGTCATGGACACGCAATGGCCCGGTCACCGGTCACCGTGACGCCGGATTTCGGGGATCGGGGCTGCGTCTGGCACAATTGGGCAGTTGTCTGTGCACGGCCGGAGACGACGCAGCGCGATCTACGCGGTGATGTCGCTTCGCCGCAGGACCCGCCCCAGACGCCCGAACACCATCGGCTCGGCATGCGCCCCTCGAGGCGTCTGCCACGAGCCGCCAACAACGAGGAAGTGCCACCGATGAACACCCTGGATTTCGTCGACCAGACGTCGTTGCGTGACGATGTCCCGGAGTTCGGCCCCGGCGACACCGTCAACGTCCACGTGAAGGTCATCGAGGGCTCCAAGGAGCGCATCCAGGTCTTCAAAGGTGTCGTGATCCGGCGCCAGGGCGGCGGGATCCGTGAGACGTTCACGGTCCGCAAGGAGAGCTACGGCGTGGGCGTCGAGCGCACGTTCCCGGTGCACTCGCCCAACATCGACCACATCGACGTCGTCACCCGCGGTGACGTCCGGCGCGCCAAGCTCTACTACCTGCGCGAGCTGCGCGGCAAGAAGGCCAAGATCAAGGAAAAGCGCTGACTCTGACCGGGTGCGCCGACACGCTCGGCACCCTGGCTACGCTGATTCCGTGACCGGACCTTCCGAACCCGACGACTCGCCCGAGCGCACGATCGAGAACCCCGATCTCGAGCACCGCGCCGATGCCGCGGAGCCGGACGCCGAGGCCGAGCAGGAGTCCGGCAAGAAGAAGCGCGGTGCGCTGCGCGAGTTCGCCATCCTGGTCAGCATCGCGCTGGTGCTGTACTACGTGATGTTGACGTTCATCGCGCAGCCCTACCTGATCCCGTCGGAATCCATGGAGCCCACGCTGCACGGCTGTAACGGCTGTGTCGGCGATCGCATCATGGTCGACAAGCTCAGCTACCGGTTCGGCTCCCCGCAACCTGGTGACGTCATCGTGTTCAAAGGACCGCCGAACTGGAGCATCGGCTACCAGTCGATCCGGTCGGACAACACCGCGATCCGCTACCTGCAGAACGCGCTGTCGTTCATCGGATTCGTGCCGCCGGACGAGAACGACCTGGTCAAGCGTGTCATCGCGGTCGGCGGGCAAACCGTGCAGTGCCGCGCCGACACCGGGTTGACCGTCGACGGAGAACGGCTCGACGAGCCCTACCTGGACCCGACCACGATGATGGCCGACCCGGCGGTGTACCCGTGCCTGGGGCCGGAGTTCGGACCGGTCACAGTGCCCGAGAACCGACTGTGGGTGATGGGCGACAACCGCACCCACTCCGCGGATTCGCGCACGCACTGCGCCAACCTGCCCGCCGACGCCCAACGCGGACTGATGTGCACCGGCGACCCCACGCCCGGGACCATCCCGGTGGACAATGTGATCGGAAAAGCACAGTTCATCGCTTGGCCGCCCGGTCGCTGGGGTGGCGTGGACACGGTGAACCCGCAGACCTGACAGGAGGCCCTGACACGTGCCGGCGTGGCCCCCGAGAATGGTGATCCGCAGATCATCGGGCCTGCGCACCTTGGAGTCCGCCCTGTACCGAGCGGGCCTGGGCCCGGTGGCCGGGGTCGACGAGGTGGGACGCGGGGCGTGCGCGGGGCCGCTTGTCGTGGCCGCATGCGTGCTCGGCCCGAACCGGCTCGAAAGCCTCGCCGCCCTCGACGATTCCAAGAAGCTCAACGAGGCCGAGCGGGAGCGGCTGTTTCCCGTGATCAGGCGCTACGCGCTGGCGTATCACGTGGTGTTCATCCCATCGGAGGAAGTGGATCGCCGCGGGGTGCACGTGGCCAACATCGAGGGGATGCGCCGGGCGGTGGCCGGGTTGTCGGTGCGGCCGGGCTACGTCCTGTCCGACGGGTTTCGGGTGCCGGGTCTGCCGGTGCCGTCACTGCCCGTGATCAGTGGCGATGCCGCGGCGGCGTGCATCGCCGCGGCGAGCGTGCTGGCCAAGGTCAGCCGGGACCGGTTGATGGTCGCGATGGACGACGAACATCCCGGCTACGGCTTCGCCGAACACAAGGGATACAGCACGCGAGCGCACAGCGCCGCGCTCACCAGACTGGGGCCGTCGCGCCAGCACCGCTATTCGTTCATCAACGTGCGGCGGTTGGTCGGAAACGGGGAACCCAGGGCGCATGCAGAACTGGACTGCGAGAGGATGCCTGAGGACATGCCGCGCGACGGCGAACTACACGAAGGACAGCTGAGTCGATGAGTGCCGAAGATCTCGAGAAGTACGAAACCGAGATGGAGCTCTCGCTGTACCGCGAGTACAAGGACATCGTCGGGCAGTTCAGCTACGTCGTCGAAACGGAGCGGCGGTTCTACCTGGCCAACAGTGTGGAGATGGTGCCGCGCAACTCCGACGGTGAGGTCTACTTCGAGCTGCGACTCGGCGACGCGTGGGTGTGGGACATGTACCGCCCGGCGCGGTTCGTCAAACAGGTGCGGGTGATCACGTTCAAGGACGTCAACATCGAAGAGGTGGACAAGCCCGAGTTGCGGCTGCCGGAGTAGTCGCCTGACACACTGGTCGGGTGCGCACCACACCCCAGTGCTGGCTGACCGACATGGACGGCGTGCTCGTCCGCGAGGAACACGCGCTGCCCGGAGCGGCGGAGTTCCTGCAGACGCTCACCGAGCGTGAGCGGCCCTTCCTGGTTCTGACCAACAACTCGATCTTCACACCGCGCGACCTGGCCGCCCGGCTGCTGCGCTCCGGGCTCGCCGTGCCCGAGGAGGCGATTTGGACCTCGGCGCTGGCGACCGCGACGTTTCTCGCCGACCAGCAGCCGGCCGGGTCGGCGTATGTGATCGGTGAGGCCGGACTGACCACTGCGCTGCACGAGGCCGGCTACACGCTCACCGACACGTCACCCGATTTCGTCGTGCTCGGCGAAACCCGCACCTACTCGTTCGAGGCGATCACCAAGGCCGTGCGCCTCATCCTCGGCGGGGCGCGGTTCATCGCCACCAACCCCGATGTCAGCGGCCCTTCGGCCGAGGGACCGCTGCCGGCCACCGGATCGGTGGCCGCGATGATCACCAAGGCCACCGGACGAGACCCGTACTTCGTCGGCAAGCCGAACCCGATGATGTTCCGCAGCGCCCTCAACCGGATCGAGGCGCATTCGGAGAACACGGTCATGGTCGGCGACCGGATGGACACCGACGTGGTCGCCGGCATCGAGGCCGGTCTGGAGACGATCCTGGTGCTGACCGGGTCGACAACGATCGAGGACGTCGAACGCTATCCGTTCCGGCCCAGCCGGGTACTGCCGTCCATCGCCGAGGCGATCGAACTCATCTGATCGGTGCCGGTATCCACCGCGGCAGCACGGGTACCCCCCGACCATGAGCAGCGCGACCATTCCCACCCTGGCCCTGAACAACGGCGTGCACATCCCGGCGATCGGGTTCGGCGTCTACCAGACCCCACCCGAGCAGACGGTCGACGCCGTCGTGACCGCGCTGCAGACCGGATACCGCCACATCGACACCGCCGCGGTCTACGGCAACGAGCGTGAGGTCGGCGAGGCCATCCGGCAGTCCGGTGTGAGCCGCGACGAGGTCTTCATCGAGACGAAGACCTGGATCAGCGACTACGGCTATGACGCCGCGCTGCACGCCTTCGACAAGAGCGCGGGCAAGCTCGGTGTCGACCAGATCGACCTGCTCATCCTGCACCAGGCCTTACCGGGGGAGTTCCACCTCACCGTGGCGGCCTACAACGCGCTGGAAAAGCTGTACGCCGACGGCAAGGTGCGTGCCATCGGGGTGTCGAACTTCATGCCGGCACATCTGCGCCGGCTGCTGGCCGAAACGGCCACTCCTCCCGCGGTCAACCAGATCGAAGTGCATCCGTACTTCCGCCAGACCGAGCTGCTGGTCTTCGACAGCTCGCACGGCATCCTCAATCAGGCCTGGTCGCCGATCGGCGGCATCACGTTCTATCGCGACGGCGCGCACACCTCGACGCTGGACAATCCGGTGATCGCCGACATCGCCGCCGCGCACGGCAAGACTCCGGCGCAGGTGATGCTGCGCTGGCACCTGCAGCAGGGTCGACAGGTCATCCCCAAGTCAGTCACCCCGACCCGCATCGCCGAGAACTTCGACGTCTTCGATTTCGAGCTGACAGCCGATCAACTCACCGCGATCGACGGGCTGGACACCGGGGTCCGCGGCGGGCCTGAGCCCGAGGACGTCACCCGTGAGAAATTCGGGGTGCCGATCCCCGAAGCCTGAGGCACTGCGGTCGGACCCGGCACCGCTCCCTAAACTCGGACCCCGTGACCGAATCAGTATCTGCCGAGGCCGACCCCACCCGCCCGTTGGCCGGGGTGCGCGTCGTCGAGATCTCCAGCTTCGTCGCCGTCCCCCTGGCGGGTATGACACTGACGCAGCTCGGGGCAGACGTACTGCGGGTCGACCCGATCGGCGGCGCCGCCGACTATCACCGGTGGCCGCTGACCGAATCCGGCGACAGCATCTACTGGGCCGGGCTGAACAAGGGTAAGCGGTCGCTGGCGGTGGACATGCGCGCCGAACAGGGGCAGCAGCTCGTCGCGCAACTGATCGCTGACTGCGGGGTGTTCATCACCAATGTCGCTGGCCGGCAATGGCATTCCTACGACACTCTGCGGGCTGTGCGGCCAGATCTGATCCAGGTCGAGGTGTCCGGACGTGCCGACGGCGGCACGGCCGTCGACTACACCGTCAACGCCGCCATCGGTTTCCCGCTGGTCACCGGGCCCGCCGAGCTGGCCGAGCCGGTGAACCACGTGCTGCCGGCATGGGACGTCACCTGCGGTGTCTACACGGCGCTGTCGGTCGTGACGGCGCTGCGGCACCGCGACGCTACCGGCCGCGGCCAGCACATCACCATTCCGCTGGAGAATGTCGCGCTGGCCACCGCCGGCAATCTGAGCCTGCTCACCGAAGCCATGGTCAACGGCACCTCGCGGCAGCGCATCGGCAACGCGGTCTACGGCACCTACGGCCAGAACTTCACCAGTCGCGACGGAGTTGCGTTCATGGTCGTCGCGCTGACCAACCGGCACTTCCGTGACCTGACAGCGTTGACGGGAACCACCGAAGCGGTTGCGGCACTCGCGGACGCGGTCGGAGCGGACTTCTCCGGCGAAGGGGACAGGTACCGCCACCGTGAGGCGTTGTCGGGACTGTTCGCTGACTGGTTCAGCGCCCACACCGGAGCCGAGATCGGCGCCGCGCTGTCGGCGTCCTCGGTGCTGTGGGAGCGCTACCAGAGCTTCGCCGACACCGCCGCCGACGCCAAGGTGACCGCCAACCCGATGTTCACCGAACTGGATCAGCCCCGCGTGGGCCGGTACCTGGCCGCCGGTCTCCCGGTGTCGATCGACGGGACCTATCCCGCCGCGCAGCCCGCTCCGGCGCTGGGTGAGAACAGCGCCACGGTGCTGAGTGAGTGGCTGTCTCTCGACGGCGGTCAGATCGACGCACTCTTCGCCGCCGGAGTGGTGGCGTGAGTGCGCTGCTCGACCTGCTCGAGGTGACCGACGCGGGCTCCGGCACCTGGCGGGGCCCGGCCAGCGGCCCGGCCGGCAAGCGCGCCTACGGCGGTCAGCTGATGGCCCAGAGCCTGGCCGCGGCCAGTCGAACGGTGGACCCGGTCAAGGCATTGACCTCGGTGCATCTGCAGTTCCTGCGCGGCGGCGATGCCGGTGAGCCGGTCGACTACCGCGTCGAAGCCGTGTTCGACGGCCGCACCGCGGCGTCGCGCAGGGTCGAAGGACGCCAGGGGGATCGGTTGCTGACCACGGCATCGGTAGCGTTCGCCGCCACGCTGCCCGGCCCGGAGCACGGCCACCGCGCACTCCCCGGCGACCCGGCCGAGCTGGCACCGACCGGCCCGCCGGGACCGGCCCCGTCGTTGCCGCTCGACGAGCTCGACATCCGCTACGCCGACACGGCCGATGACGACGGGTTCGTCCGGCGGCTGTGGTGGCGGGCCACCGTCGAGGTGCCCGCCGATCCGCTGGTGCATCTGCTGGTGGCGGCCTACGTCACCGACATCTATCTCATCGACCCGGCCCTGCAGGTACATGGCCACTCGATGCGTTCACGCAGCCACCGCAGCGGGACCACCGACTCGTCGATCTGGTTCCACCGTCCCGTGCGCGCCGACCGATGGAACCTGCTGGAATGCCGCTCGCCGGCCGCGGCACGGGGCCGCGGGGTGGTTACCGCGGATCTGCTCGGCGCAGACGGCGACCAGGTGGCCACCCTGGTCCAGGAGGGCCTGATCGCCGAGCGTGAACCGGTCCGCTGATCACATGCGGTTGTAGCGGCTGCGCACGAAGCTGTACGCGCCGTAGGCGGCCAGCCCGAGTGCGGCCAGGATCAGCAGGAACTTGCCGAACGGGGCCTGGCCGAGGGTCTTGACGGCCGCGTCGATCCCGCTGGCCTTCGCCGGGTCGGCCTGCAGTGTGGCGACGATGACGAGAATGCCTGCGCCGCCGAGCACCAGGCCTTTGGCGGTGTACCCGGCGACGCCGGTGGCCACGATCGCCGATCCGCCGGAAACCCGCAGTTCGTCAAGGAACTTCTGGGAGACACCTTTGTAGACGTGGTATCCGCCGATGGCCAACACACCGATGCCTACGGCGATGAGCAGCGCCTTGCCCCAACCGGATTGCATCAGCTGCGCCGACATTCCGCTGTTCTGCCGGCTGTCGGACTGCCCGCTACCCATGGCGAAGCGCGCGGCGGAAAAGGCGAGTGCGAAGCTGACGATCGCCAGGCCGGCGGCCTTGCCCCGTTTCCACCAGCCGCTGTCGTCGCCGCTGCCGCCCTGTTCGCCGGGTCGGGATCCCATCACCGCTTCGGCGACACGCCACAATCCCAACGCGGCCAAGCCGATCGCCACGACCCACAGCATGATCTTGCCGCCGGTTTGGCCGGCCAGCGTGGCCAGGGCCCCGGACTGGTCGGCGTTGCCGCCGCCGCCGAGGGCGATCCGCAACACGATGTAGGCGAGTAACAGGTGCAGCACGCCGCTGGCGGCGAACCCCACCCGAGCGGTGTTCTCGAAGGCACTGCTGTCGGTGGCACGGTCGGCGATGCCGTGCGCTGATCGGGGTGCGCTCTTGGTGGCCATCACGTCCTCCTGGTCGGCGATGGGGTGGCTGGTACCCCTTTTTTGACGATGTCGAAACCGGCGCGTCGCATCCACTGCACGAGTTGGACGACGAAGCCCCTCGCGCCTGGGGATGAACTCGCGATTGGGGATGAGCGCTGTCGAACGCATCGTTTCTGTCGGGACCCGGATGCAGCGTGAGCGCATGACCACAACAGGAGACCGCGCCGAGATCGGGGCGCTCGGGGAACAACTCGCTGCCGACCACTTGCAAGGGCTGGGGCTGCGGATCGTGGCCCGCAACTGGCGGTGCCGATACGGCGAGCTGGATGTCATCGCCGCCGACGACACAACGAACACAGTCGTGTTCGTCGAAGTCAAGACACGCACCAGCGATCGATTCGGCGGGGTGGAGCAGGCGGTGACCCCGGCGAAGGTGCGCCGGCTGCGGCGGCTGGCCGGGCTGTGGTTGGCCCAGCAGCGGACCGGCTGGGCGGCCGTGCGTATCGACGTCGTCACCGTGCGGATCGGGCGGCGGCCCACCCCCGAACTGATCCACCTGCAGGGGGTGGCCTGATGGCGCTGGGCAGAGCATTCTCGGTCGCGGTGTGCGGGGTGGACGGTCAGATCGTCGAGATCGAGGCTGACATCGCGTCCGGGCTGCCGGGCGTCCACATGGTCGGCCTGCCCGACGCGGCCCTGCACGAGTCGCGGGACCGGGTTCGCGCCGCGATCACCAACTGCAAGTTCGAATGGCCGATGTCGCGGTTGACGTTGGCGTTGTCGCCGGCGACGTTGCCGAAGGCAGGCTCGATGTACGACCTCGCCCTGGCCACCGTCGTGTTGTCGGCACACGCGAAGAAATCGCCGCCGCGCCTGGAGAAGACAGTTCTGCTCGGTGAGCTCGCGCTCGACGGCCGGGTGCGTCCGGTCAACGGGGTGCTGCCCGCCGTGCTGGCTGCCCAACGGCAGGGCTGGCCCACGGTGGTGGTGCCCGTCGACAATCTCGCCGAAGCCAGCCTGATCGGTGGAGTCGAGGTCTTCGGCGTGCGGACGTTGCGTCAGTTGTGGGGCTGGCTGGCCGGCAAGCGTGAACTCGATCCCCGCATCGACACCCCCGCGCCGCCGTCCGATCCCGCCGCCGATCTGGCCGATGTGGTCGGTCAGCATCAAGCGCGCTACGCCATCGAAGTGGCTGCCGCCGGAGCGCACAACGTCATGATGACCGGACCGCCCGGAATCGGCAAAACAATGCTGGCGCAACGCCTTCCCGGACTCTTGCCGGATCTCTCTCAAGAGGAGTCCTTGGAGGTCACCGCCATCCACTCGGTGGCCGGTCTGCTCGCCGGTGACCGGCCGCTGATCACCCGACCGCCGTTCGTCGCGCCTCACCACACCTCGAGCGTGGTTGCGCTCGTCGGCGGCGGCGTCGGGATGGCGCGACCGGGTGCGGTCAGCCGTGCGCACCGCGGCGTGCTGTTTCTCGACGAGTTCGCCGAGATCAACTCCGGAGCACTCGAGGCGCTGCGGACGCCCCTCGAGGACGGTGAGATCTTCCTGGCGCGTCGCGACGGGGTGGCGCGCTACCCGTGCCGGTTCCAGTTGGTGCTGGCAGCCAACCTGTGTCCCTGCGCTCCGCCCGACCCGCGCGATTGCGTGTGCGGTGCGGCCGACCGGCGGCGGTACCGCAGCCGGCTGTCGGGTCCGCTCCTCGACCGGGTCGACCTGCGCGTCGAGATGCACGCTTCGCGGGCGGGCTCCTTCATCACCGACGACGGAGAGCCGACCGCCGCTGTCCGCGAACGGGTCTGGGCAGCTCGACAGGCTGCCGAAGATCGATGGCGCCCCTATGGATTCGCGACCAACGCCGAGGTGAGCGGCGCCCTGCTGCGGCGCAGATTCCGCCCCGGGGGTGAGGCGATGAAACCCATCCAGACAGCCGTCGATCGCGGGGCGTTGAGCATCCGGGGGATGGATCGGACGGTGCGCGTCGCGTGGACGTTGTGCGATCTCGGAGGGCGCACCGCGCCCAACATCGACGACGTCGCACGCGCCCTGTCCTTCCGACAGGCAGGAGCACACTGATGGACGCCGTCACACGCAGAGCATGGGCCTACCTGTCCCGGGTCGCCGAGCCGCCCAACCCCGAGCTGGCGCAGCTGGTGTGCAAGGTCGGCGCCGTGGAGGCCGCCGACCTCGTCCGACGCCGCGACCGAAATCTCGACGACCGTCTGAAGCGTTCCACGCAAGCCCGGCACGAACTCGACTGCGCTGAGAGCGATCTCGACATCCTGGACCGGATGGCAGGACGCCTGGTCACCGTGGACGACGACGAGTACCCCGGCCTCGCCTTCACCGCATTGCGCCATGTCACGGTCGACGACAAGCGGCCGCAGGCCCATGCCCCGCTGGTGCTGTGGACCGTCGGTCCGGCGTCGATGATCGACGTCGCGGAACGGTCAGCGGCTCTGGTCGGTACGCGGGCGGCGTCAGCCTACGGCGAATACGTCGCCGGGGACCTGGCAGTCGGGCTGGTCGAGCGCGACGTCGCGGTGGTCTCCGGCGGTGCCTACGGCATCGACGGTGCCGCACACCGGGCCACCCTCGCCGCCGACGGCGTGACGGTCGCAGTACTGGCCTGCGGCATCGACGTCCCGTACCCGTCGGGACATTCCGCACTGTTCCACCGAATCAGCCGCAGCGGCCTGCTGGTCAGCGAGTATCCGCCCGGAATGCGGCCCACCCGGCGACAGTTCCTGTCCCGCAACCGCCTCGTCGCCGCGCTGGGCAGGGCCACGGTGGTCGTCGAGGCCGGGGTGCGCAGCGGTGCGGCCAACACCGCGGCCTGGGCGGATGCGATGGGTCGGATGGTGGGGGCGGTGCCCGGGCCGATCACCTCGGCGTCGTCAGTCGGTTGCCACACGCTGATCGACGGAGACGCCAAGGTGATCACCCGGGCGGCCGACATCGTGGAGCTGATCGGGCGGATGGGCGAGCTCGCCCCGGATCTCGAGCGCCCGGTATCCGAGCTCGACGCACTCACCGGCGCCGAACTCGCGGTGTACGAAGCGCTTCCGCGCCGCGGTAGTCGCACGGTCGACGAGATCGCTGTCACAGCCGGCCTACCGGTCACCGATGTGCTGGGGCCGTTGACCATGCTGGACGTGCGTGGGCTGGTCACCCAGGTCGACGGCTGCTGGAAGCTGGCCAAACGCTAGGAGCCTGCGACGCGGACCGCGCTCGTATAGTCGGGTGCAGACAATCCGACGCTCAGCAAAGGACATCAAGTGGCAGGACGTCCCGTGCACACCTTCGAAGTCGTGCGCACCGAGCAGCTCACCCCGCACGTGGTCCGCGTGGTGCTCGGCGGCGCGGGTGACGGCACCGGCTTCGACACGTTCACCCCGAACGACTACACCGATGCCTACGTCAAGCTGGTCTTCGTCGACGACGACGTCGACGTGTCCGAACTGCCGCAGCCACTGACACTGGACAGCTTCACCGAGTTGCCCGCCAACCGGCGGCCCACCGTGCGCACCTACACCGTGCGCGACGCCGATCCGGAACAGCGCGAGCTCACCATCGACTTCGTCGTGCACGGCGAGCACGGTGTCGCCGGTCCGTGGGCCGCGTCCGCCACCCCCGGGAAACGGATGTTCGTGATGGGCCCCAGCGGCGCGTACTCACCGGACCCCGCAGCCGACTGGCACCTGCTCGCCGGTGACGAAGCGGCCCTGCCGGCCATCAGTGCGGCCCTGGAGGCGCTACCCGAGGACGCCGTGGGAAAGGTCTTCATCGAGGTGGCCGGCCCGGAGGACCAGGTCGAGCTCGCGGCTCCGGCCGGAGTCGACGTGTTCTGGATCTACCGGGGCGGCCGCGCCGACTTGGTACCCGAGGACAACGCCGGCGACCACGCCCCGCTGATCGCCGCGGTCAAGGAGACCTCCTGGCTGCCCGGTCAGGTGCAGGTCTTCATCCACGGCGAGGCGCAGGCCGTCATGCACAACTTGCGGCCCTACATCCGCAAGGAACGCGGCGTCGACGCCAAGTGGGCGTCCTCGATCTCGGGGTACTGGCGGCGCGGCCGCACCGAGGAGACGTTCCGGCAGTGGAAGAAGGAACTCGCCGAAGCGGAGTCGAAATAGCCCTGCCGCAGCGAGTGCCGATGGCACGCTGGGCCCATGACATTCGGTAACTACCAGCTCGAAATCTATCTGCAGGGCCTGTCCGGGATTCTGCCTACGCTTCCGATGGACTACGCGGGCTGGGAAGCCAAAGCCGAGGTCGCCATGCCCCCGTCCATCTGGTCCTACGTGGCGGGCGGAGCCGGCGACGAGAACACCCAGCGCGCCAACCGCACCGCGTTCGATCGGTGGGGGCTGGTGCCGCGGATGCTGGTCGGCGCCACCGAGCGGGACCTCAGCGTCGAGCTGTTCGGCATGACGCTGCCCTCCCCGCTGTTCATGGCGCCCGTCGGCGTCATCGGGCTGTGTGCACAGAACGGCCACGGCGACCTGGCCGCCGCCCGGGCCGCCGCCAGGACCGGCGTGCCGATGGCCGTCTCCACCCTCACCGAGGATCCGCTCGAGGACGTGGCCGCCGAATTCGGTGACACGCCAGGCTTTTTCCAGCTCTACACCCCGACAGACCGCGACCTGGCCGCCAGCCTCGTCTCGCGCGCGGAAGCCGCCGGGTACAAAGCCATCATCGTCACCCTCGACACCTGGATCCCCGGTTGGCGTCCCCGCGACCTGGCGATGTCGAACTTTCCGCAGCTGCGCGGACGGTGCCTGGCGAACTACACCAGCGACCCGGTGTTCCGCGCCTCGCTCGCTCAACCCCCCGAAGAGAACATGCAGGCCGCTGTCCTGCACTGGGTGCAGCTCTTCGGCAATCCCCTGACCTGGGACGATCTGCCCTGGCTGCGGTCGCTGACCGATCTGCCGCTGATCCTCAAAGGGCTCTGCCATCCCAACGACGTCCGGCGGGCCCGCGACGGCGGCGTCGACGGCATCTACTGCTCCACCCACGGCGGTCGGCAGGCCAACGGGGGACTGCCCGCGCTGGACTGCCTGCCCGGCGTGGTCGAGGCCGCCGACGGGATGCCCGTGCTGTTCGACTCGGGCATCCGCAGCGGCACCGACATCGTCAAGGCACTCGCCCTCGGCGCCACCGCCGTCGGTGTCGGCCGCCCCTACACCTACGGGCTGGCGATCGGAGGCGAGGACGGACTCGTGCACGTCCTGCGCTCGCTGCTGGCCGAGGCCGACCTGACGATGGCCGTCGACGGCTACCCGACACTGGCCGACCTGACCCCCGACGTGCTGCGGCGCGTCACATGACCGCGACCCGCGCGATCTGCCACCGTAGGGGAGTGCAGGACGTTCTCGAGCAGTTCGACGAGTACCTCGCCCTGCAGCGGGGGCGCTCCGAGCACACCCGGCGCGCCTACCTCGGTGACCTGCGTTCCCTGTTCGCGTTTCTCGCCGACCGCACACCTGGAGCCGGGCTCGACGCGCTCAGCCTGCCGGTGCTGCGGTCCTGGCTCGCCGCGCAGGCCGCATCCGGGACCGCCCGCGCCACGTTGGCCCGGCGCACCTCGGCGGTCAAGACGTTCACCGCGTGGGCACAACGCCGGGGTCTGCTGACAGACGACCCCGCGACCCGGCTGCAGGTGCCCAAATCCGGTCGCACGCTGCCGTCGGTGCTGCGCGCCGACCAAGCGACCGACGCCATGAACGCCGCGGAATCCGGTGCCCAGCAAGGTGATCCGTTGGCGCTGCGGGACCGCCTGATCGTCGAGATGCTCTACGCCACCGGCATCCGGGTCAGCGAACTGTGTGGCCTGGACATCGACGACGTCGACCGCTCCCGGCGCGTGCTGCGGGTGCTCGGCAAGGGGAACAAGCAGCGCACTGTGCCCTATGGGCAGCCGGCGCACGACGCGTTGTCGGCGTGGCTGACCACCGGGCGCCCGGCACTGACCACCGGCGAGTCGGGTCCGGCACTGCTGCTCGGGGCCCGCGGCCGGCGACTGGACCCGAGGCAGGCGCGCACCGTGGTGCATCAGACGATGTCCGCCGTACCCGGCGCGCCCGACATCGGGCCGCACGGACTGCGGCACAGCGCCGCGACGCACCTGCTGGAGGGCGGTGCCGACCTGCGCGTCGTGCAGGAGCTGCTGGGCCACTCCACTCTGGCCACGACGCAGCTGTACACCCACGTCACCGTCGCCCGGTTGCGGGCCGTCCACGACCAGGCCCACCCACGCGCGTGACCCTCGGCGGCGGTGTGCACCCGAGGGGCACCAGGCGCTCGGCACTATCGGGTGCGCGCCCACGGCGACGTATGGCCGCGTTCGTCACCGTCGTATGCGTCGCGACGTCGTGCGCCAACGGGACACCGCAGGAGGGGGAGCAGCGTCGTCCCTCGATGGGCACGGCCTCGACATCGCTGACTCTCGACGGCGAGCCGTGGTGGCCCGTCGGTCTCAACGCCTACCAGTTGGGCACCGATTGGCGGGTCAACGCGGGGTGCGGGGCGCAGGTGGATCTCGACGGCTACTTCGCCCGGCTGCCGCCCCACACCCTGACCCGGTTCAACGCCTACTCCAGCCTGGCGGTCGACGAGGACACCGGCGAACTGGATTTCGGTCCCCTCGACGCGGTCTTCGAAGCCGCCGAGCGGCACGGGCAGCTGCTCAACGCCGTCCTGGCCAACAGCGAAGGTTCCTGTGAGGGAGGCGAATTCAAGGGACATGACTGGTTCGCAGGTCAGTGGCGCACGCAGGTACTGCCGGGCGAGCCGATGCCGTACCGGGATTGGGTCGACACGGCGGTCCGGCGCTGGAGAGACTCGGCCGCAGCGGCGGCCTGGACTCCGGTGGGGGAACCAGAGCCGTCGATCTGTGCGGCCCAGGGGTGCGACTGGCAGGTCAGGGACTGTCCCGCCGATGCGGCCGTGGTGGTGCGCACCTTCGTCGACGAGGTCGGCGAACGCATCCGTGCGCTCGATCCGGATGCGCTGATCTGGGAGGGCAGAGCAGGCGGCGGCCAGTGTGGATCGGCGGGCGACGACTACGCCTATGTCGGCGCCTCACCCGGCGTCGACGTCTTGGAGTACCACGACTACGAAGTCGGCCGGGAACTGCCCGGTGACCCGGTCAGCGGGCTCGGCCGCCGCCTCGCACAGGCTCGCGCGTTGGACAAGCCGCTCGTCGTCGCCGAACTCGGGGTGCATGCCGGAACCTGCCTGCCGGCCACCCGGCGCCGGGAGCTCGTGTCACGGACCGTCGGGCACCTGCGCGCCGCCGGCGCCGCCGGTGTGCTGTTCTGGGCGTTCGTCCCCGATCCGCGCACCGACCAGTGCACCTACGACATCGGGCCCGACGATCCGCTGATGACACTCGTCGGGCGATGACGCGGGCTCATTGCGTCGGCTTGAGCCGGATGGGGGTCTCGGCCAGCAGGTCGAGCGGATCGACATAGTCGGCCCGTGCCGCCGGCCCCCACATCGCGCCCCAGTGCAGACAGGCTTGTGCCGCGCAGCCCGCATGGCCGGCGACGACCGTACCGATCGCCGTCGCGGCGTCGACGGCCTGCCCGCGCCGCACCGCCGGTCGAACCGGCTCGTAGGTGGTGCGCAGCCCGCCCGGGTGCGCGATCGACACCAGCGGTCGCCCCGCCAGGTCCCCGGCGAACACGACCGTGCCCGCGGCGGCCGCATAGACCGGTTGGCCAGCCAGAGCCGCCAGATCCACACCGCGATGCCCCGGCTGCCAATTGGGCGACGGCGCGTCGAACGTCCGCGCCACGGCCGGCCGGGGCCGCAGCGGCCAGTCGAACCGTCCGCCGTCACCCCACGCGGGGGGCACCCCCAGCGCCGTCAGAATGACGATCACCGCGATCAGGCGCATCCGAGCATTTCAGCGCGTTCACCCTCGCCCGCGCCAGACCCCACGGCCGGGCCTGTGGACAACCGGCAGGCGCTGTTCAGCGGTGGTCAAAGCACCCTGTTACACGGTGTAAACTTCTCACCGCAGCTCGCTACTGCGAGCTGACTTCGCGCGTCTGCGACACGGCCCCACTGGTCCGTCACCTCGCATGCCGGGCGGTCCCGTCCCCAGGTCGGGTCCGGCATCGAAGCAGTCGCCAGGGTCCGGCTCACCCGATGCCGGACGACAACCGACAACTGAAGGTAAAGCACAACCATGGCTGTTGTAACCATGAAGCAGCTGCTCGACAGCGGCACCCACTTCGGGCATCAGACCCGTCGCTGGAATCCCAAGATGAAGCGGTTCATCTTCACCGACCGCAACGGCATCTACATCATCGACCTGCAGCAGACGCTGACCTACATCGACAAGGCCTACGAGTTCGTCAAGGAGACGGTCGCGCACGGCGGGTCGATCATGTTCGTCGGCACCAAGAAGCAGGCCCAGGAGTCCATCGCCGAAGAAGCCACCCGCGTCGGCATGCCGTACGTCAACCAGCGCTGGCTGGGCGGCATGCTCACCAACTTCTCCACCGTGCACAAGCGGCTGCAGCGGCTCAAGGAGCTCGAGGCGATGGAGCAGACCGGTGGCTTCGAGGGTCGCACCAAGAAGGAAATCCTGATGCTGACCCGCGAGAAGAACAAGCTCGAGCGCAGCCTCGGCGGTATCCGGGACATGCAGAAGGTTCCGTCGGCGATCTGGGTCGTCGACACCAACAAGGAGCATCTCGCGGTCGCCGAGGCGCGCAAGCTCAACATCCCGATCATCGCGATCCTCGACACCAACTGCGATCCGGATCTCGTCGACTACCCGATCCCGGGCAACGACGACGCCATCCGGTCCGCCGCGCTGCTGACCAAGGTGGTGGCCTCCGCGGTTGCCGAGGGTCTGCAGGCCCGGGCCGGCGGTGGCGCCGACAAGGCCGAGGCCGGTCAGGATGGGGCGGCTGCCGAACCGCTGGCCGAGTGGGAGCAGGAGCTGCTCGCGGGCGCGACCACGTCCGCCCCCGAGACCGCGGGCGACGGGGCCCCGACCACCTCTTAATTCGAACCTCGTCGACGAAAGGCTGACATGGCTAACTACACCGCTGCCGACGTCAAGCGCCTCCGGGAGCTGACCGGTGCCGGAATGATGGACTCGAAGAACGCGCTCGTCGAGGCCGACGGCGACTTCGACAAGGCCGTCGAACTCCTGCGCATCAAGGGCGCCAAGGACGTCGGCAAGCGCGCTGAGCGCGCCACTGCCGAAGGTCTGGTGGCGGCCAAGGACGGCGCCCTGATCGAGCTGAACTCCGAGACCGACTTCGTCGCCAAGAACGCGGAGTTCCAGGGGGTCGCTGACCAGATCGTCGCGGCCGCCGCGGCGGCCAAGGCCACCGACCTCGACGCGCTCAAGGCGGCCAAGGTGGGGGATACCACCGTCGAGCAGACCATCGCCGACCTGTCGGCGAAGATCGGCGAGAAGCTCGAACTGCGTCGCGTGGCCTATTTCGACGGCACGGTCGAGACCTACCTGCACAAGCGGGCTGCCGATCTGCCGCCGGCCGTGGGTGTGCTCGTGGAGTACCAGGGCTCGGACAAGGAGGCGGCGCATGCGGTCGCGCTGCAGATCGCGGCGCTGAAGGCCCGCTACCTCAGCCGTGAGGACGTGCCGGAGGACATCGTCGCCAACGAGCGCCGCATCGCCGAGGAGACGGCCCGCAACGAAGGCAAGCCGGAGCAGGCGCTGCCGAAGATCGTCGAGGGCCGGGTGAACGGCTTCTACAAGGACGTCGTGCTGCTCGACCAGCCGTCGGTGTCCGACAACAAGAAGACCGTCAAGGCGCTGCTCGACGAGGCCGGCGTGACCGTGACGCGGTTCGTCCGCTTCGAGGTCGGCCAGGCCTGACGACGGACGTTGCGGAGGTATCCGGTCCATCGGGTTCACGCCCGATGACCGGCACCGCCGGATAGCTGAGACACGCGGCCCTGGGACATCGGTCCCGGGGCCGCGTGCCTTTTGTCGAGGCCGGGAAGTTTGCGGCGGCGTGCGGCGCCTTTGCCACCGCGACAGCGGCGGTAGCAGAAAATCGGCGACCAGGGCGCGGGCCCGCATCGATCCCGGTGGTCGGCTGGCCGGTGCTTTCGCAGCCCGATTTGCCAAACAACCAACCTGGCGCTGCTGGCAAACTCTTCGCGAAAGTATTTCGACGTCATCCACCCAGCTCAACCGCGAATTGCCGGTTCAGATGGTCGAGTCGGGTTAACCTCACCAAGTGAGGGATCCCCAACCCGCCGCACGGCACACGTGACCGGCCTGCTGGACCGGCCGACCGTGCCGATGGCACGTGCCCGCCGCGTGGCGGTCGCTGCAGTGCCCGCCTCCGGCACGCGCCGGCGCATGGGGTGGGAGCCGATCGTCGGCGCACTGGTCGACTTGACGTCGGCGTCCGCGGCCGTCGCGGTCGGCATGACCTGGGCCAATCATCTGGGCTACGAGCTGCCCCCGGCGTGGATGGTGTGCTTCTTCGCCCCCACCGTCGTGGCGCTGTCGGCGATGGGCTCGCTGTACCGCCGTTCGTTGAAGCGCAGCTTCCTCGACGAGCTGCCCATGCTCGAAGCGATCGCCGCACTCGCTGCAATGCTGATGCTCAGTGGACTGGTGTTCAGGTCGGGCGTGGAGGGCTCGCTCGGCAGCGTCGGCAGCGCTGTGGCGCGGGTCTGGATATGTGCGGCCGTGCTCGTGCCCGCGGGCCGGTTGCTGTGGATCGTGGCTCGGCGCCGAGGTTTCCGTCGCGATGTCCTCAAAGCGCCGATGTTGATCGTCGGCAACGGCAGGATCGCCGCGAAGGTGGTCGAGCGGATCAACGCCAACCCGGAGTACGGGTTGGTGCCCATCGGACTGGTCGACGACGACCTGCCGATGATGGGCGCCCAGCGGAATGAACCCGCCTGCATCCCTTACCTCGGCACGTTGGCCGACCTCGACGACATCATCACGCGGACCGAGGCGCAATGCATGGTGGTCGCGTTCTCGCGGACCCGTGACGACGTGATGAGCGACGCGGTCAGGGTCGCGCACCGCCATGGACTCGCCGTGTGGGTGGTCCCTCGCATCTTCGACACCATCGGTGTGCGGGCACGCATCGACCATGTGGGCGGACTGCCGCTGATCGCGGTGCCGCACACCGACCCCCGCGGGTGGCAGTTCGTCGCCAAACACGTCTCCGACCGGATCTTCGCCGCCGCGGGGCTGCTGGTGATCTCACCGATGTTTTTGCTGTTGATGTTGTTGGTTCGCCTGAGCTCGCCGGGGCCGATCTTCTTCAGCCAACCCCGGGTCGGACGCGACGGCCGGGTCTTCGGCTGCTTGAAGTTCCGGTCGATGCGTCCGCCCCGCGACTCCGATGCGGTCTTCACACGCGACGGCGCATCGGCGCCGGGAGGCGTGGAGGGCGAGGACCGCCGCACGACCATCGGCAAGATCTTGCGGGCCACCTCACTCGACGAACTGCCGCAGTTGGTGAACGTGGCGCGAGGTGAGATGAGCCTGGTGGGTCCGCGACCCGAGCGGCCCGAATACGTCGACCTGTTCAACGTCCAGATCGCCCGCTACGGCGAACGGCACCGGGTCAAGGCCGGGATCACCGGTTGGGCACAGGTGCATGGCCTGCGCGGGCAGACCTCGATCGCCGATCGCGCCGAGTGGGACAACTTCTACATCGAGAACTGGTCGTTGTGGCTCGATTGGAAGATTCTCGCGATGACCGTCGCCGCGGTGCTGCGTCGCGCCGAGTGACCCCGACCGGCCGGTACGCTTTGGTACCGTCGAGCCATGGATCGCATCAGCGCTGTTGCCGACGACGCCCTGGGTGAGTTCGACGCCGTCGGGTTGGTGGAGGCGCTGCGCACCGGCACGGTGTCGCCGACCGAGGTGATCGAGGCCGCCATCGCGCGCACCGAAGCGGTGAACCCGGCGCTGAACGGGCTGGCGTACGAGGCCTACGACCGGGCCCGGACCCGGTCCCGGCGGTCGCACCCCTACGGCGGCTTCTTAGACGGGGTACCGACCTTCATCAAAGACAACGTCGCTGTCGCGGGAATGCCGACGATGGAGGGAACCGATGCGTGGGAGCCGCGAATCGCCGCCGAGGACGGTGATTTCGCGCGCGCGTATCTGGCGACCGGTCTGGTTCCTCTGGGCAAGACGCTGCTCTCGGAGTTCGGTTTCAGCGCTTCCGCCGAGCATCCACGGCTGGGCCCGGTGCGGAATCCCTGGCACACCGAGCACACCGCTGGCGCGTCGTCGTCAGGCTCTGCGGCATTCGTGGCGGCCGGGGTGGTGCCCATCGCACACGCCAACGACGGTGGCGGATCGATCAGGATCCCCGCTGCCTGCAACGGGCTGGTCGGGCTGAAGCCGACCCGCGGCCGGCTGCCGCTGGACGCCAACATGCGCCAGATGCCGTTGCACATCGTGCACAACGGAGTGGTGACCCGCAGCGTGCGCGACACCGCGGCCTTCTACAGAGAGATGGAACGCGTCCAGCGCAACCCCAGACTGCCTGCCATCGGGGACGTGACCGGGCCGAGCGCCAATCGCCTGCGAATTGCGGTGTGCACACGCTCCATTGCCCGCGAAGCCAGCCCCGAGGTCACCGAGCTGACCCACAAGACTGCCGCTGTTCTCGAGCGACTCGGTCATCACGTGACGGCCATCGAGAATCCGGTGCCCGAGCGGTTCATGGATGACTTCCTGCTGTACTGGTCGTTCCTGGCGTTCGCCCTGGTGCGTGGCGGCCGCCGGACCTTCGGGCAGAGCTTCCAGCGCAGTCAACTCGACAATCTGACACTGGGACTCGAACGCCACGCGGCGCGGCGTCTGCACCGGCTACCTGCGGCGCTCGCCCGCCTCGCCCGCATCCGACGTGTCACGTCACGTCTGACGGCGAGCTACGACATCGTGCTCACACCGACCTTGGCCGACGTCACCCCCCGTATCGGTCATCTCGACCCGACGGCCGATTATCAACAGATCATCGACAGACTCATCGACTGGGTCGCCTTCACCCCACTGCAGAACGCGACGGGTGAACCGGCCATCTCGCTGCCGCTTGCGGAATCCGCGTCGGGTCTGCCCGTCGGCATGATGTTCTCTGCGGCGCATGGCGAAGATGCCCGCCTGCTCGAATTGGCCTTCGAGCTCGAGCAAGCCCAGCCGTGGCCGACGCTCTGGACCTGATCGCACCCGCAGACCCGCACGCAGCCGACGAAATTCGTTGCTGCCCTGACACATCGCGTTAACGGGACCGCGGTCCTGTTAACCCCGCCGACACGCCGCACGGCCGTCGGTGAAACGTTGCCGTCTCACCATCGCTTCTTGTGGAGACCAGTCCGGTCGCAAACACGGCCCCGCACACACGAGCACCGCAGATCCCCACCGGCTCGCAGAACACGTTCGTCTGCCTGGTTCGGTTCGCCCTGGCCAACATTCGGCGCCGGCCGGAGCGCTTCGTGCTGTCCGTGGTGGGCATCGCGCTCGCGATCGCCTGTGTGACGGTCGTGCGGACGATCTCGGCAGGCTTCGCGATCACCGGTGCCGAGTCGATCACCGATGTGCTCGGCGGAGGTCAGCTTTGGGTGGTTCCGGCCGCCGGCACGCACTTCGACCCGCAGGCGCAGGCCTTGGTCGCCGCCGGCCCCGCCCCCGCGCTCACGGTGCCCGCAGGCTGGTCGGCCACCCGCACGCTGTCGGGCGTCGTCGAGGTCGACGGAGAGCCGGTGGCTCTGCAGGGCAGGGACGGAATCGCCGGCGGCGAAGCCGTTGTGGGATCCAAACTGGCTGAACGGCTCGGGGTCGGGCGGGGTGACGACGTCACCGTAGGTGCGCAGCAGTTGCGTGTCGTGACAGCCGGGGACGGGCAATCGCTGACGGTGTCGACTGCGCTGGCCCGCTCACTGGTAGGTGACAACGGATGGTGGGTGGTGTCCGCCCCGGCGGGCCAGGAGAACCGACGCGATCTCGCCGCGGCATTCGGCGCTGCGGCGGGTCTGCCCTACACCGCGGATCCGGCCGTGCGACCGGATGCCGCAGGTACCGGCATGATCTACGACACCGTGGGTGGGTCGGGCCCTTTGACCTTCGAGCAGAAGTTCTCGGCGCTGTTCTCCGGCAAGGTGACCGGATCCACGCTCGGGTTGATCTCCATGATCGGACTGGTACTGGGGTTCGTCATCGCGGTCTCGTCGTTCCTGGCGGCGGTCACCGAGCGCAAGCGGGAGTTCGGCATCATGTCCAGCATCGGATTGGCCGACGAAGTGCTCTACTTCTTCCTCGTCGAATCGGCGATGGTGTTCCTGACGTCGTATGTCGTCGGTGTGATCGTTGCGGGTATCGCTGTCGCGCTGGTCATCCCCGGCATCGCCACGATGACGGCGTGGCTGCAGGGAGCGGCGTTGACCGCCATGTTCCTGCCCGCGATGGCGATCGTCGGAGCGTTGGTGCCGGTGCATCGGCTGCTGCAGCAGCGGCCTGTCTCACTGTTGGGGGACCGCTGGTGATTCGCAAAGGTCTGTCCTACGGCTGGCTGTCCGCTCAGCGGCGTGCCAGGGAGATGATGCTGCCGGCGGTGACCACCGCGACCGGCGCGTTCCTGGTAGTGATCGTGTTCGGGATGGCCGACGGAATCCGCAGCCAGTCAGCGGCTTTGGGGCACGCCGATGAGATCGGTCGTGCCGTGGTGTTGATCGCGGTGACCGTGTTGCTCGTCGGTGTCGCCGAGGTGGCCGTCGCGACCACCCGGACGGTCGCCCACCGGACCCGGGAACTCGGCGTCCTGGCCGCCAACGGCGTACCGCGGGCACCGGTGGTGACTGCGCTGCTCGTCGAACCGGTGATCGCCGCTGCTGTCGGTACCTTCGCCGGCGCGATCCTCGCGGTGCTGACCGGCGTGGGGCTCGGCATCGCCGGCGTCGTGGCGACCGGCGTGTCCTACGGCGGCCTGGCGGTCGGCACCGCGATCGCGCTGGCGGTCAGCATCGTGGCCGCGCTGGGCACCAGCGCCGTCCCGACGTGGAAGGCCGCCTCACGCCCACCCATCCGTTCGCTGGCAGGAGGTTGACCTGTGACCACGCTCGACGAATCCTCCGGCACCACCGCCGGGGTCCCGGCTCGAGGGCAGACGCCGGTCATCGAAATCGCCGACGTCTGGAAGCTGCACAAACTCGGTGACGAGGTGGTCAAGGCGCTCATGGCCGCCGAACTGACTGTCATGCCGGGTGAATTCGTGTGCCTGATGGGCCCCAGCGGCAGCGGAAAGTCGACCCTGCTCAACATCATCGGGGGCCTCGACCGGCCGACCAAGGGCAGCGTCATGATCGCCGGTAAGGACACCGCCACGCTGACCGAGAGCCAGTACGCCGCGCTGCGCCACGACACCATCGGGTTCATCTTCCAGAGCTACAACCTGATCCCGTTTCTCTCGGCGGTGGAGAACGTCGAACTGCCGCTGATGTTCGAACCCTTCGACCGTCAAGCATTGCGGCAGCGGGCGATCGAGTTGCTCGAACTCGTCGGTCTCGGACACCGGATCAACCACCAGCCCACCAAGATGTCGGGCGGCGAACAGCAACGCACCGCGATAGCGCGCTCGCTGATCAGCAACCCCACCTTGGTGCTGGCCGACGAACCGACAGCCAACCTCGACCACCGCACGGGGGAAACGGTGGTGCGCATGCTGCGCGACCTGTGCTCGACCATGGGCGTCACCGTGGTCGCGAGCACCCACGACCCCACGGTGGCCGACGAAGCGAGCCGTGTCGTCCGGATGAAAGACGGACAGATCGTCAACTGATCCACTCTGTTGGAAGGCGAACCGATGACACAAGAACTGAGCGCTTCCCCGCCTGCGGGCTCTGGCCCAACTGGCGGCTCAGCCGACCGTGGCCCAACTGGCGGCTCAGCCGACCGTGGCCCGACTGGCGGCTCCGCCGAGCGTGACAAGCTGATGACCACCGAGCTGGTCCCAGAACAGATCCTGCCGAAGGTGATGACCACGTTCGGGCTCACCGCTGCCTACGTCTTCATCATCTGCTGGATCACCGGTTCGTCGGTGCTGGCCGGCGGGGGGTGGACGGCGATCCCGATGTGGGTGCTGGGCATCCTGACGTTCCTGGTCCCGGCGGGGATGGCGGTGGTCGAACTCGGCAACCTGTGGCCGGGCCAAGGTGGGGTGTACATCTGGGCCACCCGGACCATGGGCGAGACGTGGGGTTTCATCGGCGGATATCTGTCGTGGGTACCGGTGATCCTCAACGCCGCTTCGTCGCCCGCGATTGTGCTGCAGTTGCTGCTGTTGGCATTTCACACCGAGCTCGGGCTGACGACGAGCATCATCCTGCAGCTGGTGATCCTGTGGACCGTGATCGGTCTGGCGCTGGCCAAGCTGTCGGCCAGCCAGAAGATCATGAACGTGGTCTTCGTCGTCTACGGTGCGCTGACCCTGACGATCTTCGTCGCCGGCCTTCTCTTCGCGGTCAACCACGGTTCAGCGACGCCGTTCAGCTGGGCAGAGGCGACCATCCCCAACTTTGCGGTGGCCGGCTTCCTCTACGGGACGGTCCTGCTCTACCTGCTCGGCGTGGAAACCCCGTACAACATGGGTGCGGAGTTCCTGTCGGTCCGCAAGAGCGGACCGAAGATGATTCTCTGGGGGTCCGCCGCCCTGGTCGCGATCTACCTGTTGACCACGCTGGGCACCATCATGGCGCTGCCCGTCGGCGAGATCGATCCGGTCACCGGCATCATCGGCATGCTCGACGTCGCTGGGTTCCCGGGTCTGATGGAGATCTGCGCGGTCGTGCTGGCGTTCATCGTGATCGTCGCGTTGATGACCTATCAGGTGGCCTACTCGCGGCTGATCTTCGTCTCCGGTCTGGAACGCCATCTGCCGCGGATCTTCACCCACCTCAACCCGCGCACCCGGAACCCGGTGTCCGCCATCCTGATCCAGGGTGTGATCTCGTCGCTGATCCTGGTCGGACTGTACTCGCAGAGCAGCATGGCCAACGTGACCGTCTACCTGCAGGGCGGGTTGTCCACGGTGTGGCTGATCTCGGGCTTCTTCTTCCTGTTCCCGGTGATCATCGCCCGCAGAAAGTACGCGGATCGCTATGCCAACGAGCAGTTCTGGCGGATCCCCGGCGGAATGGCCGGCGTCTGGACCGCCGTCGTGGTCGGGACGCTGGGCACCATCGGCGGCATCTACTACTCGTTCGTGACGCCCTGGATCGACGTCCCCTCGAGCACCTGGATGACGTGGGTCGGCCTGATCAGCCTCGGCATGTTCGCGCTCGGTCTGATCGTCTACATCTTCGGCCGGCGCTCTGCGCACAAGACCTCCCAGGAGGACGCCCTTGCTCATCTCGCGGTGTTCGACCTCGGTACCGACGATGCAAAGGACTCCGCTCGATGACGATGGACAGCACCGCACTTCGCTCCGACGCCGCCGCCGGGCACACCGGCTACCCTCTGGACCCGCTGAGCGGGGTGGAGATCGAATCGGCCGCCGCGATCGTCGCGGCCAGTGAGTACGCCACAGACACCCTGCGGTTCGTCATGATCCAGCTCGCCGAGCCGGAGAAGAACGCCGCTCTGACATTCGAGGGATTGGCCGACATTCCCCGACGGGCGTTTCTGACGATGTACGACTCAGCGGCGAAGATGGTCTACGAGGCAACCGTCGACCTCGCCGCCCGCGTGGTCGACTCGTGGACCCCTGTCCCCGGCCGGTTCCCGTCCTATCTGGTCGAGCACATGACCGGCGTCGAGGAGAAGGTGCGGGCCGATCCGCGCTGGCAGGAGGCGATGCGCAAACGGGGGGTCACCGACTTCGACCTCGCCATGATCGATCCCTGGCCGGCCGGCTACTACGGCGCCCAGGACCACTACGACAACTCAGCGCTGATCTGCCGGCCGCTGACCTTCATGCGGGCTGCGCCGTCCGAGCACGGCTACGCCAGGCCGGTCGAGGGCCTGATCGTGACGTTCGATCTGGATGCCATGAAGGTCATCGACATCGAGGACCACGGCGTGGTGCCGTTGCCGCCCACCGCGGGCAACTACACCGAGCAGTTCATGTTCGACCCGAACAACCGGCCGGCGTTCACCGCCTTCCGCGACGACGTCAAGCCGATTGAGATCACCCAACCCGACGGTCCCAGCTTCACGGTCAACGGGTGGCAGGTGCAGTGGCAGAAGTGGTCCATGCGGCTGGGTTTCAATCCACGCGAGGGCATCACGCTCCACGAGGTCACCTACACCGACCGCGGACAGACGCGGCCCATCATGTATCGGGCGTCGCTGGCCGAGATGGTGGTGCCCTACGGCGACACCTCACCGACGCACTGGAACAAGAACGTCTTCGACATGGGCGAGGTCGGAATGGGATTCTCGGCCAACCCGCTCACCCTCGGGTGCGACTGCCTCGGCGAGATCCATTACTTCGACGGCACGGTCAACGACTCCGCGGGGAACGCGGTCACGATCCCGAACGCGATCTGCATGCACGAAGAGGATTACGGTATCTCGTGGAAGCACACCGACTTCCGTACCGAGGAAGTCGAGGTACGGCGGTCGCGCCGCCTGGTCATCTCGATGATCTGCACTGTGGGCAACTACGAGTACGGCTTCTTCTGGTACTTCTACAACGACGCGTCGGTCGAGGTCGAAGTCAAGCTCTCCGGTGTGCTGACCACCGGCGCGGTGCCAGACGGTGAAACTCCGCGGTGGGGAAAGATGGTCGCGCCCAACATCTACGGACCCAACCATCAGCACTTCTTCAACTTCCGGCTGGACATGAGCGTCGACGGCCCGGACAACAGCGTCTACGAAGTGGACTCGATTCCCGAACCCGATCCGGCTCTCAATGCGCACCGCAACGCGTGGATCACCCAGGACACGCTGGTGGCCTCGGAAGCGCAGGGCGCGCGGGACTGGAACTGGCAGACCGGCCGGTACTGGAAGGTGGTCAATCCGGCCAAACGCAACGAGCTCGGCCAACCCGTCGGCTACAAGCTGCTCCCCCGGGAGGTGGTGCCGGTGATGGTGCAGGAGGGCTCGTTCATCTACGACCGCGCCCGTTTCGTGCAGCACAATCTCTGGGTCACCAAGTACGACCAGAGCGAGCGATTCCCTGCGGGGGACTACATGTACCAGAGCGGCGAGGCCCAGGGGTTGCCGCAGTACATCGCCGACGACGCCGCGCTGGAGGACACCGACGTGGTGCTGTGGTACACCGTCGGCGCCCACCACGTGGTGCGGCCGGAGGACTGGCCGGTGATGCCGTGCGCCTACACCGGCTTCCACCTCAAGCCGGTCGGCTTCTTCGACGGCAACCCGGCATTGGACCTGCCACCGTCGCCACCCAAGGCCTGCCACCTGAGTTCGGGCGGATTGCCGGTGGCCGAGCGAGCCCGGGAGTCCTGACCGCCGCGCAGACTCGACCGCGGCGTGCCGGGCAGACCCGACCGCGGCGTGCCGGGCAGACCCGACCGCGGCGTGCCGGGCAGACCCGACCGCGGCGTGCCGCGCAGACCCGACCGCCGATTCTCGACGGGGATGAGGCAGGATGTGGGTAGCCGTCCGCGGCACTGAAAAGGGGGCGGTGATCGCACGCGAGAACCGCAAAGGAGTCCGATGGCGGATCCCACCAGCCTCAACGGAGCCGGTGCGTCGGCGCTGATCCGGCCCGCCTACCGTCGCGTGCTGCTCAAGCTGGGCGGTGAGATGTTCGGCGGCGGGGAAGTCGGCCTCGACCCCGACGTCGTCGCCCAGGTTGCCCGTCAGATCGCCGAGGTCGTCCGAAGCGGTGTCCAGGTCGCGGTGGTCATCGGCGGCGGGAACTTCTTCCGGGGCGCGCAGCTGCAGCAACGCGGCATGGAACGGACCCGCTCGGATTACATGGGCATGCTCGGCACCGTCATGAACAGCCTTGCGCTGCAGGATTTCCTCGAGAAGGAAGGCATCCAGACCCGGGTACAGACCGCGATCACCATGGGGCAGGTCGCCGAGCCGTACATCCCGCTGCGCGCGCAGCGGCATCTCGAGAAGGGCCGGGTGGTCATCTTCGGGGCCGGGATGGGACTGCCGTATTTCTCCACCGACACCACCGCTGCCCAGCGGGCCTTGGAGATCGGTGCCGACGTGGTCCTGATGGCCAAGGCAGTCGAGGGAGTGTTCACCGCCGACCCGAAGGTGCATCCCGACGCCGAGTTGCTCACCGCCGTCAGTCACCGCGAGGTCATCGACCGCGGCCTCAAGGTCGCCGACGCCACGGCCTTCAGCTTGTGTATGGACAACGGTATGCCGATCCTGGTGTTCAACCTGCTCACCGATGGCAATATCGCCCGTGCCGTCGCAGGTGAGAAGATCGGGACACTGGTCACCACTTGACAGGCGTGGCGGCGCGGTGAGCGACAGAGGCGGGCGAGGGCGCCCAGGTGAGTGACAGCGACGGGAGACGAGCACAGTGATCGACGAAACACTCTTCGACGCCGAGGAGAAGATGGAGAAGGCCGTGTCGGTGGCACGGGACGACCTGGCGTCGATCCGCACCGGCCGCGCCAACCCGGCGATGTTCAACCGCATCACGGTGGACTACTACGGCTCACCCACCCCGATCACGCAGCTCTCGAGCATCAACGTTCCCGAGGCCCGGCTGGTCGTCATCAAGCCCTACGAGGCCGGCCAGCTGCGCAACATCGAGGATTCGATCCGCAACTCCGACCTGGGCGTCAACCCGAGCAACGACGGCAACGTGATCAGGGTGGCCATTCCGCAGTTGACCGAGGAGCGTCGCCGCGACCTGGTCAAGCAGGCCAAAGCCAAGGGTGAGGACGCCAAGGTCTCGATCCGCAACATCCGACGCAAGGCCATGGAGGAACTGGCGCGGATCAAGAAGGACGGTGACGCCGGCGAGGACGAGGTCACCCGCGCCGAGAAGGATCTGGACAAGACCACCCACCAGTACACCGCCCAGATCGACGACCTGGTCAAGCACAAAGAAGGCGAGTTGCTGGAGGTCTGAGAGTGACCGATCAGCAATCGACTCCAGTGGCAGAGCAGCCGAAGAACCAGACGCAGACGAAGAAGTCGCGCGCCGGGCGCGACCTGCCCGCGGCGATCGCCGTGGGCGTCGTGCTGGGGGCGATGGCGATCGGCATCCTGCTGTTCGCGCCGATCTGGTGGCTGGCTCTGGTGGCCGTGGCCATCGCCATCGCGACCCATGAGGTCATCCGGCGGATGCGCGAACACGGGTACGCGCTTCCGGTCGTGCCCCTGCTGGTAGGCGGTCAGGCGATGATCTGGCTGACCTGGCCGTACGGCGCCGCGGGGCTGCTGGGCGCCTACGGCGGCACCGTGATCGTGTGCATGGTGTGGCGCCTGCTGGGCCAGGGGCTCGGCCAGCCGCCGGTCAACTATCTCCGTGACATCGCCGCGGCCGTGCTGCTGGCCACCTGGGTGCCGATGTTCGCCGCGTTCTCGGCGCTGCTGATCTTCGCCGACGACGGCGGGGTCCGGGTCTTCACCGTCATCGTCACCGTCGTGTTCGCCGACATCGGTGGTTACGTCGCCGGGGTGCTGTTCGGCCGGCATCTCATGGTCCCGGCGATCAGCCCGAAGAAGTCGTGGGAGGGGTTGGGCGGCTCGCTGCTGTTCGGTATCGGCGCCGCGGTGGTGACCGTCACGTTCCTGCTCGACAAGCCCGCCTGGGTCGGTGTGCCGCTCGGGCTGATGTTGGTGATCACCGGAGTTCTCGGCGATCTGGTCGAGTCTCAGGTCAAGCGCGACCTGGGGATCAAGGACATGGGAACGCTGCTGCCGGGCCACGGCGGGCTGATGGACCGCATCGATGCGATGCTGCCCTCGGCAGTCGCCGGCTGGGCCGTGCTGACTCTGCTGGCCTGACCCGGCTCTGACCGAACGGCCCGCAACCGCAGGAGTGCGATACTGGACTACGTCATGTCCAAATCCCTGCCGCTCGTCTTCGACCCTCCCCGCCGCGCGATGCCGCCGAGGCACTTCGCCGACCTCGACGACGCCGCCCGGGCCGCGGCGGTCGCCGACCTGGGACTGCCGGCGTTCCGTGGAAAACAGCTGGCCAACCAGTACTTCAACCGGCTCATCGCCGATCCGGCGGAGATGACGGATCTGCCCGCCGGAGTCCGTGACCAGCTGGGCGAGGCGCTGTTCCCGCCGCTGCTGAAGCCGCTGCGCGAGATCGAATGCGACGCGGGGGAGACCCGCAAGGTTCTGTGGCGCGCCGTCGACGCCACGACGTTCGAGTCGGTGCTGATGCGATACCCGGACCGCAACACGGTGTGTATCTCGTCGCAGGCGGGCTGCGGAATGGCCTGCCCGTTCTGCGCGACCGGACAGGGTGGACTCAAGCGCAATCTGTCGACGGCCGAGATCCTCGAGCAGGTCCGCGCGGCCGGCGCCGAGCTGCGCCACCGGGACGCGCGCCTGTCGAACATCGTGTTCATGGGCATGGGGGAGCCGCTGGCCAACTACAGCCGGGTGCTGGCTGCGGTGCGGCGCATCATCGCGGCGCCACCCGGCGGCTTCGGGATCTCCGCGCGGTCGGTGACGGTATCGACGGTCGGGCTGGCACCGGCGATCCGCAAGCTCGCCGACGAGCGGCTCAATGTCACGCTGGCGTTGTCGCTGCATGCGCCCGACGACGAGCTCCGCGACACGTTGGTGCCGGTCAACAACCGGTGGAAGGTCAGCGAGGTTCTCGATGCCGCGCGCTACTACGCCGATGTCACCGGTCGCCGGGTGTCCATCGAATACGCGTTGATCCGCGACGTCAACGACCAGCCGTGGCGGGCCGATCTGCTAGGCAAGCGCCTGCACGGCGCGCTCGGGGCCCTCGCTCACGTCAACCTGATCCCGCTCAACCCCACCCCGGGCAGCGAATGGGACGCCAGTCCCAAACCCGTCGAACGTGAATTCGTCCGGCGGGTGCGCGAGCGGGGTGTGTCCTGCACCGTGCGCGACACCCGCGGTCGCGAGATCGCGGCCGCGTGCGGGCAGCTCGCCGCTCAGGGCTGACGCCGCACCGTCAGGCGTTCCGGCGTCGCGATGGGCTTGTCAGCTCAACGGATAGTCCACCACGGTCGCCACCGGCCCCTGCGCCGCGAGGCCGGATGCCGCTTCGATCCACTGGCCGGTGACGATCATCGTCAGGTTGGGCAGATTCACCACGTAGTCGCCGTAGGTGCGTAGGTAGGGATCGCCGACGTAGATGGCGCCGCCGTAGTCGGGTAGCAGATTCTGCACGACCGTGCTCGATTCCGAGTCTTTGACCTGGACCGAACTGTTGTACAGCACGGAGGCCTCGATCTCGAGCTGCAGTCCGATGAATACGCCGGCCTTCTCCTTGAGCTTGATTCCCCCGCCGGCTGCCCAGCTCGCAGACTCCGTCTTGGTGGTGGTGATGGTGTAGTAGTACGAGTTCGTCTGCGAGCCCAGATTGACTTGCTGCTGAACGGGTCCCGATGTCGGCGCGTTGTAGTACGTATCGCCGGTGACGTTGATTCCGCATCCACCGGGCATCGCATCGCCATACCCCGGAGTGCACGCCACGTCGACCGCCGCGGACGCAAGATTCGGGGTGTTGGTGACGTCCATCCGCCCGGGCGTCGAGTACGGATAGATCAGGTACATGATTCCGGTGTCCCGGTCTGCGTCGTCACCGATGCATCCCGCGGTCTGGCAGGTGACCAGCGGTGCGCTGCCTCCGTTGAAGACCTTGAGCTCCGCTTTGATGTCGATTCCCGTCGAATTCGTCCACGTCACGTACGCTTCCTGGTCCACGAAGACGTTGTAGTCGACCTCGATGTCGATCCTTTCGAACGGTTGCAGGACGAAGCCTTTCGTCGGGGAGTCGTCGCCTTCGTATTCGCCGGTGATGTTGCTCAGCGTCTGCGCGTACGGCGAGAGGTTGATGATCTGGATTGTCTGAGAGCTGATGGCTCGGCCGGCGAACACGATGTTCGGCAGAACTTGGAAGGCCTTCAGCTGATCCCGCACGTAGCCTCCGATGATGCCGAAGAGCGACCTCGGTTTGGCTACGGGCGCCGGGAGGGGTGCCGCGATGTCGGGTGTCGTCACAAAGCCCACGGTGTCCGTCTCCGGAGGCGTGGGTGTTGAATTCGAGTCGGGATACGGGTGCGGACCTGTCCCGATCTCCCAGTCGACGGTGGTGTAGGTGACCGCGACCGGGTTTCCGTTCTCATCGATGACGCCCGACGGGGCCAGACTGACGTATTCGACGTCGGGAATCGTGATCGTGACACCCGAATTGGTCAGCGTCATGGTGACGTAGTCGTGGTACTGCGGGTACTGCACGTAGATCTGACCGTAGCTTCCCGGCGGCACGTCCAGGTCGACCTGTGTTTCGGTGGTGAAGCCGTCGCTCCAGCTGTGGCCGTACTTCTGTTGCACCAACGCGCCGATCTCCGTCTGGAAAGCCAACGGGCCGAGCGAGAAGTTCAACGAGGTGCCGGCGACGATCTTGAGGTTTTCCTCGACACCGCTGGTCTTGGTGACCTCGTGGACGACCTTGTACCTGTTGGTGGAGATCACCGTTCCGTCGTTGAACAGGCTGTTGCCGACCTGCTTGGGTGCGCTGAGCCGAACCCGCTCGTCGACGACTTCCTGAGTGCAGGTGCCCGAAACCTTGCACAGCGCCGCGGCCACGAGTGCTTGGCCGACGGGATCGGTGCTGTCGATGGTGACCACCGTGCCGGCCTCAGGTAGGAGAACCAACGTTTCGCGCAGTGAGATGAGCGAGGGACCGTTGATGGATTCCGGGGTCTCGAAGATGACGGTCTGGATCCTGCTGTTCGTCGTCGTCGCGACAGCGCCGCCCGCCTCGACGTCGACACTGACGGTTGTGGAACCGTCCGACCACGTCATCGTGCCCGCGTAGGTCCAGTCGTCGTCGTGGTAGCTGTTGCCCTGATAGAACGCGAGCTCGACCTGGCGGGCGTTGTCGAGGACGAACCCTTGCTGTGGGCCGTAGGTCAGCGGAAGCTTGGTGTCGAGGTCGGACAGCGTCACCGCCCTGCCGGTCAGGTTGAGCACGGTGACTTCGTTGCGGACCCAGGGGAGATAGATCTCGCCGGTTGGGTTGCAGACGTCGTCGCGGCACGCGCCAGGGGGGACGGGGTCGGCGCGGATGCCGAGGATCAGGCCGCCGAGCTCGGTGAGCAGTGTCCCAACGGGTTTCAGCAGAGTGTGCACGGCCAGAGCCAACCGGCCGAATGGACCGCTCGGATTCGCCGGCTCCGGTGCCGCGCCCGGAGCCAACACCGGGGTGAGGATGGCTTGCTCGGCCTTCTTCTCCCGCTGCGTGCCGGCCGCCGGCACCCGGTCTGCCGGGGTCGCCGCAGTGTCGGTCACCAGTGCGGGCACATCCGGTGTCTCCGTCGCCGAAGATTCTGCGACGGTGTCGACGTCGGCATTGACGGTGGTTTCTGCAGAAACGTCCGCCGATGCGGGAGGCGCCAAGGGGTGGTCGGCGACTTTTTCGGCGCGCCAACGCCTGTCATCGCCCTGCTCGGTGTCGATGTCGTCGGTGGACGAGGTGCTGCCCGGCGGCCCGGGGTCGGAGGCCGTCTGCTCGTGTTCTGCATCGGGCTGCTGAGACGTCGAGTCGTCCGCAACGTCGGCTGCCGCATCGTCTGTCTCGTCCGCGGAGGCGTCGGCCGACTCCATCACATCGTGGTCGGCGGAGGATTCCGGCGTGGGCGCGCTCGGAGTGCCGGTGTCGCCGGCGTCGTCGAGGTCATCGGTGGGCTCCGACGAATCCTCAGTCAGTGACTCAGCGTCGCGCTGACTCTCCGGGTCGTCCTCCCGGCGTGATGACAGGTGGGCGCCACGCTGCTGGCCTGGGGTGGAGGCATCGTCGCGGTCGGAGGAAACTGTATGTCGCGCAGTCGATCCGCTCGCGCGACCCTCGGATGCCGAGCTCGACTCCGAGGAGGCCGACGAGGCGCCGTCCGGTCCGTCGTCTGCGTACGCGACGCCGGCCCCGCCGACGAGAGCCGCACCGATGCCCACCGTGATCGCCCCCGCGCCCAGCCAGGCACAGGGTTCGATCCGCGATGTTCGGTCCCGCGGCCGGGTCCCGGTGGTCGCCCTACTGCTCTGCCGACGTCGTGCCCGAGCTGACATCGAGGACCTCTTCTCACGAGGGTATGCACCAGCAAAGCCGGAAAGCGCCGAAATGCGCAGCTTTTTCTACCACACCCCGGCGACTGTCGGTGCCCCGGAATCCATGCCCGTGCGTTGTTGGTGAATTCGGCCATTGACGTTGATGGCCAGTTGATCCCAGAGAAGGCACGGGTCAGAAGCGTGGTGCTCCACAACCCAGGTCAGCGTCACTTCTCCGGAGTGCTGCACGCCGCACCTGCCGGTAACCTTGGCAAATATTGACGTTCACCAACAGTTTGGCTTCGTACAACCGCAGGTCATCCGCCGGTGGGCGGATTGACGAACCAGATGTTGTCCTCGCGCAGTGCGCGGCTGCGCCAGCCGTCGTCGGTGCGCACCAGCTCGTGGTGGTAGTAGCCACCGCATCTGCTCTGCTCGGCCATCCCGGGCAGGAGCATCGGGTTGTAGAACATCGCCCGCACCGTGGCAGTGTCACCGCCGGGATGGATGTCACAGTCGATGTTGGTGATGTAGTGCATGCTCCACGGGACGGAGCCGAAACCCGCCGACAACCAGTCAGCGACCTCGTCGCGCAGACCGGCGGCCGCGCCCGCTGACGAGTAGTCGATGTACGCGTCGTCGGTGAACACCGAGCGGTACAGTTCCCAGTCCTTGGTATCGACGGCCCGCGCGTATCGGTACAGCAACGCCCTGATCTGCAGTTCGTCGTCCACGCGCGCGACATCCGTCATCAGACCACCTCCAGTCGCAGCTCGCGGATGCGCCAGCCGACCGCCGTTCTGACGACCTCGTCGTACCAACGGCCGTGGAAGAACGTCATGTCCGAGGCGCCGGGCAGGCGCACCGCGTTGAACCACATCGCCACGACGTGAGCACTGTCTCCCGAAATCGTGGCCTCGACGTTGGTGAGGTAGTGCATGCCGACCGACAAGGATGCCTGCTGCTGTTCCAGATACTCCACCGCGTCGTCGATGCCGCCGGTGAAGAGTCCTGCAGCGGAGTAGTCCACGTGCCCGTCGTCGGTGAACGTTGCGCGGTAGGCGCCCCAGTCCTTGAGGTCGACGGCATAGCAGTACCGGGTCAGCAGGCCCTCGAGGTGCACCTCGTCGCTCAGCCGTTGCCGATATCCAGCGACATTCATTCAGGCATGCCGATGGTTTTGGCGTCGAGGTACTCCTTGTAGCCTTCTTCGCCGTTGCGGTAGCCCAGTCCGCTCTGTTTGGTGCCGCCGAAGGGGCTGCCGATGCCGAAGTGGCTCTTGCCGTTGATGGTGACGTTGCCGGTGCGCATGCGACAGGCGATGGCGAAGGCGCGGTCGACGTCGGCGCTGCTGACCTCGCCGGACAGGCCGTAGATGGTGTTGTTGGCGATCGCGACGGCGTCGTCGTCGGTGTCATAGGGCGTCACGGTGAGCACCGGACCGAAGATCTCTTCCTGTGCGATCACCGAGTCCGGGTCGACGTCGGCGAGCAGGGTCGGCTGGGTGTAATAGCCCACAGGCAGGTTCTGCGGGATGCCGCCGCCGGTGATCAGGCGCGCACCGGCCTCGACGCCGCTGCGGATCAGTCCGAGCACTTTCTGGCGCTGGGTCTCGCTGATCTGGGGGCCCTGCATGGTGCCCGGCGTCCACGGGTCGCCGACCGGGAAGTTCTCCATCATGGTCTTGAGGATCTCGATGCCTTCGTCGTAGCGGCTGCGCGGCAACAGGATCCGGCTGGGCAGGATGCAGCTCTGGCCCGACATGACACAGGCCATCATCGCCGCCATCGGCAACGCGGCGTTGAAGTCGGCGTCGTCGAGGACGATGTGGGCGCTCTTGCCGCCGAGCTCGAGCAGCGTCTTCTTCACCGTCGCAGCCCCGGCGGCCAGGATCGCGCGCCCGGTGGCGGTCGAGCCGGTGAAGGTGATCATGTCCACGCGCGGGTCCGCCGACAGCGCCGCACCGACCTCGTTGGCGTTGGAGGTGACCACGTTGAACACCCCGGCGGGAATGTCGGTCTCCTCGGCGACGATGCGCCCGTATTCGCTGCCCGACCACGGGGTCAGCTGGGCGGGTTTGAGGACCACGGTGTTGCCGGCCATCAGCGCGGGCACCGTCTCGGCGATGTTGAGGTAGAACGGCACGTTCCACGGGGTGATCGCGCCGACCACGCCGACCGGTTCGTAGTGGATCTTGCGCCGGGCCGGGCCCAGCGCGGTCTCGTGCACGCCGTTGTCGACCAGATAGTCGAAGTTCTTGCCGTGCTCGGCCCAGTGGGTGACTTCGGCGATCGGGCTCTCGATCTGGCTGCCGGTGACCGTGACCGGGCAGCCGACCTCGGTGATCAGGATCCGGCGCAGCCGCTCTTTGTCGCGTTCCAGCGCCTGCGCCAGCTGGGTCAGGCAGTGGTAACGAAAGTCCAGGTCACGCGACCAGTCGGTGGTGTCAAAGGCGCGCCGTGCCGCACCGACCGCGCGTCCCATGTCCTCGACCGTGCCGTCGGTGGCCTGACCGGCGACCTGCTCGCTGGCCGGGTGGATGACATCGAAAGTGGCACCGCCGGCGGTCGACTGCAGTTCACCGTCGATGAGCATGCGTGGTTCGCCGGCCAGCACACCGGTCTCGGTCTCAGCTGTCGTCATGACAGTCAGCTTTACAAGAAATCGCCCGAGTGTCACGCGTTCGTGACGACCGGGCCGAGCCGCTGTCAGCCGGTCTTGATGCCCACCGCGTGCCGCAGCTGCGCCAGGAACTGGTCGTCATCGTCGCTGCGCACGATGTAGTGCGACACCGCCACACGGATGGCCGTCGCCGCCTTGACGGCGCCGTTGGGGCCCGGAAGCAGCTTCTCCAGCTGGGCGCGCATGTCCGGAATGATGTGTCCCAGCCGCGCGATCACGACCTCGGGCTCGATATCGACGACTCGAACCCCGGAGTAGGAGCGCTGATAGGCGACGATGAACTGCATCGCGGCATCGACGCGCTCGTTGCCGCGCAGACCGGCGGTGGCCTTCGCGATGCCGGTTTCGAACATTTCCCGCTCATAGATCCCGAACGCTTCGAGCAGGGCCGCCTTGTCGGCGAACCACCGATACAGCGTGGGGCGTGACACCCCGGCCTGCAGGGCCACCTCGGACAGGCTGAGCTTGGTCTGACCGTGACGGCCCAGCACTTCGGCCGTCGCGGCCAGGATGCGGTTTCTCGTCGAGGTGTCCTCGGCGAGTTCGGGGCGCTCGGATGCTGGGTGGTTCACGTACCTGGCCTGTCTTACGGGTTCGACAACGATCGTAAAGCGTCCCGTCGGTACAGACCGACGGCACGCCCGGCAATGTCGGTCACAACGACTTCCTGAGCAGCGCCACAGTCTCGAGGTCAGCCAGCGCCGCCAGGCTGCGGTCCACGCCCTTGAGGGCGATGTCCTCGGCTTGCATGCCGCCCATCCCCGCCGTGATCAGCGCCGCCACATACGGATACAGCGCAGCCTGGCGGTAGCGATCCCACAGATCGTCTCGGTCGAGCTCCGGTCCGCCGCCGGCGGACAGCGCGCCCCGATAGACATCCAGCAGCTCGCGCTGCGTGGCCTGGCGGTCCGCGGCCGTCATCGACGTCACCAACGTGTAGGCCAGCTCGCGGCTGGGGTGACCGCGACGCACAGCCTGCCAGTCCAGCAGCCCGGCCCGGCCGGCGCGGAAGTACACGTTTCCCGGGTGGGCGTCACCGTGCATGACGGCGTGCGGCCCGCGGTCGACGAGTGCGGCCAGTGCGCGATAGTTCTCGTTGATGAAGCGGCCGCGCTCCAGCGGCAGTTCGGTGCGCTGCGCCATCCGCTGCGCGGAGGTCCTCAGCAGCGGCGCGGTGAGCAGTGAGGCGCTGTCCGCCGACGCGGAGTACACCCAGCCCAGCGGACCGGTACCGGCCGCCTGCGGCAGTCGACCCCAGAACGTCCGGTGCAGCTGAGCCAACAGCTCGACCACCAGGGCGGCCCGGTCGGGATCGATCGGGTGCAGCGTGTCGGGGAATTCACACGGGGGTGCGCAGGGGTCCGCCAGGTCTTCGAGCACCAGGACGAACCGGCCCGTCCACGGGTCGAAGGCGGAGCCGTACGACGTCGGCACCCCGGTCAGCTCGGGCGCCAGCTGGCGGTAGAAACGGGTCTCGGTGTCGGCGAGGTTGCCGAGTTCACCCATCAGCCGGGTGGCGACCGTCTCGGCCGCCATCTTGACGAACACGGACGCGGGGACGTCGTCGCCGGTCAGCGTGAGCCGCGCCCGCGAGGATGTCCCGGCATCACCGTCGATCACCTCGACCGAAGCCACGGGCCGCCCGATCAGTCGCGCCAACGCTGCCGCGTCGAGATCGGCAACGGTGCGGGGCGTCCGGCGCAGGCGCCCGATCGCCGCGTCGGTCCCGATCCGCCGCATACCGCGGCCCAGATGTGCTGCCAACCCGAGGGCGGGGGCCACCCGATCGTCGATGATGGACACCGCGGGCCTCCTAGGCTCGAGCTGCAGCCCTCACAGGGTTACAAAGAGTCGGTCGTTTGTAAAGTGCCGAGAAGGGGAGTGGTGCATGGCGGGTCCGTTGGAGGGGCTGCGTGTCATCGAGCTGGGCGTATGGGTCGCCGGCCCGGCCGCCGGAGGGATTCTGGCGGACTGGGGTGCCGACGTGATCAAGATCGAGCCGCCTGCGGGTGATCCGGCCCGGACATTCGGCCGCATGCTCGGGATCCCGCCGCACGATCGTCAGCACGAGAGCCCGCCCTTCGAAATGGACAACCGCGGAAAGCGCAGCGTCGTACTGGATCTCACCACCGACGACGGTAGAGCACACGCCTTGGACCTGCTCACCGATGCCGACGTGTTCATCACCAACATCCGCACCGGTGCGTTGCGGCGCATCGGGCTGGACTTCGAGTCCCTGACCGCGGCCAACCCCCGGCTGGTGTACGGGTTGATCACCGGATACGGCAACGACGGGCCGGATGCCGACCGCCCCGCATACGACGTGGCCGCGTTCTGGGCACGGGCGGGCCTGGCGCATCTGTTGACCCGGCCCGGGGACACCCCGCCTTTTCAGCGCGGCGGTATGGGAGACCATTCGGTCGGGATGACCCTGGCCGGGGCGGTCTGCGCCGCCCTCGTCGCCCGTACCCGTACGGGCGCCGGCCAGCTGGTCTCGACGTCGCTGTACCGCCAAGGTGCCTACACCGTGAGCTTCGACCTCACGACGTTTCTGATCAGCGGCCAGCCCATCGCGATCGGACAGCGCGAAACGATGGGCAACCCGTGCATGAACAACTACACCGCCGGGGACGGCCGCCGGTTCTGGCTGGTGGGGTTACAAGGGGATCGGCACTGGCCGGCGTTGTGCGCCGCCGTGGGCCGGCCGGAGTGGCTGGTCGACGAACGCTATGCGACGGCCCGTGCCCGGGCAGTCAACGCGGCCGGCTTGGTCGCCGAACTCGATGCCGTGTTCGCTGCCAAACCGCTCGACGAGTGGGCCGAAGCCTTTGGCGCGCAACCGGAACTGTTCTGGTCGCCCATCAACTCGATGGAAGACGTGGTGGCTGACGAGCAGTTCCACGCCGGCGGTGGAGTCGTGTACGTGCCCGCCCAGGACGGCTCGAGCGTCCCGATGGTCGCCACACCTGCCGACTTCTCGGCGACCCCGTGCGACGTGCGCGGGTGCGCACCGGCGCTGGGCGAGCACACCGAGGGCGTACTGGCCGACAAGCGCACGAATCACGCCCGCTAAAGCGTGTCGAACAACTGGCTGCGGTCGAGTCTTCGGAGTAGTAGGGCGATTTGGCTGAGGTAGACGAAGCCTTCGTGCGAGGCGAGGGTGGTTTCGTAGTGGCGGTCGATGCGGCGGCAGTGGTTGATCCAACCGTTTGTGCGTTCGACCACCCAGCGTCGCGGTTGGACGATGAAGCCGTGTCCTGGCTTGGGTCCGGAGACCACCTCAACGGTGACACCAGCCTTGGCCGCAGCGGCGGCGACGGTCTGACCGGTGTAGCCCTTATCCACCCACACGTGACTGATGGTTGGCACGATCCGCTTCGCCTTGCGGAGCAGCTTCGGGAATGCTGCCCGGTCCTGCACGTCGGCTTCGGTGACGACGGCGGCGACCAGCGCACCGGCTGAGTCGACGAGCACATGCCGTTTGACGCCGTCGACCTTCTTTGCCCCGTCGAATCCGCGCGGTCCGGCCACCGGGGACGCCTTGACGCTGGAGGAATCAACGACGGCTGCGGTGGGTCGTCTGCGGCGGCCGGAGCGAGTACGGACCTCGCCGCGGGCCGCGGTCAGGATTCGCGCCCATGTGCCGTTGCGGCACCAGAGCAGAGAGTGTTTGTGCGCCGCTGACCACGACACGGTGAAGTCGTGCGGCAGATGTCGCCAGGCGCATCCGGTGCGCAGCACGTACAAGATGGCGTCGAGGTACTCGCGCCACCGCTGCGGTGGGCAGGGCCGCCCACCTTTGGGATGTTTCGGGACGAGGAAGCGGGCGATGCGCGCCCACGCGGTGTCGGACAGATCGGAGCGGTACCGGCGGCGCCGATCAGGTTTCGGGTCACATGACCACAAATCGTCATCACGGGTACCGACACGACTGCGCTGGCCAGCGCAACTTGTCAGCCAGTCATGAGACGCTCAATGGTGATGGCGCGCCACACCACGTTCCGGCTCTGTCTCGACCCCACGGTCGAGCAGTGTGAGGTGCTGGCCCGTCATGCCGGGGCGTCGCGGTTCGCGTTCAACCAATGCCTACGGCTGGTGAAAACCTCGCTCACCCACCGCAAAACCGACCCGGACATCGAGGTGCCGTGGACGGGGTTTGATCTGATCAACACCTTCAATGCGTGGAAGAAAACCGAGGCCGCCGGCCGGGTATTCGCTGTCGGTGCCCGCGGCGAGACTGAGGTGCGGGTGACCGGTTTGGCGTGGCGGGGCCAGGTGTGTCAGCAGGTGTTCGAGGAAGCCGCTGTCGACCTCGGTAGAGGGTTGGCGGCATGGTCTGATTCACGGTCGGGCAAGCGCAAAGGCCGCCGCGCCGGGTTCCCACGGTTCAAGAAGAAAACCGGCGACATCCCGTCGTTTCGGCTGCGCAACAAGCACCCCAAGGGCAAACCCGCCGCGATCCGTATCGGCGACAACGACCGGCCCCGCTGCCCGGCATTGGTGCTGTTGCGGTGCATGACGACACCCGCCGGCTGCGGCGCATGCTGGGCAAGGGACGGGCGAAGATCCTCTTCGCCACGATCAGTCATCGCGGGGGCCGGTGGTGGATCTCACTCAATATCGAGGCCGCCGATCTGCACCCAGCCCATCAGCACCCCGTCCGCCCCGACGACGGCGGCTGGGTAGGGGTGGATCGCGGCCTGTCGGCGTTCCTGGTCGCCGCCACTGCAGACGGCAGCGAGGTCGCCCGCATCGATGACGCGCCCAAGGCGCTGGCCACCGGTCTCAAGCAGCAGCGGCGGTTGTCGAAGTCGTTGTCACGCAAGAAGAAAGGATCACGAAACCGCAAGGATGCCGCGGCCCGGCTGGGACGGCATCACCATCGTGTCGCCAACGTGCGCCGCCATTTCCTGCACCAGGTATCGGGCCAGCTGGTCAAGACCCACGACCGGATTGTCATCGAAAACCTCAACGTGACCGGAATGCTGCGCAACCATCGGCTGGCCCGCGCCATCTCCGACGCCAGCTGGTCGGAGTTCGCGCGGCTGTTGCGGTACAAGCAGGCGTGGCGGGCCGGGCAGCTCATCGAAGCCGACCGGTGGTATCCATCGACCCGTCTGTGCCCTGAGTGCGGGGACATCGACAGTTCGATGACCTTGGCGGATCGGGTGTTCACCTGCGGATGCGGGCATACCGCCGACAGAGACGCCAACGCCGCGCGGAATCTGGCCCGCTGGGGCCAGGGCCAGCACGACACCTCAACCGATCCCCGGACCCCCAAGCAACGGGGCCGGGCCACCAAAGCCCGCCGACGGGACGGCGCTGGCCAACACCCTCGTGTTGGCGAAACCAGCCCGAATGACGCGGGAACCGACGTTCACACCGCACCCGCGGCCTGAACCAACGGACGCCCGAGAAGGGCGGTGCCGAACACTCAACAGAGTTGTTCGACACGCTTTAGGAGCACCGGCCGTCCGCGTCTGAGACAGCGTGGCGTGGTGGCGGGGCGAATTGCGTGACACGTGCGGCATGTCGAAGCTGCGCGAGGAAATCGGCGCTGTCGTCGCTGTGAACCAGGTACTGCGAAATCGCCAACCGCACCGCCGTCGCGGCCGACAGTCCGGAATCGGGCCCGGTGCACAATCGCTGCAGCCGCTCACGCATCAGCGGAATGATCCGGGCGACCCGCCTGATCACCTGGTCGGGTTCGACGTCGACCATCCGCAGGCCGGGATAGGACAACTGGTAGCGCACGATCACCTGCAGCGCGGCGTCGAGTTTCTGGGCGGCGGGCACGGCGGCGGTGGCCTCGGCGATGGCCCGCTCGTACAGATGGCGTTCCCACACCGCGAAATCGTCGAGCAGGACTTGCTTGTCGGAGAAATAGCGATACAGCGTGGGGCGGGACACCCTTGCCGCGGCCGCGACGTCCGACAGCGACAGCTTGGTGGTGCCGTTGCGTCCCAGCACCTCTGCGGTCGCGGCCAGGATCCGCTGGCGAGTCGAGCTGTGCTCGTCGGCAAGGTCCGACATTGGCATACTTTACAAAATTAGCCAGCAATGTCACGCTGTTTCGGTGCAGGTCCACCCGGAGCAATCGTGAGGATCGACGTCGTTCTGTCCCGGTGTACGGGCCACGGCATCTGCGAGACGATCGCCGAGGACGTCTTCGAGGTCCAGGATGACGGGACCGTGGTCATTAGCGGTGCCGAGCGACCCGAATCCGACCGCGACCGGATGATCCGCGCGGTCACCCAATGCCCGGCCGCTGCACTGCGGCTGATCGACTGAACCGCGGCCGGTAGAGTGCGCGGGCAGTCGTCGCGAGGCGGAAACCGCTACGAGGAACGCGTTTTCGCGGATTCCTCCCTCGGTGGACGGGGGCGCACGAGCACTGACTGCTGGATGGCGCCCACCGGTCCGCTCTCGTCGAACAGCGTGCCTGATGTCACCCCGATGCCGTCGGGGCCGTAGCTCGTCTCGGCGCGGATGCCGATCCACTCGCCGTCGGGCTCGCGGTGGATGTGCACCACCAGATCAGTGTTGAGAAAGGTCCACCTGCGGATGTCGAGCTTGGCGCCGATGCCGTTGGCGTCGTCGGCGACCGCGAACAGCCGCTCGAGCGCAGTCATCGTCTCACCCTTGACGAGATCGACCTCGGGGCGGAGCCACGACTCGCCCGGGCCCTGGTTCAGGGGCGGGGTGAGCCAGCGCCAATCCAGGCTGTGCACGTAGTTGCGCTCCCAGTCTTTCTTCATGTCTCGGCCGCGCGCTTGCGACAAGGGCCGCAGCGGCTCGACGGGGGCGTGGGTGATCGCGGCCGTGTCCAGAGTCTGCAGCCGCCAGCCGCTGGCCCGGGCGACCGGCCGTGGCGATCCGTCGGGCCCCACCGCGAGCAGCTCGGCCCCGATCAGTTCGATCTGTGTTCCGGAGCGCTCGCGGGTGGCCCGCACCCACAGATCTCCGTCCGCCGGCACCGGGCCGAGCAGGTCGACCAGTACCCGGCTGAGCCGGGTGTCGTCGCGGGGGGCACACCGCTGCAGTGCGCGGACCAGCAGCGCGGACACCGGGGCCGCGTGCTGGATCGCGGCTGACCAGGTGGAGCGAACCAGATCGGTCGCCACGAAGTGCTCGCCGTAGCTGTCGGCGTCGTCGATCTTCACGTAATAGGAGTCGGACATGCGGGAATCGGGCATCGGGTCCTCAGCTGCACCTGGCGGCGGGCACGTCGACGGTCACCGCGTCCAAGCGGGACAGCTTCGTCCCGCGCAGCCGCTCCGGGTAGGCGTCGGTGGCGGACAGCAGGAACAGGGTGCGGCCATCGGGTCCGCCCAGCGTGCACGCGATGGCGGTGCGGTCGCCGATGTCGATCCGATCGCTGACCGAATACCCGGTCCCGGTGGTTACGATCCGTTCGAAGCGGTGGGCGAGTGTCATCGCCGTCCACACCCCGCCCTTGTCGTCGACGCAGATGCCGTCCGGGGGGCCGGCCAAGCCTTCGGCGACAACCGTTCTGTCCGAGAGACTTCCGTCGTCATCGATGGCGAACGCAGAAAGTCTGCGTGCCGTGGACTCGGCGACGATCAGCCTCGAATGGTCGCTGGTGATGGCCATGCCGTTGGGGAAGTCGAGATCGCGGGCCACGACGGTGGCGCGCCGGCCGGGTTCCCGGTCGGGGTCGATCCGCACGATCACCCCGCCCGATCGGGCCTGGGAGCCGACATAGGCGCAGCCGTAGCGGTCGATGACCATGTCGCCGAGCGGGGCGGGAGCCAGCTCCGCCACGTCGGCGACCACCGCGACCGTGTCGCCGTCGTAGCTCAGCACCTGCCGGTCCTCGGTGGACACGATCAGCAGGGTGCCGTCGGGGCGGAAGCCGAGCCCGGAGGGTGCATGTCCCGGCAACTCCAGAGTGCTCATCTCGCCGTGCAGGGTCACCGTGTGCACGGCCTCGCCGAGCATGTCCGAGAACCACACGAGCCCCTCGAACCACCGCGGACCCTCGCCGAAGCAGAACCCTGAGGCAAGCGGGGCGGGCCCCGTCGCGGCGGCTTCGAGGTCGAGGCCGACCCCTACTTTACAAAACACCTCACAAGTGTCACGCTCGCTGGGTGCAGCTGTCAACCCGCCGTGGGGCAGCCACGGGCGAAGGGACACCTCCGATGGGGATTGCGCCGTGGCCATGAAGACCTACCACCGCCACGCCCTGCTCTACCTGCACGAGACCATCGATCTCGGGTCCGCAGGCAGCGAGCGCTTTGTCACGGAGTTCGACGAGGTCTACCACCCGATGATGGGTGACCTCGGGGCCCGGCTGTTCGCGCTGTGGGAAACCACCCCCTACAACGGGCACTGGCCACAGGTCACGGTCATCTGGGAGATCGACGCGTTCGCCGACTACGCCCGCATCGGTCGTGCCCAGGCCCGCGGTGGCAGCCATGCCGCGGCAGCGGCACAGTGGTCGATGTTCCTGCGCGACAGCGGTGCTCGCGGGGAGGGTCGAATCATGTACGCAGGGCGCAGCAACCGGACGCTGGCTCAGTTGCAGGCCGACAACGTCACGGCGGGCCTGGTGATCCAGGAGATCATGCAGACCAAGCCGGGACGGCAGGACGACTACATCCGCGAACTGGAACGACTCTACGTTCCGTGGTCGGAATCGACCGGCAAAACGTGGCTGGGCTCGTTCATCACGACCTTTCGTTTCAACGAGGTGATCCACTACTGGGCGCTGGAAGGGGACTGGGACTGTTTCGAGAACCACTACCCGTCGTGGAAAGAGCATCCACCCGCTGAGATCGTCACCTGGATGAGCGTCGCGCCCGCGCTGCGTGACGGGTGGGAGGACTCCATCCTGGCCGCGCTGCCTCCTTCCCCGCTGCGATGACCGCGACACAGACCGTCGGGGACTACGACCCGTTCGACCCTGCGGTGATGGCCGACCCGATGCCCTACTACCGGCGGCTTCGTGACCACGATCCCGTCCACTACCTGCAGAAGTGGGACGCCTACGCGCTGTCGCGGTTCGCCGACATCTGGCACGTGCTGGAGATCAACGACGGAACATTCGTCGCGTCCGAGGGAACCCTGCCCGCCGCGACGGTGCTGGCCCGCCACAACGACGGGCCGGTGCCCGATCCGCCGTTGCACCCCATGCCGTTCCACGCCAACTTCGATGCACCCGTCTACGACGAGGTGCGCCGGTGCACCGCCGCACCGTTCCGGCCCAAGGCCGTCGGCACGCTCGCCGAGCGGATCCGGGCACTGGCCAACGAACGCCTCGATGAGTTGCTGCCGCTCGGACGATTCGACCTCACCCAGGACTACGGCGGAATCGCCGCGGCCTCGGTGGTCTGTCAACTGCTCGGCCTGCCCACCGAACTGGCGGCCGACGTTCTCGCCACCGTCAATGCAGGAAGCCTGGCCCAGCCCGGCCAGGGAGTCGAGGTGGCCCAGGCGCGACCCGGCTATCTGGACTATCTGACACCGGTGGTGGCGCACCGGCGTGCGGCTACCGACACGGGCGCGTTGCCGATCGTGGACAACCTGCTGGCCTACCGGCTGCCCGACGGCTCGGCGCTGTCGGACACCGAAGCCGCCGTGCAGCTGCTCGGAGTGTTCATCGGGGGCACCGAAACCGTACCCAAGATCGTCGCGCACGGACTGTGGGAGCTGTCGCGGCACCCGGCCCAGTTGGCCGCGGTGTGTGCAGACCTCGAGGCCAACGTGCCGGTCGCCCGCGAGGAGATGATCCGCTTTTGTGCCCCCGCCCAGTGGTTCGCCCGAACCCTGCGCCGGCCGTTCACGTTGCACGACACCACGATGCGGCCAGGCCAGCGGATCATTTCCCTGCTGGCTTCGGCCAGCCGGGACGAACGCGAGTATCCCGAAGCGGACAGCTTCATCTGGGACCGCCCGATTCCACGGCTGCTGGCCTTCGGGCGCGGACAGCACTTCTGTCTCGGCGCGCACCTCGCGCGCCTGGAGATCACCATCCTGGTGACCGAATGGCTCAGGCGGGTAGATCATTTCGCCATCGACGAGGCTGCGGCGTCGCGGCCGCCCTCGAGCTTCCAATGGGGTTGGAACAGTCTCCCGGTCGAGGTCTGCTGACATGTGGTCATATCGGTTGGTGGCGCCGTACACCTTCGAACGCTCCGAGGTGCCGGCCCGCTCGCCGGAATCGCTGGGGGACAGGCAGGTGCTGCTGCGCTTTCTGGCCGCCGGCATCTGCGGCAGTGACCTACCCGGATTCCGGGGAACGCAAGGAAGAGTCCCGGGGGACACCGGCCGATGCGCCGCCGAGAAAGAGGGCTTCCCGATCCACGAGGTGGTCGGTGAGGTGCTGGCCAGTCGCCACCCCGAACATCACGCCGGGGACCGGGTGGTCGGCTGGGCCTCGGGATTCGACGGGCTGATGGAACAGGTCGTCGCCGACGGAGACGGACTGGCGTCCTACGATCAGGCTCTGCGCCCCGAACACGCCGTCGCCCTGCAGCCGTTGGCGTGTGTGCTCTATGCCGTCGAGCAGTTGCCCGACCTGACCGGGCGGCACGTGGCGGTCCTCGGTCAGGGGTCGATCGGGCTGCTGTTCTCCTACGTCGCCAAGGCGGCGGGTGCCGCACACGTCACCGGTGTCGATCCGGTCGACCGCACCGACATCGGCCCGGTCTTCGGCGTGGACACCGTGGTGCGCGCACCCAGCGACCGGTGGGTGTGTCACCTGCCGGCGCAGGACAAGCCCGACATCGTCATCGAAGCGGTGGGCCATCAGGTCGCGACTCTGTCGCATGCGATCGAGGCCGCCGCAACCGGCGGCACCGTCTTCTATTTCGGTGTCCCCGACGACGACTGCTATCCGGTGAGCATGCGCACCATGTTGCGCAACAACCTCACGCTGAGGTCGGGGGTGACGTTGGAACGCCGGCGAGTGCTACGCAAGGCCGGCGAGTTCGTGCGGTCGCACACCGGGCTGCTGGACCGCTATGTCACCCACACGTTCGGCATCGACCAGGTGCAGGCTGCTTTCGACCTGGCCTGCCGCCCGGTTCCCGGCCGGGCCAAGAGCGCGATCGTGGCCTGATATGACCGAGATGACCCCACTCGCCGCCGCACTCGCCGCCAACCGCCAGGTGTGGGGTGGCTGGGTGGTAGGTCCCACCACCGCCGGCCCGCAGACATTCGCCCAGACCGGCTACGACTACGTCGGATTCGACATCCAGCACGGCTACCTCAGCGACGCCGACGTGGCTGTGCTGCTGCGCGGCCTCGAACACGTCGGCATCGGCACCGTGGTGCGGATGGCTTCACCGGCCTCCGCGCCGATCGGGCGGGTGCTCGACGCGGGCGCCGACGGTGTGATCGTCCCGATGGTCGAAAATGCCCGGCAGGCCGCCGAAGCAGTGGCCGCCACCCGGTACGCACCCCGTGGTGTGCGCAGCTTCGGCCCGCTGCGTGCCGATCTCGGTGTCGACCCGGCTGCGCTGCAGGCGAGGGTGTCGGTGTTCGCGATGGTCGAGACCGCCGCCGGCGCCGCCGCCATCGACGAGATCTGTGCAGTCGACGGTCTGACCGGCATCTACATCGGGCCCGCGGACCTCGCGATCTCGCAGGGTTACGCACCAGATCAGGCCTGGAACGAACCACGGGTCCGGGACACCATGACGGCGATCCATCACGCCGCCACCGCGGCGGGTCTGATCAGCGGCGTACACGCCGGTACTGGTTCGCTCGGAAAACAGCTGGCGGAAAAGGGGTTCCGAATGATCACGCTGGCCTCGGAGTCGCAGGCGCTGCGCCGCGGAGCCGCCGCACATCTGGCCGAGGCCACCGACCGGGCACCGGAGCGCAACTCCGGCAACGCCTATCAGTAGAGAGGTGAACATGGCAGACCGTCGTGTCGCGCTGGTCACCGGAGCGGCCCGGGGTCAAGGCGCCGCTATCGCGGCCAGGTTGGTGGCCGACGGCTTCTGCGTGGCCGCCTGCGATCGACTCGTCGACGAGGTGCAGGCCACCGCCGACACGCTGGACCCGCGGCGGGCGTTGGCTGTGCCACTGGACGTCACCTCCGCAGACCAGTGGCAGACGGCGGTGACCACCACCGTGGCCCGGTTCGGTGCGTTGACCACGTTGGTGAACAACGCCGGGGTGTTGCACCGCGCCTCGCTCAGCGAGGAGACCGCGGCCGCATTCGAGGGCAGCTGGCGGGTCAACTGTCTGGGTCCGTTCCTCGGCATCCAGGCTGCGCTGCCGCATCTGCGGGAGGCCGACGGCGCCTCCATCGTCAACACCTGCAGCACCGGAGCGATCCGGCCGTTTCCCCACCACAGCGCCTACGGATCGTCGAAATGGGCCCTGCGGGGTCTCACACAGGTCGCCGCCGTCGAACTCGCTGCGGCGGGAATCCGCGTCAACGCAGTCTTCCCGGGGCCGGTGGACACTCCCATGCTGGATGACGCCACCCAAGCCCGGCTGGCTGCGCACGCCCTGATGGGCCGTATCGGCCGACCGGTGGACATCGCCGATGCGGTCGCCTTCCTGGTCTCCGAGCACGCCTCGTTCATCACCGGATCAGAACTCACCGTCGACGGTGGGCAGAGTCTGCAGATTGGATGACGACCGTATGGCGAAGAATCTGTCCATAGGCATCATCGGCGCCGGTCCCGGGGGCCTGGCGCTGGGAATCTTTCTGCGCAAGGCAGGCTTCGACGACTTCACCATCTTCGACCGCGAGGACGGCGTCGGCGGTACGTGGCGCATCAACACCTACCCGGGCCTGGCCTGCGACGTGAAATCGCACCTGTACTCGTACTCGTTCGACCTCAACGCACAGTGGTCGCGGATGTGGTCCGGGCAGGCGGAGATCCTGCAGTACTTCGAGCGGTGCGCGCACCGTCACCGGTTGGCCGACCATCTGGTGCTGAACACCGAGATCGTGTCTGCACGCTGGGAGCCCGAGCACCATACCTGGCGGCTGCAGACGGCGACCGGTGACGAGCACACCTTCGACATCGTCGTCTCGGCGGTCGGGATGTTCACCCGACCGGTGATGCCCGATCTGGTCGAGGAAGAGCCGTTCACCGGCACGATCATGCACACCGCCCGTTGGGATCACTCCGTCGACCTGCGAGGGGCCAGGGTCGCGGTCCTGGGCACGGGATCGACTGCGGCGCAACTGGTGCCCGAGGTCGCCAGACAGGCAGCCCGGGTCTACTCGGTCCAGCGGTCACCGACATGGGTGCTGCCCAAACCCGACCGGGCCTACACCGAGCGGGAGAAGTGGCTGTTCGCCCACGTCCCGCTGGCGAAAAAGATCTACCGAACCCGGTTGTGGCTGCGCAGCGAATCGAACATCGCTGTCATCGAAAACGGCAGCGACAAGACCCAGGAGTTCCGGGGCGTCGCCCTGCGCGCACTGGACACTGCCGTCGCCGACGAGGACCTGCGGCGCCGATTGACCCCGCAGCACCCGTTCGGCTGCAAGCGCCTCGTGTTCGCCACCGACTACCTCCAGACGCTCGCCCAACCCCACGTCCGGGTCGTCTCCAGTCCCGCCCGCGCCCTGCGTGCGAGATCGCTGGTGACCGAGGACGGTACCGAACTGGACGTCGACGTCGTGCTGTGCGCGACGGGATACGCCGCCGCGGACTACCTGGGGCAACTCGAGGTCCGCGGAGCTGACGGAGCGGCGCTGAGTCAGGTCTGGCGCAACGGGGCGTTCGCCTACCTGGGCATGGCGGTTCCGGGCTTTCCCAACTTCTTCATGCTCTACGGACCCAACACCAACGTGGGGTCCAACAGCGTCATCTTCATGCTCGAAGCCCAGGCGCGCTACGTGGTGCGTGCGCTGAAACACCTGCGCCGCAGGAACTTCACCTACATCGAGGTGCGCGCCGACGTGGTGGCGAAGTTCCTGGCAAAAATCGACACATGGATGCAGGGCACCGTGTGGCTGACTCGGTGCAGCAACTATTTCCGGGCCGCCAACGGCCGCGTCGTCACCCAATGGCCGCGCAGTGCGCGCGACTTCTGGCTCCGGACGAGGTGGTTCCGTCCCGCCGACTACACCTTCGAGGCGCCCGCCGCCCGCCCCGTCATCGAGGTGGGCGCCCAGAGCACAGGACAGAGGTAGCTTCGGTGATACCCCCGCATGCGCCAAGCGACGACATCGGCAGACGACTCGACCCTGCGCTCCAACACCTGGCCGGCACCCGCATCGACCTGTCCCCGGCCGTCCTGGGGGCGGTGCGGGACTCGCTGAACCAGCGGCGGGCCGAGGCCGCGCCGACCGTCGACGATGTCGGCGTCGAGATCGAGCAGCGCGACATCCGGCTTTCGGCAGACCAGTCGGTACACGTCCGGATCTACCGAGGGGCACCGGCACCGTCGCCCGCGCTGCTCTACTTCCATTCGGGCGCCTTTGTGCTCGGCAACCTCGACACCGATCACCGCCAGTGCGTGGAGTTCGCCAGACGGGGTCGGTGCACCGTGGTCTCGGCCGAATACCGACTGGCTCCTGAGCATCCGTTCCCCGCCGCAGCCGACGACGCGCTGGCGATCCTGCGGTGGGCGGTCGACTCGGCCGCGGAGGTCGGTCTCGACACCGCCGCGCTGGCCGTCGGCGGCAGCAGCGCCGGCGCGTCGCTGGCCGCGCGGCTCGCACAGTGCGCCGCCGCCGGCGAGGCCCCGCCGGTGGTGTTCCAGCTGTTGCACCAACCCGTGCTCGACGACCGGCCCTCACCGTCGAAGGAGGCGTTCACCACCACACCGGGTTTCGACGCCGACGCGGTGGGGTGGATGTGGCGGCACTACCTCGCCGATACGCCGCCGTCGGCAGACGCCGCCCCTGCACGGGTCGAGGAGCTGGCCGGTCTGGCGCCGGCGTTGATCACCTGTGCGGAGCTCGATCCGCTGCGCGACGAGGCCGTCGACTACGCGCTCCGCCTCATGTGGGCCGGTGTGCGCACCGAGCTGCACGTCTTCGCCGGCACATGCCACGGCTTCGATTCACTATCGCCCGAGTGGGAGGTCAGCACGCAGCTGTTCGCGCTCCAGGGGTCGGCCCTGCGGCGCGCCTTCTGGTGATCGGGGGTGTTCCGGCCGCGGCCCGGCTTCGTCATCCCAACTCGCGGGCTACCGCGGCATGATAGGCGTCGATGTTGGCCGGGTTGACGGTGCGAAAGAAGCCGTCGGGCAACGGATGATCTCTGTACGCCTCGATCGTCATCGTGCGACGGAACAGAGTGATGTTCTCCCCGGGACGGCTGAACTCGTACTGGACCGTGATGCGCCCCGGCATACCGCCGTCGCCGTCACTGTCGTGGCCCAAATTGCCGACCGAGGTGAACATCCACAGCTTCGGACGGGTCGCCATCGCCAGATGCCAGGTGAAGATGCGGTTTCCGTCCGGACCCGTCTCGGTCCACGTGTCGCCCACCTCCAGCGGAAGCTTCTCGGGCACGCGGCCGACGTGCGCGCTGCCGGGGTAGGTCTTCGGCCAATTGGCCGGATTGGTCACGAAGTCGTAGATCTGTTCGGGCGGCTGGGTGAACGCCGTTTCCGACGTCGTCGTCACGATCCCCACTGTGCTCCGTCCTGCGCCGTGGCCCGCTGAGGTGCGAACCCCCCAAGCTTTACAAAATATCGAGTCGATGTCACGCTTCGATGGATGTGACAGGGAAGGGAGCGCCAGCGGTGGACTTCTCCGAAGTAGTGCTCTGCGATGAGGATCGGTTGTTCCAGACCGAACTGGGGCTTTCCTTGCCGATGTGGTCACCGCCGACGTGATCAGCCGCGATCGCCAGACCGGGGACAACTTCGACGAGGGTGTCCACCTGGCCCTGGGCGCCGCGGGATACCTCGAGCGGGATTGGCTCCCGGAGAGCCAGGGCGGGTTCAGCGCGGTCCAACGCCGGATCTGGGAGCTCGAGATCGGGCGGGCCCACACGCCGTGGTTCCATTGGGGCACGACGGCGATGGTGGCGAACGCCGTGCACGACTTCGGCTCCGACGAACTGCGCGACGAGGTGTTGGCCAAGACGCTGTCCGGGCACTACCGATTGTGCCTGGGATTCACCGAACCCGAGGGCGGCTCCGACGTCGCGACCTGTAAGACCCGCGCGGTGCGTGACGGTGACGGCTGGGTCATCAACGGATCCAAGATGTTCACCTCCAATGCCCACCATGCGCATTACGTGTTCCTGCTGACGAACACCAACCCGGGCGCCCCCAAGCATCAGAGCCTGACGATGTTCCTGGTGCCCCTCGACGCCGCCGGGGTCGACATCCAACCGATCCGCACCGTGGACGGGGACCGCACCAACATCACGTTCTACAGCGACGTGCGCGTGCCGGACCGGTACCGCCTCGGCGACGTGGACGGCGGCTGGACGGTGCTGCGCACGGCTCTGGATGCCGAGCACGGCACCGGCGAACGTGACGAGAGCGGGCTGCAGAAGATCGCCACCATGACCGAGCATGCGCTGTTGCTCGCCGAGGGCCTCGATGCTGTCGCCGGCTCAGGGGCCACCTCGGTCGTGGGTGAGGACTCGGTGGCCTACCGGCTGGGTCGCAGCGTGGCCCGCATGGAAGCCGCGCTCAGCACGCCGGGCATGTACGGCCGCGTCGCAATCGCCACGGCGTTGCGGGAGCTCAGCCCAGAGCTGATGGATGTGCAGGGCGCCTCCGGCGGCCTCGCCTCGGCCGACCTCGACGCGCAGTACCTGTTCCGTCTGGGAGTGCCGATGGGAATCTACGGTGGCACGTTGGAGGTCTTTCGCAACATGATCGCTCAACATGCGCTCGGCCTGGGGAGGCCCGCCTACGCCCCCGCTGCGGCCGGACGCTCCTAGAGTTGCGGGAGCTGTGGAATCACCTCGGTGGACAGCAGCTCCAGGGTCTGTTCCGAGCATCGGTCGTGGGTGAACAACACGAGCTGGCCGAAACCCAGCTCGATCAGTTCGCCCAGCCGGTCCACCACGGCGGACGCTGTGCCGACCAGTCCCGCCTCCCGGAGGCCGAAACCCGGATCACCGAAACGCTTCTCGGCAACCTCCCGCACTCGGGGCAGCGCGGCTTCATCGGGTGCGAGCGCCATCACGGCCTCCACCGAGAGCACGATGCTGTCGGGATCTCGGCCGATGTCCTGGCAGATCGCTCGCAGGGCGGCGAGCTTGGCCTCGATGTCACCCAGCGCGTAGGTCGGCACATTCCACACGTCGGCGTAGCGCGCCACCAGCGGCAGGGTGAACTTCTCGCCGACCCCTCCGACGACGATCGGGGGATGCGGCTGCTGTGTCGGCCCGGGCTTGATGGGCATATCGGAGACGGCGAAGTGCTCCCCGGTGAAGTGGATGCGCTCTTCTCTGAACGCCTGGTGCAGAATCTGCAGCGTTTCTCCCAGCTGGGCCGACCGGGCGGCGAACGTGCCCCAGGGCAGACCGGCCCGTCGGTGTTCGTCTTCGATCGATCCGCTGCCGATGCCCAGCGACAGGCGCCCGCCCGAGATGTGGTCGAGGGTCGTCACCATCTTTGCCAGCATGACCGGATGGCGAAACTGGTTGCACAGCACCATGTGTCCGATTCGGAGGCGGTCGGTGCGGGCGAGCAGCGCGGTGGCCAGGGTCCACGCCTCCAGTGATGGGTAATCGGGCATACCGGGAGCGAAAAGGTGGTCGTAGAGCCACACCGAGTCGATGCCGGAGTCCTCGCACCGGCGGGCACGGCGTTCGACGTCCTCGTAGGGCAGGCCCATGTGGGGCAGATAGATCCCGATCTCGGGCCTGGCCATCGGTGTCGCCCACCCCTTTCGTCGGTCGTGGTGCTGTACATCGCACTGCGCGCATGGTAACGACATTCTCACTGATAGAGAAGAGTGTTATCCCGCGGGTGCCCGCATGACCGCCGAGGAGGCCTGGCAGTGAAGTTCGCCATCACCCATCCGATGCACAGCCACCCGTACAACCCGGAGCTGGTGACCGGGGCGGGAATAGCCCGGGTCGCCGCGGCCGCCGAGACGGCCGGGTTCGACGGGTTCGGCTTCACCGATCACCCCGCTCCCAGCCAGCGGTGGCTCGAGTCCGGCGGGCACGACGCACTCGACCCCTTCGTCGCGATGGGTTTCGCGGCCGCACACACCACCACGCTGCGGCTGATCCCCAACATCGTCGTGCTGCCGTACCGCAACCCGTTCATCGTGGCCAAGGCCGGTGCGACGCTGGACCTGGTGTCCGGCGGTCGGTTCACCCTCGCCGTCGGCGTCGGCTATCTCAAGCGGGAGTTCGCCGCCCTCGGAGTCGATTTCGACGACCGGGCCGCATTGTTCGAGGAATCCCTGCACGTGATCCGCGACATCTGGACCACCGACGACGTCACCGTCGACGGGAAGCATTTCACGGCGCAGGGGATCACCGCCCACCCTCGGCCGGTGAGTGTCCCGCACCCGCCGATCTGGATCGGCGGCAACACCGCGGCCGCGCGGACCCGGGTGGCCGCGCACGGCCAGGGCTGGTGCCCCTTCCGCGCGCCCGCGATGCTGGCGCAAACCGCGCGTACCGCTGCACTGGAGTCGCCGGCCGACCTCGCCGCCGGCATCGGCGACCTACGACGCCGCCTGGAGGAGGCGGGCCGCGACCCGTCGACGGTCGATGTCACCTTCACCAACCACGCGGGCGGTACCCCCGGTGCCGACGATTTCGATGCCGACGCGTTCCTCGAGGGAGTCGCTCAGCTCACCGAGCTCGGCGTGACGTGGGTCCAGGTCGGTGTGCCCGGAGACAGCCTGGCGCACGCCCTGGAGGCGATCGAGCAGTTCGGCACCGACGTCATCGCCCGCCGGTGAGCCCGGCCGTCGCGCTCACGAACCAGAGAGCCGAACCAGTGTCTTGCCGATGTTCACACCGGTGAACAAGCCGTTGAGTGCGTCGACGCAGGATCCGATGCCCTCGAAGATGTGCTCGCGGTGCACCAACAGCCCCTGCTCCTCCCACCGGCGCAGCGCGGCGAAGGCCTCGTCGAAGCGGCCCCACTCGTCGAGCGCATTGAACCCCTGCATCAGTGCCGTCTTGGCGAGCAGGTTGACGTAGTTGGCCGGTCCCGGGTGCTCACCGGTCAGATAGCTGGAGATCACCCCGCACAACACGACTCGCGCCTTGGGTGCCAGGCGCCCGAGCACGGCGTCCAGAATGGGGCCGCCCACGTTGTCGAAGTAGACGTCGACCCCCTTGGGGCAGTGCGTCTTCAGCGCCGAGGGCAGGTCGTCCTCGCGGTAGTCGATGCACGCGTCGAACCCGAAATCCTGCACCACCGCCCGGCACTTGTGTGCACCGCCGGCGATGCCCACCACCCGCGCTCCGGCGATCTTGGCGATCTGACCGGCCACCGAGCCGGTGGCGCCGGCCGCCGCGGAAACCACGACCGTCTCCCCGGCTCCGGGGCGTCCGATGCCCGTCATACCGAAGTATGCGGTGGCGCCGGTCGGCCCGTAGATCGACATCACCGCACGCTGGTCGACCTGATCGCCCGGGCCGGGCACGGGCGTCGTGAACAGGTCGTCACGCACGAGCGCGTACTCCTGGAAGCCGGTCAGTGTCGTCACGATGTCGCCGACAGAGTAGGCGTCGCAGCGTGTTTCGATGACTTCGCCGATACCGGCAGCGCGGATGACCTCGCCGAGCCCGACCGGCGGCAGGTAGCCGGGCTGATCGTCCAGCCACGTCCGGGCGGCGGCGTCGATCCCGACGTAGGTGGTGCGTACCAACGCCTCACCGTCGGCGGGACGAGGTGCCGCCGTGGTCACCAGCTCGGTGTCACCGGGCGCGACCAGCCCCCGGGGACGGCGGCGCAACAGGATCTGGCGATTCGTCAGCGTCGACACCAGCCGAACCTACGGCATCGCTGCCGACCGACGAAGTGCTTCTGTCCGAGAGTTCACGCCCACGATCAGAATGCGGCCTCGGGCAGGTCCATCAGCTCGGTGTCGACCGCGTCGACGATGGTGCGCAGCGCGGTCAGCGGCGGCAGCATGTTCGCCGTGAAAAACGCCGCGGTGGCGATCTTGCCCTCGTAGAACGCTGCGTCGGCGCGGCCGGGATCGGCCTCGAGCGCGGTGTGTGCGATGCGCGCCTGCTCGAGCAACCGCCAGCCGATCAACAGGTCGCCGACAGCCAGAAGCAGCCGCACCGAGACCAATCCCACCTTGTAGATCTCGCCTGGCTGCTCCGAGGCGCCCAGCAGGTAACCGGTGACGGTGCCGATCATCGCCTGAACGTCCTGCAGCGCGGTCGCCAGCAGGGCGGCCTGCGGCTTGAGGCGCCCGTCGCAGGCCTGGACCGTGTGGGCGATCTGGGCGGCGACATGGGCCAGCGCCTCGCCGCGGTCGCGGGCCACCTTGCGGAAGAAGAAGTCCATCGCCTGGATCGCCGTGGTGCCCTCGTAGAGCGAATCGATCTTGGCATCGCGGATGTACTGCTCGATCGGGTAGTCCTGCAAGAAACCGGATCCGCCCAGCGTCTGCAGCGATTCGGTCAGCATCTCGTAGGCCCGTTCGGAACCCACCCCTTTGACGATGGGCAGCAGCAAGTCGTCGACCCGGTGGGCCATGTCCGCGTCGGCGCCGGAAACATGCTGCGCCACATCGCTGTTCTGGTGGGCGGCAGCGTACATGTACAACGCTCGAAGTCCCTCGGCATACGACTTCTGGGTCATCAGCGAGCGGCGGACATCGGGGTGACGGATGATGGGCACCCTCGGCGCGGTCTTGTCGGTCATCTGGGTCAGATCGGCGCCCTGCACACGCTCCTTGGCGTACGCCAGCGCGTTGAGGTATCCGGTGGACAGCGTGCCGGCGGCCTTGACGCCGATCGTCATGCGCGCGTGCTCGATGACGGTGAACATCTGCGCTATCCCGCGGTGCACGTCGCCGACCAGATAGCCGACCGCGGGCCTGTCGTGCACGCCGAAGCTGAGCTCACACGTCGGCGAAGCCTTGAGGCCCATCTTGTGCTCCAGTCCGGTGGCGTACACCCCGTTGCGCTCACCGATCTCGAGGGTCTGCGGATCGAAGAGGAACTTGGGCACGTAGAACAGACTCAACCCCTTCGTGCCCGGCCCGGCGCCCTCAGGGCGCGCGAGCACGAGGTGGAAGATGTTCTCTGCGGTGTCGCCGACGTCGCCGCCCGAGATGAATCGCTTGACGCCCTCGATATGCCATGTTCCGTCGGGTTGGGCGATGGCCTTGGCGCGTCCGGCGCCGACATCGGAACCGGCGTCCGGCTCGGTCAGCACCATGGTGGCCGCCCAGCCCCGCTCCAGGCCTTCGGCCGCCCACCGGCGCTGCTGTTCGTTACCCTCGGCGGCGAGGGCGTGCGCCATCGCGGGGCCGAGCGCGTAGAAGAAGCCCACCGACGGATTGGCGCACAGCAGCATCTCGTTGATGGCCCAGGCCAAGGCTGCAGGCGCCGGAAGCCCACCGATCTCCTCGGCGATGCCGACCCGCCACCAGTCGGACTCCTTGACCGCGGCCACCGTGCGCGTGATCTCTTCGGACACCGAGATCGCATGGGTGGTGGGGTCGAAGGTCGGCGGATGGCGGTCGGCGTCGGCGAACGACGCTGCGATCGGGCCCTGTGCGAGGCGGGCCGCTTCGTCGAGCATGGTGCGCGCGGTGTCGGTGTCCAGGTCCCCGTAGCCGCCGCCGGCCAGGACGTCGCCCAGCGACAGCACCTCGAAAAGGTTGAACCCGATGTCCCGCACATTGGCGATGTAGTGGCTCGACGCGTGTGTCATAGCCCGGAGTGTGGCCGTCCAGCAAAGACGTACGCAACCGTAACCTGCGCAGACCTACGGTGACGCAACCGTAGGGTGCGAGGTCACCGAGGCATGTGATACCGGTCACGCCCCTGCGGCAGCTCGGCCTGCACGACGGCGCGATCGGCATCGAAGCTCACCATCGATGCGATCGGCGAACTCTCGGGCAGGGGGGCCTCGTAGCTCCACGCCACGTCGGGGACGACCATGTCACCGACCACCGCGCTCCAATAGGTCGCCCACCCCTTGTAGTTGCAGTATGTCGAGGTGTCCGAGCGCCGGAGGACGTCGGTACGCACGGCGTCGACGCTGACGTACAGCCGGGGTGCCAGCGATGTCTCGAACACGATCGTGGTGTCTGCGGTGTCGACCACGGTGACCCCGAGGATCTCCACGCGCAGCCGTCGGCGGGTGGGTCGGCAATCGATGCGGTGGTACGGGTTGGGCGGGTAGTGCACCAACGGGCGGCCCTCCTCGAGCCAGGTGTCCACCGCCGTCCACGGCACCGACACGAACCCGGGTGCCTCGAGAACCGGGGTGGTGGGGAGCTCGGTGACGTCCTCGGCGGCGAACGCATAGCTCAGCGGATGGCCGCGCCGGTGCACCATCAATGCGCCCTCGGTGTCGATCAGGGTGCGGTCTCCGAGCACGGCCTGGATCCGGCGGGGGTGTGGCTCGACGTAGACCAGGTCGCCCTCGACGGTGGGGTTGAAGGTGCCCGCCCGGTCGTTGCCCAGCGGCCCGGTCCCCGCGGTGAGACTCATCGGATACGCCCCGGGCCACGGTGTTTCGTCCAGCGGGTCATGGCCGGCGCCTTGGTGCCCGTTCCGCGGCGAACATGTCGCCAGCTTACAAAATCGGTAGCAGATGTCACGAGGGCCGCCCGGGCTCGGGGCGCGGGCCGGCGTCGAACGCCCCGACACGCGGTGACGGATCGGCGGGAACGTCACATCCGGGAGGCGAAACACGGTGCAATGGGTACCCGGAGGCGGCATCGACACGACGAACGGGGGATGGGTGAAGCGGCTCAACGGTGTGGACGCGATGATGCTCTACGGTGAGACGCCGGAAGTTCACATGCACACCCTCAAGATCGGTGTGCTCGATGTGTCGGCGCTGCCCGGCTACGACTTCGAGATGTTCCGCAGGCTGGCGGCACCGCGCCTCCACGCGCTTGCGCCACTGCGCTGCCAACTGGTCGACATCCCCATGAAGTTCCACCACCCGATGTGGGTGCAGAACGCCGAGATCGATCTGGACTATCACGTCCGCCGCGCCCACGTCGCCGCTCCGGGTGGGCGCCGCGAACTCGATGAGTTGATCGGTGACATCGCCGGGACCCCGCTGGACCGTGACCATCCACTCTGGGTCATGTATGTCGCGGAGGGGCTCGCGGACAACCGGATCGCCGTCATCCACAAGGTGCATCACGTTCTGGCAGACGGGATGGCGTCGGCCAACCAGATGGCGATGGCCATCCAGTCGGAACAGCCTGAGGTCGGTGGGGAGCTCGGCGACGCGCCGCCCGACTCCCGTTCGGCGGCAAACCTGCTCCGCGCCGCCGGCCGTGATCACCTGCACCAGTTGGCCCGGTTGCCCGGGCTGGTCGGCGAGACGGTCGCCGGCATAGCGCGCGTGCGCAGGCGGGCCCGGGAGCGCGGTGTGCAACCTGACCTGGCGCGCAACTTCGCGCCCCCGCAGACCTTCCTCAACCACGTCGTTTCCCCGGGACGGCGGTTCGCGACCGCGCCGCTCGCGCTCGACGACGTCAAGCAGACCGCCAAACACCTCGGCGTCACCCTCAACGACATCGTGCTGGCCACGGCTGCCGGGGCGCTGCGGGAACTGCAGCTGCGCTACGACGGGGCAGCGGGCTCGCCGCTGATCGCCGGGGTGCCGGTGAGCTACAACCCGTCTCCGCATCGCTTGATGGGCAACGAATTCACCTACATGACACCGTCGTTGCCGGTGCACATCGCCGACCCGCTCGAGCGGGTGCAGCTGACCGCGACTGCGACGGCCATCGCCAAGGAGAACCACCGGTTGCTCGGACCGACGCTGCTGCCGTCATGGTTGACCTACCTGCCGCCCGCCACGACCCCGAGCGTGTTCCGCACCCAGGCGCGCCGGCTGGAGTCGGCGATGGTGATGAACCTGACCATCTCCAACGTGCCCGGCCCGCGGGAACGGGGCTTCATCGAGGGCGCCGTCGTCGACGAGATCTACTCCGTCGGTCCGATCGTGGCCGGGAGCGGGATGAACATCACGGTGTGGAGCTACGTCGACCAGCTCTCGCTGTCGGTACTGACCGACGACCGCACCCTCGGGGACCCCCATGAAGCGACCGACGCGCTGATGAACGCCTTCGCCGAAATCCGTGCGGCAGCCGGACTGTCCGCCGACCTCACGCCGGTGGCGGCCGCCATGCCGGTCGCGCCCGCCCGCTGACGATCTCGCGCCCGACGATCTCGCGCGCGGATGATCTCGCGCGCGGATGATCTCGCGGAAACGGCTGGCGGGAGTACTGTTTCGGTGCCGGTGCGTCGGCACGCCCACTGCCGATGCCCGCAGGCACTTTACAGATCTTGCTCAAAGTGTCACCCTATCCTGGGTGCCGAGCGATGCGCGCCCGACGGTGGCGCGAGGACGACCTCGGCTCTGGCTCTCTGGGAGGCAACCGGTGACCGCACGCACTTTCGACGTCGACGACCTCCGAGCACACGTGCACAAGGGGCCCGGCGTGCGGACGACAGGGGAGAAGCTGCTCACCTACGACCTCGCCGTTCTCGCCGGCGACGTCGCTACCGTCGTGACGGCCGCCGGCGGTTGGCTCTGTGATCGGGTTCGAGCCGGCTGGCGTGTCACGGTCCTCACTCCGGCTGCCGTCGACACCACCGCGCTGACCATCCTCGGAGTGGACTGGGCGCCCGGAACCAATCTCAGCGAGCTGCCGGGCGGGCACCACCCCACCGCGGTGGCGGTCGACGCCCGATTGCTGGCCGCGTGCGCGTCCACCCGCAGTGCCCTGCTGGGAGTTCTCGACGGTGCCCGCACCGAGGTCACCGTATGGGGCGAATCGCCGTCACTCGAGGCGGGCCGGCGGTTCCACCGGGTACATCACCGTCTCAGCGCCGCCGCTCGGGCGTTCAAATCCCACGCGGTCCAGGCCTGCGGCGGATCGGCAGACCTGTCAGTCGAAGAGTTCCACAGCATCGCGCTCTGGTATCCCCCCGACGGCACCGACCTCGCTCCTGTCGGCCCGCCCGCCGTCACCTGAAAAGGGCCGGACTACCGCGTCTCGCGGTTGCGGCCGACGTACCAGCTGCGCGCCACGACGCCCAGCACCAGCGCGGCGAAGCCGACGAGGAACCAGTCCTCGACGCGACCCACGTGATTGCCGTGCATCATGAGCAGCAGGAACGCCGCGCCGAGCAGGCCGCCGAGCTGGATGACGCGGGGGTTCTCTTTCGACCATCCCCACTCCGCCGACGGCACTTCCTCGACGTCGACGCCGGTGTGACGCTCCACCTCGGTGCTTGCCACGGCTGCTCCTCACGGTCGGCGGCATGTCTGTGAAGGCCATTCTGACACAGCTCTACTACACCCCGCCGTAGTAGCCCGCCGGCACACCGCGCTCGCAGTAGGCTCGCCGGTCATGGATATCCAGCAGGCTCGTGGCCTGCTCGAGGACAGGGTCGTCTTCATCACCGGAGCCGCCCGCGGGCAGGGCCGGGCGCACGCGGTCCGTTTCGCCGAGGAAGGCGCCGACGTCATCGCCGTCGACCTGTGCGCACAGCTCGACAGCGTCGCCTACCCCATGGCCACCCCGGAAGACCTCGAGGAAACCGTGCGATTGGTCGAGAAGACCGGACGCCGCATCGTCGCCGAGCAGGGTGACGTCCGCGACCGCGATCGGCTGGCCGCGGTGGTGCAGCGCGGTCTCGACGAGTTCGGCCGACTCGACTTCGTGCTGGCCAACGCCGGAATCCTGCCCGCGGCCGGGGCGGGCGGAGCATCGCTCACCGCATTCACCGACGCGATCGCGGTCATGCTCACCGGCGTCTACTACACCATCGATGCCGCCCTGCCGGCGCTGTTGAGCAACCCCGACGGTGGTGCGGTCGTGATCACCAGCTCAGCGGCGGGCTTCACTTCCGTGAGCACGGAATTCGGCACGATGAGCCACGGCGCGGCTGGGTACACCGCCGCCAAGCACGGCGTCATCGGGGTGATGCGCCATTTCGCCCGCTCGCTGGCGGAGAAGAACATCCGGGTCAACTCCGTGCACCCCGGGGGCGTGGCTACCCCGATGGTCCTCAATGAGGCAATGGCCGAGTGGGTCGGGCACCATCCGTCTTTCAGCGACGCCCAGCAGCCGCTGCTGCGGTTACCGATGATGGAACCCGGCGACATCAGCGACGCCATGGTCTATCTGTGTGGACCGGCCGGTCGCTACCTGACCGGGGTGGCGCTGCCGGTGGACGCCGGCCAGACGCTGAAGTAGCGGACTACTTCTTCGTACCTCCGCTACTTCTTCACTGCCTCGTACCTCCGCTACTTCTTTACTGCCTCGTACCTCCGCTACCTCTTTACTGCTTCGTACCTCCGCAGGGCCTCCTCGCGTTCCCGCTTGTGGTCCACCATCGGCTCCGGGTACCCGTCGGGGCGCTCCCCGTCGAGGTTGTGCACGTCGCCGTCGAACTCGGCCAGCTCGGATACCCAGCGGCGGATGTAATCCCCGGAGGGGTCGAACTTCTTGCCCTGCGTCGTCGGGTTGAACACCCGGAAGTAGGGCGCCGCATCGGTGCCGCACCCCGCGGCCCACTGCCAGCCGTGCTGGTTGTTGGCCATGTCGCCGTCCACCAGCTGTTCGAGGAACCACCGCGCCCCCCACTGCCACGGCAGGTGCAGGTCCTTGACCAGAAACGACGCCACGATCATTCGTACGCGGTTGTGCATGAAACCGCTCTGGGCCAACTGCCGCATCCCGGCGTCGACGATCGGAAAACCTGTCCGGCCCTCTTTCCACGCCTCGTAGGCCTCTGTGGCCTCGCGGCCTTCATCGACCTCGATCGCGTCGAACGCCTCGTTCCAGTTCCACCAGACACTGCGCGGCCACTCGTAGAGCACCGACGCGTAGAAGTCGCGAAACGCGAGCTCTCTGAGATAAGCCTGCGCACCTTTACCGCTGCCCAGGTCGGCAGCCAGAGTCCTGGGGTGCACCGTGCCGAATTTCAAATGTGCCGACATGCGGCTGCTCGCATCGAGATCAGGGCGGTTGCGGTCGTCGGCGTACCCGTCGAGCCCGTCGCGCAGGAACGTCTTCCATTGCTTCCTTGCCGCCGACTCGCCCGCCGGCAGCTCCAATTCGACACCGTCGTCGGGGATGTCGGACAGTCCCGGCTTTCCGGTCACCTCGGCCGGGTCGATCCACCGCGCCGACGACTTCGTCGACTGCGCCGGCTTGCGCCAGCCGTGTCTGCGCCACGCCTCATAGAACGGTGTGAAGACCTTGTAGGGCGTGCCGTCGTCCTTGGTCACCCGCCCGGGAGACACCAGATAGGGCGAGCCGGTGGCGACCAGGTCGACGTCACCCAACGCCTCTCGAACCTGCTCGTCGCGGCGTCGGCCGTAGGGAGAGAAGTCCTCGGACACATGCACCGAATCGGCGCCGACCTTCTTGGCCAGCGCCGGGATGCGAGTCTTCGGGTCACCGCGCGTCACCAGCAACCGTCCGTCGAGCCGTTCGTGCAGATCGCGCAGCGCGTCGTAGAGGTACTGCATCCGGCGCGGCCCGGCAGACGCCTTCAGCGCGGGATCCAGGACGTAGCACGCGAGCACGTCGTCGGCGCTGTCGGCAGCAGCGAGCAACGCCGGATGATCGGACAGCCGCAGATCGCGGCGAAACCACAACACAGCGGGCATGACATTGATGCTGCCCGCGATGTCCGCTGAAGAAACCAAGTACTACGACTCCGTAAGAAGTCGAGGAGCGTTCCCTGCAGCGGCGCTGCCCCGATTCGTCGACCTGGGGTCCGACGTGGCCGGATCCCCGGGTGCTCGCCGTCCGACAGACCCGCACACGGCCTGCCACAATGCCTGCATGACCGCCGGGCCCGTCGACCGCTATCCCCGCGACATGATCGGGTACGGGCCGCACCCACCGGATCCGCACTGGCCCGGCGGCGCCAGGATCGCGGTGCAGTTCGTACTCAACTACGAAGAGGGCGCCGAGAACAGCGTCCTGCACGGTGACCCGGCCTCGGAGACATTTCTTTCTGAAATCATTGCCGCGCAGCCCTTCCCGAACCGCCACATGAGCATGGAATCACTCTACGAGTACGGTTCGCGAGCCGGGTTGTGGCGGGTGCTGCGCGCGTTCGACCGGCGCGGGCTTCCGCTGACCGTCTTCGGGGTGGCCATGGCACTCGCCCGTAACCCCGAGGCCGTGGCGGCGTTCACCGCCCGGGGTGACGAGATCGCCTGCCACGGCCTGCGCTGGATCAGCTACCAACTGGTCGAGCCGAATGTCGAACGGGCACACCTGAGCGAAGCCGTGCGCCTGATGACCGACCTCACCGGCGCCGCCCCGCTGGGCTGGTACACCGGCCGGGACTCACCGCAGACCCGTCGGCTGGTCGTCGAGCACGGTGGTTTCGTCTACGACTCGGACTCCTACGCCGACGACCTGCCGTACTGGACGCAGGTCGCGGGTGCCGACCACCTGGTGGTTCCGTATGCGCTCGACACCAACGACATGCGCTTCGCGATTGCGGGCGGATTCCCCAGCGGTGACCAGTTCTTCGCTCACCTGCGCGACGCCTTCGACGTGCTCTACGCCGAGGGTCAGGCAGGTTCGCCGAAAATGCTGTCGGTCGGGCTGCATTGCCGGTTGGCCGGCCGACCCGCCCGCACCGCAGCCCTGGAAAGGTTCCTCGACCACGTGCAGTCCCACGACGACGTGTGGGTCGCGCGCCGCATCGACATCGCCCGGCACTGGATCGAGCACTTCCCGCCCAGAAAGTGAGCACCGCTGGGGTCCGCTCGGTCACACATCACATGGGCGGCATCAGCACCGTGTCGATCAGGTAGACGGTCGCGTTCGCGGTCTGCACGCCGCCGCAGATCACCGACGCGTCGTTGACCATGAGCTCATTCGGATGCCCGGTGACGGTGACGTCGCCGCCCTGCACGGTGGTGTGGGTGCCGACGACCTGGTCCGGAGCGGCGCGACCCGGCACCACGTGGTAGGTCAAGACGTTGGTCAGCAGCGGAGCGTCGGTGGCGAGCTTGTCGATGGTCGCCTGGTCGATCTTGGCGAACGCCGCGTCCGTCGGTGCGAACACGGTGAACTCACCGCCGTCGAGTGTCTCGACCAGATTCACCTCCGGGTTGAGCTGCCCGGAAACAGCTTTGGTCAGAGTGGTGAGGAGCGGATTGTTCGATGCGGCGACCGTGAGGGGCGCTGGAGCCATGCCCTGGACTGAGCCCGGCCCCTCTGGAACCTGCTCGACATAGGCCGCGCACCCCGGCCCCGTCGGTTGTGCTCCGGCGGTCGTCGCCGTCGTCAAAGACATTCCGATCGCGGCAGCAGCCGCCAATCCCGTTGCGGCGAAGTTCTTCCCGTTGATCCTCATGATGTCGATCTCCTTGTTTCCGGGGATGGTCGTACACCTATTCTTCGGAGCCGCAGGGAATATGGATGGGGTTGACAGGCAACAGATTTGAGGTGTTTCCCGCCTCAAACCGCGAATCCCCCCGCCCGGTGACACGGGCGGAGGGATCCGAGGGGTACGTCGGCCGATCAGCTGGCCGGCGGCATCAGCACAGTGTCGATCATGTAGACGACGGCGTTGGAGGTCTTGACGCCACCGCACACCAGGCCGGCGTCGTTGACCATGAGGTCGTCGCCCTCACCGGTCACGTTCAGCGTCGCGCCCTGGACGGTCTCATGCTCGCCGGGCACCTGATCCGGGGCGGCCTGGCCCGGCACCACGTGGTAGGTCAGGATGCTCGTCAGCAGATCGGAATCGGTCTTGAGCGTCTCGATGGTCGCCGGATCGAGCTTGGCGAAGGCGTCGTCGGTCGGCGCGAACACGGTGAACTCGCCACCGTCGAGCGTCTCGACCAGGTTCACATCAGGGTTGAGCTGACCCGACAGCGCCTGGGTCAGCGTGGTGAGCATCGGATTGTTGGACGCCGCCACGGTCACCGGCGCGGAAGCCATCCCCGTCACTGAACCCGGGCCGGTGGGCACCTGCTCCGCATAGGCCGCGCAGCCGCTGCCGATGAGATTCGCCGCCGGATCGGCCATCGCGCTGGTGGTCGGGGCCATCGATGTGGTCGTCTCCGCCGCAGCCGACGTCGTCGTGGTGGTCGCGTCGGTCGCTTCGGTCGAGCTGTCGCTCGAACAGGCGGCCACCCCGAGCATCGCGGCGGCGGCAACGCCCACGGCGGCAACCGACTTACGGTTCACGGTGATCATCACTTTCTTCCCTTCACGTCGTCATTGACGGACTCTCTGCCCGCGCTGTGCTGACACGGGTGATTCATCGCCGGTGGCCGATTGGATGGGTCATGATCCGAGACGTCAGATTCACGTCACAGATACGCGTCTGCCGTCGCAGGCGAGCGGGGGAGTGGCCACCGCCGCCGACACGGCACAATGAAGCCGTGACGGTGACCGGTGATTCCCCGAGGGACAGGATCCGGGTGCTGCTGCTGGGCAGCACCGGCTCGATCGGCACCCAGGCGCTCGACGTGATCGCCGCCAACCCGGATCGGTTCGAGGTCGTCGGGCTGGCCGCAGGCGGTGGCAACGCCGAGCTGCTCGCCAGGCAGCGGGCTGAGACCGGGGTGACGAACATCGCGGTGGCCGATCCGGCCGCCGCGGAGCGCCTCGGAGGTGTGCCGTACAGCGGGCCGCGCGCAGTGACCCGGCTGATCGAGGAGACCGCCGCAGGGCCCGGCGTCGACGTGGTGCTCAATGCGCTCGTCGGGGCGCTCGGTCTGGAACCGACGCTCGCGGCGCTGGCCACCGGAGCACGCCTGGCGCTGGCCAACAAGGAGTCCCTGGTGGCCGGCGGACCGCTGGTGCTCAAGGCGGCCCGTCCAGGTCAGATCGTGCCCGTCGATTCCGAGCATTCCGCGTTGGCGCAGTGCCTGCGCGGAGGTGCCGCCGACGAGGTCGCCAAGCTGGTCCTGACCGCCTCCGGTGGTCCGTTCCGCGGCTGGAGCGCTGACCAGCTCCACAACGTCACCCCCGAGCAGGCCGGCAGCCATCCCACCTGGTCGATGGGGCCGATGAACACCCTCAACTCCGCATCCCTGGTGAACAAGGGCCTCGAGCTGATCGAGACACACCTGCTGTTCGGCGTCGACTACGACCGCATCGAGGTCGTCGTGCATCCGCAGTCCATCGTGCATTCGATGGTGACGTTCACCGACGGCTCGACGCTGGCACAGGCCAGCCCGCCCGACATGAAGTTGCCGATCGCGTTGGCGCTCGGCTGGCCGTCCCGGGTCGCCGCAGCCGCGCCGGCCTGCGACTTCAGCACCGCAGCGCGCTGGGACTTCGAGCCGCTCGACGACGCAGTTTTTCCCGCCGTGGAGCTGGCCCGGGCGGCCGGCAGAGGTGGCGGCTGCCTGCCTGCGGTCTACAACGCAGCCAACGAAGAGGCCGCGGAGGCCTTCCTCGCCGGACGCATCCCGTTCCCGGCGATCGTGGGCACGGTGGCGCAGGTCGTGCGCGCTGCCGACCAGTGGGCGGCCGAACCAGCTACCGTGGATGAGGTGCTCGACGCGCAGGACTGGGCCCGCGACCGGGCGCGGCGCGTCGTCGAGCACGACCACGCGGGTACTGCAAGGAGATAGGGAACTGGCCGCCTCATGATGTTCGCGATCGGCGTCGTGCTCTTCGCACTCGCCATCCTGCTGTCGGTGGCGCTGCACGAATGCGGCCACATGTGGGTGGCCCGCGCCACCGGGATGAAGGTGCGCCGCTACTTCGTCGGTTTCGGCCCCACCCTGTGGTCCACCCGCCGAGCCAACAAGCTCGGCGACACCGAGTACGGCGTCAAGGCGGTTCCGCTCGGCGGTTTCTGCGACATCGCCGGCATGACGTCGGTCGAGGAACTGGCACCCGACGAGCGCCCCTACGCGATGTACCGGCAGAAGACCTGGAAGCGCGTCGCCGTGCTCGCCGCCGGCCCCGGGATGAACTTCGTCATCGGGTTCGTGCTGATCTACGCCATCGCCATCATCTGGGGGCTGCCGAACCTGAATCAGCCGACCACCGCCATGGTGGGCGAGACCTCCTGCGTGAAGTCCGAGGTCAGCCAGGGTGAGCTGGGGGACTGCCTGGTGTCGAGCCCGGCCGCTGCCGCCGGCATCCGAGCCGGTGACGTCGTGGTCGCGGTCGGTGACACCCCGGTGGCGAACTTCGACGAGTTGGTCGCGGCGGTCCGGCCGCTGAACGGGCCCACCGAATTCACCGTGCAGCGCGACCAGGACGGCCGCACCGAGGAGTTCACCACCACCGTCGACGTCACCCCGAGCCAGCGTTACGTGGCTGCAGACTCGGCCGACGCCGCGCCGGTACCCACCGACGTCGGCACGATCGGGGTGACGGCCGCAATTTTCGGGCCCACCCAGTACAACCCGCTGGCCGCGGTGCCCGCCACCTTCGCATTCACCGGTGATCTCGCCGTCGAACTGGGCAAGGCGCTGGCCAAGATCCCCACCAAGGTCGGGGCGCTCGTCGATTCCATCGGCGGTGGCGAACGTGATCCCGAAACCCCGATCAGCGTCGTCGGCGCCAGCATCATCGGCGGTGACACCGTCGATCAGGGAT